>NZ_JBIAQC010000008.1:0-402168 GCF_042888685.1 Streptomyces sp. NPDC002779
ACCCCACCCGCACCCGCGTGCACCAAAACCGTCTCCCCGGCCCGCACACGACCGAGATCCACCAGCCCGTAATACGCGGTCAAGAACACCACCGGCACGGTCGCCGCCTGCTCGAACGACCACCCCTCCGGCACACGGACCACCACCCGCGCATCCGCCACCGCCAACGGACCGAAGCTCTCCAGGACCAGACCCATCACCCGGTCGCCAGGGGCGAAGTCGGAGACGTCCTCCCCCACTTCGAGAACAACACCCGCGGCCTCGCTGCCCAGCACAGGGCGCCCCGGGTACATCCCGAGGCTCATCAGTACGTCGCGGAAGTTCACCCCGGCCGCGCGGACGGCGATCCGTATCTGACCGGGCTCCAGCGGCGCGGACGCCCCCGGTGCCGGAACCAGAGCCAGCCCTTCCAGCGTGCCGGTGCCCGACGTATCGAGTCGCCACGCGGACTCCCTCGCCGGAACCGCCAGGCTCCCGCCCGAACCGGCCGCGTGCACCAGACGCGGCACCAGCACCCGGCCCTCACGGAACGCCAGTTGGGGCTCACCACTGGCCAATGCCGCCCCTACAGCGGCCTCCTCGACGGCCTGATCGGCGTCGAGAAGCACAATGCGGCCAGGGTTCTCGGACTGCGCGGACCGCACGAGCCCCCATACGGATGCGGTCGCCAGATCAGCGAGGTCACCGCCGTCAGTCGCCACCGCGCCCCGCGTCACCACGACAAGCCGCGACCCGGCCAACCGCTCCTCTGCCAACCATCCCTGCACCAGCGCCAGCACCTCAGCAGTGACCCGGGCGGCAGCGTCGGCGAGCGCTGAGCCGTCGCCGGCGCCGGAGACCTCGACCAGCGCCGCCTCGGGGGCCGCGTCACCCGCGTCGAGTGCGGCGAGTAGGGCGTCGATTCCGGCATACCGCGTCGGATGCAGGGAACCGGCGTCGGCGACCGGAGCCGGCATCCACTCCAGCCGGTAGAGGGAGTCGGGGCCGCTCGTGGCCGCTGCGGCCAGCTGGTCGATGGCCACCGGACGGAGCATCAGCGACTCGGCTACGGCTATCGGAGCGCCGGTCGCGTCCGCCAGCTCCACGGAGACCGTGTCCCCACCCAGGGGCGCGATACGGACGCGAGCGACGGTGGCACCGGACGCCAGGAGCGACACGCCCTCCCACAGGAACGGGAGCCGCAGCCCTTCTCCCAACTCCGAGGCCGCCAGCACCGCATGCAGCGCCGAGTCCAACAGCGCCGGATGCACCCCGAACGCCCCCGCCCGGCCATGCGCTTCCTCAGCCAGCTCCACCTCGGCATAGACCTCGTCGCCCAGCCTCCAGACGGCCGACAGACCCTGGAACACCGGCCCATAGACATAACCGGCAGCCTCGGCCTCCGCGTAGAACCCGGACACATCCACCGGCTCCGCCCCGGCAGGCGGCCACACCGACAGATCCGCGGACGCCGCGACCGGAGCCTCCGCAAGCACACCCTCCGCATGCAGCGTCCACGCACCACTGGCCTCGGTCGACTCGGGACGCGAGTACACGGTGATCGGGCGCCGCCCGTCCTCCTCGGCTGCACCGACGACGACCTGGATCTGCACACCACCCTGTTCAGGCAGGACCAGGGGCGCCTGAAGCGTCAGCTCGCGCACACTCCCGCAACCGACCTCGTCACCGGCACGCACCGCCAGCTCCACGAAGGCCGTCCCCGGCAGCAGCACAGTCCCCGCCACCGCGTGATCGGCGAGCCAGGAATGCGTACGGGTCGACAGCCGGCCCGTCAGCAACACCCCGTCCCCACCCGCCAACGGAACCGCCGCACCCAACAACGGATGCCCGGCCTCACCAAGCCCGAGCCCGACGGGGTCACCCGTCGTGGCGTCATCGGTCAGCCAGTAGTGCTCGCGTTGGAAGGGGTACGTGGGCAGGTCGACGCGGTGCGGGTTGCGGCCTTCGAAGAGGGCGGCCCAGTCCACGTCGACGCCACTGACCCAGAGCTGGGACAGGGCCTGCGTGAACGTCTCCACCTCAGCGTGGCCCCGCCGGGTGGCCGGGACGAACAGGCCCTCGACGCTCTCGGCGGCCATCGCGGTGAGCGTGGCGTCGGGGCCCAGCTCCAGGAACTTCGTCACCCCGGACTCGGCCAGCGCAGCGACCCCGTCAGCGAAACGGACCGCTTCGCGGACATGCCGTACCCAGTACTCGGGGGTACGGATCTCCTCGCCCGCCACCCGGCCCGAGAGGTTCGACACCACCGGGATGCGGGGGTCGGCGTAGTCGACGCTCGCGGCCACCTGAGCGAAGTCCGCCAGCATCGGCTCCATCAGGGAGGAGTGGAAGGCGTGCGAGACCGCCAGCCGCCGCGTCTTGACCCCGGCCGCCGCCAGCCGCTCCCGCACCACCTCGACATCCGCCTCGGCTCCCGAAACCACCACCGACGTGGGCCCGTTGACGGCAGCCACATCAACCCGCTCCGCGCGAACGTCCTCGACACCGGCCTGCACCGCGAGCATCGCCCCGCCCTCGGGCAGCGCCTGCATCAACGAACCGCGGGCAGCGACCAGGCGGCAGGCATCCTCCAGCGAGAACACCCCCGCCACATACGCGGCGACCAACTCACCGATGGAATGCCCCATCACGAAGTCGGGACGAACACCCCACGATTCAGCGAGCCGATAGAGAGCCACCTCGACCGCAAACAACCCGGCCTGCGTAAACACGGTCTGGTCCAACAGGTCGGTATCGGCCGACAGCACGTCCGCCAGCGACTCCGGCAGCAACCCCTCGAACCCGGCACACACCTCATCCAACGCCCGCGCGAACACCGGGAACTCAGCCGCCAGCTCCGCACCCATCCGCACCCGCTGCGACCCCTGCCCCGTGAACAACACCGCAAGGCGACCATCCACCACACCGCCGCTGGACTCCACCGAGCCCAGCCCCGCCGTCAACTCCTCCGCGGCCGAGCCCCACACCACCGCCCGATGCCCCAGCCCGGCCCGACCGGTCGCCAGCGACCACCCCACATCCACCGGATCCAGCTCGGCAACGACCCCCGACAGCCGCCCGGCCTGCGCCACCAACCCCTCAGCGGACCCGGCGGACAACACCCACGGCAGTACCCCACCCACCGGAGACGGAGACGCCACCTCCTCCGCGACCTCCGGCGGCTCCTCCAAAATGACGTGCGCATTCGTCCCGCCGATGCCGAACGCCGACACCGCAGCCCGCCGCGGACGACCTGTCTCGGGCCACTCGACACCCTCGGTCAGCAACTCGACGGAGCCCATCGTCCAGTCGACGTGCGGGGACGGTTCATCGACGTGCAGCGTGCGCGGCAGCACCCCCGCCCGCATCGCCATCACCATCTTGATGACACCCGCGACACCGGCAGCCGCTTGCGCGTGCCCGATGTTCGACTTGACCGACCCCAGCCACAACGGCCGATCCACCTCACGCCCCTGGCCGTAGGTGGCCAACAGCGCCTGCGCCTCGATCGGATCACCCAGCGTCGTACCCGTGCCGTGCGCCTCCACCGCATCCACATCAACGGTGGAGAGCCCAGCGCTGCCCAGTGCCTGTCGGATCACGCGCTGCTGCGACGGCCCATTGGGCGCCGTAAGACCATTCGACGCACCGTCCTGATTGATCGCCGAACCCCGCACCACCGCCAACACCTGATGGCCATTACGGCGCGCGTCCGACAACCGTTCCAGCAGCAGCACACCCGCGCCCTCGGCCCACCCCGTACCGTCCGCCGCAGCCGCGAACGACTTGCAGCGACCATCCGCGGCCAGCCCACGCTGACGGCTGAACTCCAGGAAGGTGCCGGGGGTGGGCATCACAGTGACACCGCCGGCGAGCGCCATGTCGCACTCACCGCTCCGCAGCGCCTGAACGGCCATGTGCAGCGCGACCAGTGAGGAGGAGCACGCCGTGTCGACGGAGACCGCTGGCCCCTCCAGGCCGAAGGTGTAGGCGAGGCGGCCGGACAGGACGCTGGCCCAGCTGCCGGTGCCGAGGTAGCCCTCGACCTCCTCCGGGACGTGGTGCAGTCGGCTGGCGTAGTCGTGGTACATCACGCCCGCGAAAACTCCGGTACGGCTGCCCCGCACCGAGTCCACCGCGATGCCCGCCCGCTCGAACACCTCCCACGACGTCTCCAACAGCAACCGCTGCTGCGGATCCATCGCCACCGCCTCACGCGGCGAGATCCCGAACAGACCGGCATCGAACTCGGCGGCGTCGTAAAGGAATCCGCCCTGCTGGGAGTAAGTGGTACCGGCGTGCGCCGGGTCGGGGTGGTAAAGGTCCTCCAAGTCCCAGCCCCGGTCGTCGGGGAAGTCCCCGACCGCGTCCCGGCCGTCCGCCACCAACCGCCACAGATCCTCCGGCGACGACACACCACCCGGATAACGGCAGGCAGCCGAGACGATAACCACCGGATCATCCATCACCCCAGCGGCAACCACAGGAGCCGCACCACCGGAGTCCACCCCGTCGGCCGCTCCCACCAGCTCGCTCAACAGCAGCCCCGCCACCGCCGCCGGCGTCGGATAGTCGAACACCAACGTCGCCGGAAGCCGCAGCCCCACCGCCTCACCCAGCCGGTTCCGCAGCTCCACCGCCAGCAGCGAATCGAAGCCCAGCTCCTTGAACGTCCGGTCCGTGTCGACCGTCCGGTCCGCGGCATGCCCCAGCACGAGCGCCACACTGGACCGGACCACACCGAGAAGTTCGTGCTGCTGCTCCTCGCGGGAGAGCCCGGCCAGCCTGCGGGTGAGCGAGTCGGCGGCAGCGCCGCCCTGGAGGCCGGTCGCAGTGCGGCGCGCGGCTCCCCGCACCAGCCCGCGCAGGAGCGGCGGTACGACACCGTCGGCGGCCTGGGCGCGTACAGAAGTGGTGCTCAGCCTGGCAGTGACGAGCAGCGGTTCGTCCGTGGCGAGCGCGGCGCCGAAGAGGGCCAGGCCCTGGTCGGCGGGGATGCCCACGATGCCGGCGCGCGCCATGCGGGCGACGGCGGTCTGGTCCATGTGCCCGGTCATCCCGCTGGCGTCGGCCCACAGCCCCCACGCCATGGAGGTCGCGGGCAGCCCTTCGGCCCGGCGCCGCTGGGCGAGGGCGTCCAAGTAGGTGTTGGCAGCGGCGTAGTTGGCCTGTCCGGGGCCGCCGAAGACGCCGACGACGGAGGAGAAGAGGACGAAGGCGGAGAGGTCGAGGCCCCGCGTCAGCTCGTCCAGGTTCACGGCCGCGTCCACCTTGGGACGCAGGACCCGGTCGAAGTGCCCAGGGGTCAGCCCGGTGACCACGGCGTCGTCCAGGACGCCCGCAAGATGCACCACGCCCGTGACGGGATGCGAGGCGAGCAGCGCCGCCAACGCCTCACGATCGGCGGCATCACATGCCACGGCCTCGGCCACCGCACCCGCGGCCGTCAGCTCGGCCACCAACTCCGCCGCCCCCGGAGCCGCGGGCCCCCGACGACTGGCCAGCACCAGCCGCCGCACGCCATGCTCCGCCACCAGATGCCGGGCGACCAACCCGCCCAGCGTCCCGGTACCGCCCGTGACCAGCACCGCCCCGTCACCGAAGTCGACCGGCCCGGCAGAGGCGGTGGAGCGGGCCAGGCGTGGGGCGAGTACGTGACCGCCGCGCACCGCGATCTGCCACTCCCCCGCCCCGAACGCAACAGGGACAGACGCGAGTCCATCGGTGTCGACGTCCAGATCGACCAGGCCGAACCGCCCGGGATTCTCTGCCTCAGCCGAACGCACCAGCCCCCACACCGCCGAGGCCGCGAGATCGGTGGGCCCGCCGCTGTCCGTTCCCACGGCACCCCGCGTCACCACCACCAGACGCGACTCGGCGAACCGCTCGTCCGCGAGCCAAGCTCGGGCGACCTCCCAGGTGTTCAGCACGGCACGGTGAACGGCGTCGGCGGATCCGGAGCCGCCGCCGTCCACGGGGACAGCCACCACGGAGGGTACTTCTGGACCGTCCGCGATCTCGTTCAGGCTGCCGAAGAAGGGAACCCCGAAGCCGAACGGGTCGGCGTCGCCGAGCAGCGCCCAACCGGGCTCGTCCTGCCCGGCCGCAGCGGCGAGGGGAGTCCACTCCACCCAGTACAGAGCGTCCCGTACGGCGGAACCCGCCTTCTCCAGCTCCTCCACCGCAATCGGACGCAGCGCCAGCGACTCCACGAAGGCCACCGGAGCGCCCTCGGTATCGGCCACCCACACCGACACCGCGCCCTCTCCGACCGGAGCCAGCCGCACTCGCACCGCCGACGCCCCCACCGCCGACAACGACACACCCGACCACACGAACGGCAGCCGGGTCTGGGTGCCGTCCACCGGCAACACCGCATGCAACGCCGCGTCCAGCAAAGCGGGATGGATCCCGAACCTGGCCGCCTCGCCCTGCTGCCCCTCCTCCAGCACCACCTCGGCGAAAACCTCGTCACCACGCCGCCACACCCCACGCAGCCCCTGGAACACCGGCCCGTAGTGATAGCCGGTGTCGCGCAGACGGGCGTACCGGTCGCTGATGTCCACCGGTTCGGCACCGACCGGAGGCCAGGCCACCATGTCGACCGAGGGGGCCGCCCCCGCCCCCGGCTCCTCGGCGCCGAGGGTGCCCTCCGCGTGCAGGGTCCACTCCTGGTCGGGAGCGGCGTCCTCGGGACGGGAGTACACCGCGATCGAGCGCTGTCCGTCGCCCTGCGCGTCCCCGATGACGACCTGCACCCGCACTCCGGCGCTTTCGGGGAGGAACAGCGGCGCCTGGAGGGTGAGTTCGGTGAGGCAGCCGCAGCCGACCTCGTCCCCGGCGCGGATCGCCAGTTCCACGAACCCGGTACCGGGGAAGAGGACCGTACCCGCGACCGCGTGGTCCGCGAGCCAGGGGTGCGTGCGCAGAGACAGCCGCCCCGTCAGAAGCGCGCCGTCCCCGGCGGCGAGGCTCATCGCGGCCCCGAGCAGCGGATGATCGGTTGCGGCCAGCCCTGCAACGCTGACATCGGCGGTGCCCGTGCTGGGCTCCAGCCAGTAGCGCTGGTGTTGGAAGGCGTAGGTGGGCAGGTCGACATGGCTTACGACGCGGCCCGCGTAGACGGCGGACCAGTCGATGTCGGTGCCGTGGACCCACAGTTCGGCCGCGCTCGCGAGGAAGCGGGCGTCCTCGTCCTCGTCCCGACGCAGGGTGCCGACGACCGTGACCCGCTTCTCCGCAGCCTCCGCAATCGACTGCACGCCCATGGTGAGCACGGGGTGCGCGCTCACCTCGATGAGCCGCAAGTGGTTCTGTGTCAGAGCCACTTGCACTGCTTCGGTGAAGCGCACGGGCTGACGCAGGCCCTCGTACCAGTACGAGGCGTCCATGGTCACGGTGTCCAACAGGCCACCGGTGACGGTGGAGATGATCGGCACCCGCGACACCTGCGGCACCACCGGGGCTAGGGCCTCCAGCAACCGCTCACGGATGTCCTCCACATGGGCGGAGTGCGAGGCGTAATCCACCGGAACCCGCCGGGCCCGAACACCAGCGGCCTCCGCCCGCGCCGAGATCTCATCCAGGGCTTCCGGATCACCCGCCACCACCGTGGCATCCGGACCGTTATAGACGGCTATCGAGACCCGATCACCGTACGACGACACCCACGCCGAAGCCTGCTCAGCACCCGTCGCCAGCGACAACATCCCACCACGACCCGCCAGTTCATCCCGAATCGCAGCGGACCGCAGCGCCACCACCCGCGCCGCATCCTCCAGACTCAGCGCACCCACCACCGCAGCAGCGGCGATCTCACCCTGCGAGTGACCGATGACAGCGGCGGGCTCGATGCCCAACGACTCCCACACAGCCGCCAGTGACACCATCACGGCCCACAGAACGGGCTGGACCATGTCCACCCGCCACATCCACCCGTCATCGTCACCGGTCAGCACCTCGGTCAGCGACCAGTCGACGAACGGCCCGAGCGCCGCCTCGCACTCGGCGATCCGCGCCGCGAACACCGGCGAGGAGTCGAGCAGCCCCCGCCCCATCCCCAACCACTGCGACCCCTGGCCGGGGAACACGAACACCACACCCGCGTCCGAACCCACCACCCCGGCCACGGCATTGCCGGCCGCACCGCCCGACGCCAGCGCCTCCAGCCCCGCTGTCAGCTCAGCGTGCTCCCGCCCCCACACCACCGCCCGATGCTCCAGCGCCGTACGCCCTGAAACCAGCTGCCAGCCCACATCCACCGGCTCACCCGACACCCCCGCCAGTCGCCCCGCCTGCGCAGCCAACGCCCCAGCCGTACGCCCGGACACCAGCCACGGCACCACCGGCGACCCCGACAACCCCTCAGGACCGAAGACCACGACCGGACCCAACCCGGCCTCAACCGGCGCCTCTTCCAGGATCACGTGCGCATTCGTCCCGGAGATGCCGAAGGACGACACCGCGCCCCGGCGCGAGTGGCCGTCCGCCGACCATTCCCGTTCTTCGGTGAGCAGGGAGACATGGCCTGCCGCCCAGTCCACGTGGGACGTGGGCTCGTCCACGTGCAGGGTGCGGGGCAGCACGTGAGCCCGCATCGCCATCACCATCTTGATGACACCGGCGACACCGGCCGCGGCCTGGCTGTGCCCGATGTTCGACTTCACCGATCCCAGCCACAACGGCCGCTCAGGCTCTCGCCCTTGGCCGTAGGTGGCGAGCAGCGCCTGCGCCTCGATCGGGTCGCCCAGGGTGGTCCCCGTGCCATGGGCCTCCACCACGTCCACCTCGGTGGCCGGGACCCCGGCGTTGGCGAGTCCGGCGCGGATCACCCGTTGCTGCGAGGGACCGTTGGGGGCGGACAGGCCGTTGGACGCGCCGTCCTGGTTGATCGCCGAGCCCCGTACCACCGCCAGCACCTGGTGACCGTTGCGGCGCGCGTCCGACAGGCGCTCCACCACCAGGATGCCGACGCCCTCCGCCCAGCCCGTGCCGTCGGCCGCCGCCGCGAAGGGCTTGCACCGGCCGTCGGCGGCGAGACCGCGCTGGCGGCTGAACTCCACGAACATGCCGGGGGTGGGCATGACCGTCACACCACCCGCCAGGGCGAGGTCGCACTCGCCGTTCCGCAGCGACTGCACCGCGAGGTGCAAGGCCACCAGCGACGAGGAGCAGGCCGTGTCGACCGTGACGGCCGGGCCCTCCAGGCCGAGGGCGTAGGACAGGCGGCCGGAGACGACGCTCGCGGCGTTGCCCGTCAGGGTGAAGCCCTCGACGGGTTCGGCGGCCTCGTGCAGCCGGTCTCCGTAGTCCTGGGACATGGCTCCGGCGAACACGCCGGTCAGGCTGGAGCGCAGCGAGCCGGGGGCGATACCGGCCCGTTCGATCGCCTCCCAGCTGGTCTCCAGCAGCAGGCGCTGCTGCGGGTCCATGGCCAGCGCCTCGCGCGGCGAGATACCGAAGAACTCGGCGTCGAACCCGGCGGCGTCGGCCAGGAAGCCTCCCTCGCGGGCGTAGCTCGTGCCGTGGTGGGCGGGGTCGGGGTGGTAGAGCGCGTCGATGTCCCAGCCGCGGTCGGCGGGGAAGGGGGAGACGACGTCGAGTCCGTCGCGGACGACGCGCCACAGGTCTTCGGGGGAGGCGATGCCGCCGGGGTAGCGGCAGGCCATGCCGACGATGGCGATGGGCTCGCCGGTGTGGGCGGTGGTGGGGTGCGCGGTGCGGGGGGTGTCCGTGACGCCGAGGAGTTCGGCGCGGAGACGGTCCGCGAGGGCGGTGGGGGTGGGGTGGTCGAAGAGGAGGCTGGAGGGCAGGCGCAGGCCGGTGGCGGTGCCGAGCCGGTCGCGGAGTTCGACGGAGGTGAGGGAGTCGAAGCCGAGGTCCTTGAACGTCCAGGTGACGTCGAGGGTGTCGGTGTCGTCGGGGCTGTGGCCGAGGATCATCGCGATGTCCTCGCGGACCTGGTCGAGGACGGCACGGGTCTGCTCGGCGGTGCTGGTGAGCCCGGTGAGACGGGCCCGCCAGCCGGTGGCGGGGCCATCGCTCACGTCGGTGATGACAGAGCCATCGCCCGCGTCGGTGGTGGCGGGGCCATCGCCCGCCGGGACGGTTCCGGTGTCCTGCCCGGGTGCCGAGGCGGTGTGCCCGTCCCCCGTACCGGCGTTCTCGCTTCCCGTCAGCCAGTAGCGCTTGCGCTGGAAGGCGTAGGTGGGCAGGGGTACGCGGCGTGCGTCCGGGCCGGCGGCGAGGCCGGGCAGTGCCGGGGCGGCTCCGCGGACGTGCAGTCCCGCGACCGCGGCGAGCAGGGTCTGCGGCTCCGGGCGGTCGCGGCGCAACGCGGTGAGGAAGGCGGTGTCCGCCGGGCGGCCGTCGTCGGGGCGGGCGGCGAGGCATTCGCGGGCCATGGCCGTGAGGGTGCCGTCGGGGCCGAGCTCCAGGAACGTGGTGACGCCGTGGTCCAGCAGCCAATCGACGCCGTCGGCGAAGCGCACGGCTCGGCGGACGTGTCGTACCCAGTAGTCCGGGTCGCACAGTTCGTCGGCGGAGGCGGGACGGCCGGTCAGGTTGGAGACGACGGGGAGGGTGGGCGGGTGGAAGGTGAGGTCCCGTGCGACGGCGCGGAACTCCTCCAGCATGCCGTCCATGTGGGCGGAGTGGAAGGCGTGGCTGACCCGCAGGGCGCGGGTCTTGCGGCCGCGCTCGGCCCAGGTGGCGGCGTACGCGGTGACGACGTCGGCATCGCCGGAGACGACGCAGGCGCCGGGGCTGTTGACGGCGGCGATGGTGATGTGGCCGCCGACGGTGGCGAGTTCGGCGGCGACCTCGGCCTCGGTGGCCTCCAGGGCGACCATGGCGCCGCCCTCGGGCTGGGCCTGCATGAGCCGGCCGCGTGCGGTGACGAGGATGCAGGCGTCGGCGAGGGAGAGGACCCCGGCGACATGGGCGGCGGCCAGTTCCCCGACGGAGTGGCCGAGCAGGTGGTCCGCGGTGATGCCGAGGGATTCGGCGAGGCGGTACAGGGCGACTTCGAGGGCGAAGAGGGCGGTCTGGGTGAGGGCGGTGCGGTCCAGGCGGGCGGAGTTGGCGGGGGTGGGTTCGGCGGTGAGGAGCAGCTCGCGGACCTCGGGGTCGAGGTGGTCGCAGACGGCGTCGAGCGCGCGGGCGAAGGCGGGCTGGGCGGCGTACAACTCGCCTCCCATGCCGAGGCGTTGGCTGCCCTGGCCGGAGAAGAGGACGGCGGTGCCGCCCTCGGTGACGGTGCCGCGGATCACGTCGGACGAGGGGCGGCCGGCGGCGAGGGCGGCGAGGGCCTTGGCGCCCCGGTCGCGGTCGGGGGTCAGGACGACGGCGCGATGGGCGAAGGGGGTCCGGATGGTGGCCAGCGAGTGGCCGAGGTCCGCGGCGGTGTGCTCGGGGTGGGTGTCGAGATGTTCCCGGAGGCGTCGGGCCTGGGCGCGCAGGGCGGTGGCGGTACGGGCGGACAGCGGCCAGGCGACGGGTACAGCGGGCCCAGCAGGCATAACGGGCTCGGGGGCGGCGGGCTCGGAATCGGCGGCCGGTGAGGGTGGTGCGGCCGGGGCCTCGGCCAGTACGACATGGCAGTTGGTGCCGCCCATGCCGAAGGAGCTGACTCCGGCGCGGAGCCGTTCGTCCGGCCGGGGCCAGTCGCCGAGCGCGGTGTGGACGCGCAGTCCCAGCTCGTCCAGGGGAATGTCGGGGTGGGGCTGCTCGAAGTTGAGGCTGGCGGGCAACTGGCGGTGGCGCAGGGCGAGGACGGTCTTGAGGAGTCCGGCGATACCGGCCGCGCCTTCGAGGTGCCCGATGTTGGTCTTGACGGAGCCGACGGCGACAAAGCGGCCGGCGGCCCGGGCGGCCGTGCCGACGGTGGCGCCGAGCGCGGCGGCCTCCACGGGGTCGCCGCGCCGGGTGCCGGTGCCGTGCAGTTCGACGTACTGGATGCCGGTGGGGTCGATGCCGGCCCGCCGGTACGCCTGGGTGAGGACGCGGCGCTGGCCCTCGGAGGTGGGGACGGTCAGGCCCTCGCCGCCGCCGTCGTTGCCGGTGGCGCTGCCCTCGATCACGCACAGGACGTGGTCGCCGTCGGCGAGGGCGCGGGAGAGGGGTTTGAGTACGACGAGACCGGCGCCCTCGCCCCGGACGTAGCCGTTGGCGCGGGTGTCGAAGGTGTAGCAGCGGCCGTCGGGCGAGAGGGCGCCGAACTTGGCGGCGCTGATGGTGCTGTCGGGGATGAGGTTGAGGTTGACGCCGCCCGCGAGGGCGATGTCGCTCTCGCCGCTGCGCAGGCTCTCGCAGGCGAGGTGGACGGCGACCAGGGAGGAGGACTGGCCGGTGTCGACGGTCATGCTCGGGCCGCTGAGCCGGAGTGTGTAGGAGAGGCGGTTGGCGATGATGCTGCGGTGCAGGCCGGTGACGCTGTGCGCGCCGATGGCCGAGGCGCCCTGGCGGTGCAGCAGGGAGGCGTAGTCGTCCCAGATGGCGCCGACGAAGACGCCGGTGCTGCGGTCGCCGAGGGTGTCGGGGAGGATTCCGGCGTCCTCCAGGCTCTCCCAGCCCAGTTCCAACATCAACCGCTGCTGGGGGTCCATGGCGGCGGCCTCGCGGGGCGAGATGCCGAAGAAGGCGGCGTCGAAGCGGTCGACCTGGTCCAGGTAGCCGCCCCGCGTGGTGTTGATCTTGCCTTTGGCGGTGGGATCGGCGTCGAAGTGGGCGTTCGCGTCCCAGCGTTCGGGTGGGGTGGTGGTCACCGCCTCGCGGCCTTCGCGCAACAGTGTCCAGAAGGCAGCGGGGTCCGGGGCGCCGGGGAACCGGCAGGCAAGGCCGATCACGGCGATCTGCTCGGGTTGTGCCGCGTGCGCGTCCGCGGAGTTCGCGTGTCCGACAGAACTTCCCGTCTTCGCCACCAGGTCTCCCATTGACGCTCGGCTCCCGTAACGCGGAGCCGAGTAGCGGTTCGGACCGGACCGAGGTGAGGTGTCCGGGAGCGGAGCACCGATCCCGGGTGGCTCGAAACGCGGAGTTCCGGCCACCCGGACAAGTGGTGCGGTGGTTCTGTGGCCCGGCCTTTTCGTCACCCCGTTGCTCCGGCCAAGATGGCCCCACACTAAGAACCCCTGAGGGATGACCCAACCCCTGATCTCATGTTCCGCGGGCACGCAATTCAGGGGTGGCGGGAATAGGGGTGGGGCCGGGTAGGGGTACCGCGGCCCGCGGCCCGGCTGTGACACTGCTCCGGTCCGTGTGCTGCCGAGCCGTGAGGGACGTGGACCGTGCCCGACGAAGCGACGCGCAAAGCCCTGGCCATCGCGCACTGTGAGCGCATCAACGCAGGTGACGTGGAGGGGCTCTTGGCTCTGTACTCCCCTGCCGTGCGCTTCGAGGACCCGGTGGGTGCCGGTCCGCGCGTCGGTCACGGGGCGCTGCGTTCGCACATCGGGGGCGCGGTGGCCGCCGGGGTCCACGATGCCTATGGCGAGCCTGTAGCGGCGCCCGACGGGCGGCATGCCGCCGTTCCCGTGACCTCCACGATGAATTTCCTGCCGAACGGGCCGCTGATGGTGCGTCACGGAATTCTGGCGGCTCCCGAGGAGCCGGAAAAGGCGCGTATGGAGTTCACCTGCATGCTGGTCATCGAGGTCGGCGAGAGCGGGTTGATCGAGGAGATGCGCGCTTATTGGGGCAGGTCGGACGTCCGGTTTCTCGAATGACTCCGCGCTTTCAGGAAGGTGTGCCGCGATGCTGGACGAGACGAAGCGCAAAGCGGTGGTTCTGGAGTACTGCCGGCTGATGAACGCCGGGGATCTGGACGGTGTTCTCGCCCTCTTCACGCCCGATGTGCGGTTCCAGGACCCGGTGGGTGCCCCGGTGCTGGTGGGGCGGGAGGCGCTGCGGCGGCATCTGGGGGCGGCCGTCGCCGCGGGGATCGAGGAGCGGCCGGGCACGCTGACGGCGGCGCTGGACGGGTCGAGTGTGACCCTGGAAGTCTCGGGGACGATGTCCGTGCCGGGCGGCGCCGACGGTGAGCGGATGGCGTTCCGGCTGGTCAGTCTGATGCGGGTGGACGAGACGGGACTGATCTCGGAGGCCCGGGTCATCGCGGGCGGTTCCGATCTCACACCGGTGACCTGAGGGGTACGACATCCCGGCGTACGCCGGTCAGTTGAGGCGTACGACTCCCCCGTGCGCGCCGGTCACCTGGGACGTATGACATCCCCACGCCCGCTGGTCACTTGAGGCGCACGACATCCCCACGCCCGCCGGTCACCTGACGCGCACGACATCCCCGCGCCCGGTCAGCGCAGCAGCGCCCACTCCGCGTCGGTGAGGGGCGGCTCGGTCAGCGGTGGCTGGGCCGGGCCGGTCCGCAGGGCGTTGAGCACGGCGGGTGACTGGAGGCTGGAGACGGGCGCGGCGAGCGTGGTGACGCCCGCGGAGGCGGCGCTGACCAGCGGGTCGGACAGACCGACCGTGCCGACGCGCTCGGAGAAGTCCTGCCGGCTGTGGAGCTCTTCGGACAGGCGGGGGTCCTTCGCCTCGACCCGGCAGTCGGGGTAGAAGACGTCCTGGGAGGCGGCGAGGATCCACGGGTCGTCGATGGCGGTGGCGATGCCGCGCATCACGGTGGCCGCGAGCTCCGGCTTGCCCAACTGGCGGCGCAGCGTGCGGTCGAGGACGGCGACGGAGCGGGCGGCGGAGCTCATCCCGTGGCCGTAGACGGGGTTGAAGGCGGCGAAGGCGTCTCCGAGGACGACGAGGTTGTCCGGCCAGCGCTCCAGCCGGTCGTAGTGGATGCGCCGGTTGGCGGTGGAGCGGGAGCCGCGGACGGGGCCGTCCGGTTCCGCGGTGGCGAGGACCTCGCCCACCAGGGGGTGGCGCAGCCCTTCGGCGAAGGCCGTGAACCCGGCCTCGTCAGTGGGGGGTTCGGCGCCCCGGGTGCCGGAGAGGGTGACGATCCACCGGCCGTCCTCGATGGGCAGGATCAGCCCGCTGCGGCCGGGGACTCCGGACCGGTGGTCGGCGTACACGCTGACCATGGGGAAGCGGGCGGCGGCCCGCTCGGGCGCGCGGTAGACGCGGGTGGAGTAGGTGATGCCGGAGTCGACCACGTCCTCCTCCGGCTGCGGGACGCCGAGAGGGGCGGTCCACTGGCGCAGCCGCGAGCCGCGTCCGCTCGCGTCCACGACGATCTCGGCGTCCAGTGCGGTGGTCTCGCCGCCGTCGAGGGCGCGGACCGTGAGGCCGGTGAGGTGCCCGCTGGTGCCGCGCAGTTCGTGGACCTCGGTGCGTTCCAGGACGGTGATGTTCTCGTCGGCGAGCACCTGGTCCCGGACGGTCCAGTCCAGCAGGGGCCGGCCGACCGCGATGAGGAACTGCGTCTCGGGGAAGCGCCGTTGCCAGCCGTAGGGGGACAGGTTGACCAGGTCGGACTGGACGCCGATGCGGTGCGCCCCCGCGGCGCGCAGGCGTTCGACGGTGCCCGGCAGCAGTGATTCGACGATCCGCGCGCCGCCCGACCACAGCAGATGGGCGTGGCGAGCCTGGGGGACGCCCTTGCGCGGTTCGGGGCCGCCCGGGAGGTCGTCGCGGTCGATGACGGTGACCCGGTCGAGGTGCCTGCGCAGGGCCCGGGCCGTGAGCATTCCGGCGAGTCCGCCACCGATCACCATGCCGTGGCTGGGCTTTGTCGACA
This sequence comes from Streptomyces sp. NPDC002779, assembly GCF_042888685.1. Lineage (NCBI taxonomy): Bacteria > Bacillati > Actinomycetota > Actinomycetes > Kitasatosporales > Streptomycetaceae > Streptomyces > Streptomyces sp. NPDC002779. The sequence goes on from NZ_JBIAQC010000008.1 coordinate 15,686, forward strand.
CTGGGGATTCCTTCCGCCGCCGCCCGGATCAGGTCTCGAAATGTAGGGAGCCGAAGGCGGCGGACCAACCCCTAAAGTCCCCGCTCCCCTATCGCGCGCCACTCACTCATACCGGGCTGAACAAGCGGCTCGCCGTCAACCCCTAAACGAATCAACAGGGGTATGCGATCACCCGACATCCGGAATATGTCGTACCGGTACAACAGAGTGTCGGAGAGCGACATAAGAAGCCATGAGTCGGCAAAGATTCGGCAAGTATCCGGTCCTTGATCTGTCGTAAGCTATCGGCCCGGACGGCACTCAACGACGGCCCCGTGGCGCAAGCCTGACCAAGCGGGGCGTACGGGCGGACAGTCGGAGGTGGTCCCGAAACCAGCGTGGTCGAGCCGTATACGCGAGCCTCCGCTCCGCTTCGACTCGGACTCCACCACGCGAGGACTACCGTCGACCGCACCTGGAGAAGCACTCGGCGTATCCCGTCACCGGGAAGCGCCGGCCGCCGCGCGCGGCCGAACGAACATGCATGGCAACGCACATGGAAAACGGCGATTCATTCCATGTCATTGCGTTCGAGGGGGACAAAACGCGAGTGGACCTGATACAGCGGGAAGCACAGCTCGATCGGCTGCGCAGTTCATTCGACCACTGCAATGAACAGCACGACGGTCAGGTATGCCTGATCAGCGGCGGCGTCGGCAGCGGCAAGACCACGCTGCTGGAGGCCTTCGCCCGCCACGTGACCGGACGCTCGGCCCAGTTGCTGAGCGCGGTCGGCTCACGAGCCGAACGCAGTCTCCAGTTCGCCGTGATGGACCAGCTGATCGACAGCTCCGGCCTCAGCCGCGCCTCGATGCGCCAACTCGCCACCGCCGTACGCCATCTCGCGCTCCCCACGCCCCAGGCGCCGCCCGGCAACGCCGCAGCGGGAAGGGCCGGTACGTCGGCCGCCCCCGCGGACAGCACGGCCCCTACGGCGACGGAAGCGGCCGCCGCCTTTCCGCCGACGCCGTCCTTAGGCACCGAACAGCCGCACCCCTCCCCCGTGCCCACCGCGCACGCCACGTTCGCCTCCCTGCTCGACCTGTCCCGCCCCGCGCCCCTCGTGATCACCGTGGACGATGTGCACCACGCCGACCAGGCGTCCTTACAGTGTCTGCTCTACGCGGTCCGCCGACTGCGGCACCGGCGGATCATGGTGGTGCTGACCGAGTCCTCCACGCTGTACACCCCTCACCCGCATTTCCGCGCCGAGTTGATGAGCCAGCCGTGCTTCTCCCGGATCGACCTCGCCCCCCTCACCGACGAGGCGCTGGGCCTGCTCGCCGAGACCCACCCGCTCCCCTCGGCCCGCCCCCGCATCGCCCGGCGGGCCCCCGGGCTGACCGGCGGCAGCCCCCTGCTGATGCGCGCCCTGCTGGACGACCCCGCCGCGACCGGCACCGCCCAGCAGCCCGCCGCGCCGGTGGCCGGTGCCGTCGGGCCCGACCCCGCGCTGGGCGGCAGCGACGGACCGCTCGCCCAGGCCGTGCTCCGCTCGCTCTACCGCCACGAGCCCGAAGTCCGCGCCACCGCCCAGGCGTTGGCCGTACTGGACCGGCCCACGCCGCTTCCGGTGCTGGCCCGGCTGCTCTCCCTGACCCCCGACCTGACGGCCCAGGCGCTCCAACTGCTCGGCCAGTCAGGGCTGGTGGACGGCGACCGGATCAGACGCCCGCTCGTCGCCGCCGTCCTCTCGGACCTGCCCGCCGAGGACCGGCGCCGGCTGCACCGCAGAGCGGCCGAGGCGCTGCACGAGTTCGGTGCCGAGCCCGAGGTGCTCGCCGGTCATCTCATCAGCGCCGACTGGGCCGAGCCCGACTGGGCGGAGCCCGCCCTGTTCCGGGCCGCCGCCCAGGCGCTGGACTCCGGACGCCCCGACATCACCTCCGCCTGCCTGCGGCTGAGCCGGCGCCGGGGACCGCGCACTCCGTGGTGGACCTCGTCCGACAGCCTGCTGCTGCGCTCCCGCTGGCAGTTGAACCCGCTGTCCGCCACCACTCACCTCGGCACGCTCGCCGCCGCCGAGCGGCCCGACGACTACCCGCCGGCCGCGCTCGCCGGGGTGCCCGCGCTGCTGTGGCAGGGGCACAGCGAGACGGCATGCGCGATCGTCGCGGCCGTCGCGGCGCTGCCCGACCCCACCGCCGAGACCCGTACCCGGCTCGCCACGGCGCGGCTGCTGATCTCGCTGTTCCGCCCTGACCACTGCCGGCAGGCCCGCGCCGAGGCGCGGGCCATCACGGACTCCGGCATCGCCACCTCCGTCACCGGCCGCTATCTGGACGCGCTGGTGCTGCTCGCCGACACCCTCTTCCCCGGCGAGGCGACCGGCGACGCGGCGGCGAGCGCCGAGCTGATGATCCAGCGCTACCTCGACGACGACGGTGCGCTCGGGCTGCTGTCGGCCCTGCTGCTGGCGATGGTGTACGCGGGGCGTCCCGCCCCGGTCCGCGAGTGGACACGGATGCTGCTGGCCCGGCCCTCGGTGGGACACGTGCCGAGCTGGAAGGCGGTCCTGCACGCCATCCGGGCCGAGGCCGCGCTCCGGCTCGGCTCCCCCGAGGAGGCCGAGGACCAGGCCCGCGCCGCGCTGACCGTGATCACCCCGCAGGCGTGGGGGGTCGCGGTGGTCGCGCCGCTGGGCACCCTGGTGGCCGCGGCCACCGAGGCGGGCCGGTTCGAGGACGCCGACCGCTGGCTCGCCCGGCCCGTCCCCGCGGAGTCCTTCCGCACCCCGCTCGGACTGCACTATCTGGCGGCACGGGCCCGGTATCAGCTCGCCGTCGGCTCCCGCCGCTCGGCCGCCGACGATCTGCGGTGGGTACGGCGGGAGATGGCGGCCTGGCGGATCGGCTCCGCGGCCCTGGTGCCGTGGCGGCTCGACCTGGCCCGGGTGCACATCGCCCGCGGGCAGCGGCAGGAGGCCGTACGACTGCTCCGGGAGCAGCTCGATTCCGCCCGCCCGGTGGACGACCGCACCCGGGGTTCCGCGCTGCGGCTGCTCGCCGGTCTGCTGCCGCCGGAGCAGGGCGCTCCGCTGCTGGCGCGGGCGGTGGCGCTGCTGGAGTCCTGCGGGGACCGCCGGGAGCTGGCCCGCGCCCTGGCCGACCGGTCCCGGACCCCACGGCAGGGGACCGCACCGGACCCGACGGGCGCGGCCGTCCCGCCCCCGGCCCGGCGCTCCCACTCCCGGGCCCCGGCGGAGGTGACGTACTACCCCGGCAGCCTGCACCCGGAGCGACAGGAGGGGCGGGAGGGGCGGGAGCGGCCCGAACGCCCCGAACGTCAAGAGGTCCGGGAGCGGCCCGAGCGTCCGGAACAGCAGGAGGGCCGGGAGCGGCCCGAGCGCGCGGAACCGGTGGGCGGGCTGAGCGAGGCGGAGAGCAGGGTCGCCGCGCTGGCCGCGCAGGGCCACACCAACCGGCAGATCTCCAGCAAGCTGTTCATCACCGTGAGCACGGTCGAGCAGCATCTGACCCGCATCTACCGCAAGTTGAACGTCAAGCACCGCAGAGACCTGGCAACCCGCCTGGCCGCCGCGGGCGCACTCGGCAAGTAACGCTCGCGACAGGACGACGCCGACCGGGCGAGCGCCGACGCTCTCCCAGCCCTCGCCCAGCCACGCCCCGCGCATGGGCCTGGCCCAGGAGAGCCCAGTACGGAAGGAATCCCCCCAAAAAACCCCGCCCGGACGCACCCGCCCCAGGCACGCCCCGCGCATGAGCCCCGATCAGGAAAGACCGGCACGGAAGACACCACCCCTCGCCCCCGCCCAGGCACGCCCGGCATGGGCCCGGCTCAGCAGAGACCAGCACTGAAGGCATCACCCCTCCCCCAGACCCCGCCCGGACACCCCCGCCCAGCCACGCCCCGCGCATGAGCCCGGCTCAGGACGACGTCGGGGCCCCCGCGGAGCGGAATGCGGCGACGCTCTCGCGGATGGCCGCCGTCACGGCCCCCGGCTGGGCGTTGAGGTAGAAGTGACCGCCGGGGAAGGAGCGGAAGCGGAAGGTGCCGCTCGTCAGCTCCTGCCAGGCGCGGGCGTCGTCGAGGGACACCCGGGGGTCGCTCTCGCCGGTCAGCACGGTGACGGGCGCGGCCAGCGGAGGGGCACCGGCGTCGGGGCGATAGGTCTCCACGGCCCGGTAGTCGGCGCGCAGCGCGGGCAGCACCATGCGCAGCAGTTCCTCGTCGTCCAGGATGCCCGGCTCGGTGCCGCTCAGCTCACGGATCTCGGCGATCATGCCGTCGTCGTCCCGCAGATGGACCGTCTCCTCGCGGAAGCGGTGCGGGGCGCGCCGCCCGGAGGCGATGACGCCCAGCAGCTCGCCGCCGCCGGAGTCCTCCAGGCGGCGCGCGATCTCGTAGCCGAGAACGGCGCCCATGCTGTGCCCGAAGAGCACCACGGGTCCGGCCGGGGCCGAGACGAGTGCCTTGTACACCTGGTCCGCGAGGTCTCGCAGATCGGTCGCGGGGGGCTCGCGGTGCCGGTCGAGCCGCCCCGGGTACTGGACGCACAGCACGTCCAGCTCCGACCCGAGCGCCCGGGCCAGCGGCAGGAAGTAGGGGGCGGAACCACCGGCGTGCGGCAGCGCGAGGAGCTTGACCGCACCGGCCGGGCCGGGCTCGTACCGGCGGAACCAGGTGTCGAACTGACCGGAAACTGCCGGCATACGGGCCCTACCTCCTGCGATCGGCGTGCGACGGAACACGCGGACGGAACGCCAGATGATCACCACCCTACGAGCGGAACGGCCGCGGCAGAACCCCTTGCCACCCCTACTCCGGGAAACCACTCGATCCGAGCCGCTCTGCACGGGACAGCTGCTGCATACGAATGAATATGACCAGCATGTGTTTTGAGGAAGTAGCCTTTCTGCAGGTCGCGGGCATGATGGAGGGGCGTGCCCCCACCGGAAGTACCGGCGGGAATACCAGAATCGATGGGTTTTCATGGGATCTCCAGTCGCCGAGAAATTCACCGAGGATCGCCTGAAAGGTCTTCTTCAGTCCTACTTCCAGATCGATCCGGAAAAATTGGAGGGGTCGGTCAGGTTCTCGGATCTGGAGCTGGATTCGATTGCCGTGATGGAACTGGTCGTGGTGATCGAAGAGCAGACCGGAGTCGACGTCCAGGAAAGCCTCCTCGAACAGATGACCCTCGACACCACGCTCGCCCAGGCCGTCGAGGCCGTGGACCAGGCCTTGTGCACGAGCGGGGCCGCAGCGAAGAACGACGCATGAACCGGCACGCGGTGGCCGTTACCGGACTGGGTATGGTCACGCCCGCAGGAGTCGGCGTCGGTGCCACCTGGGACCGCCTGTGCAGCGGCGACCCCACGGCCACCCACGATCCGTTGCTGGACGGGCTGCCGGTGTCGATCTCCTGCCAGGTGGCTGATGCCGACCTCGAGGCTGTCCTGGCTCCTGGCCTGGCATGGCGGACCGACCGGTTCATCCGATTCGCTCACGCGGCGGCCAAGGAGGCCGTCATCGACTCCGGTCTCGACTCCGCGCTGTGGGACGGCAGTCGCGTCGCGGTGGTGATCGGTACCGGAGGCACCAGCTTCGACGGCACCCTGAAGGTCTGCCAGATCATGGAGAAGGGCCGTCTCCTGGCCCTGTCGCCCGCCGCGCTGCCCCGCAGTCTGCCGAACATGGCCGCCGGTGAGGTCGCGACCATGCTCGGGGCGCTGGGTCCCACCCTGGGCATCAGCACCGCCTGTGCGTCCGGTGCCACCGCCATCGGCATCGCGAGCATGCTGATCCGGACCGGTGCGTGCGACATCGCGGTGGCCGGCGGGACGGACTCCGGCCGCAACCGACCGGCTTCGGCACTGTTCTGGCGGATGGGAGCGCTGTCCACCCGCGTCCACGACCCGGTCGGCGCCTCCCGTCCCTTCGACACCGACCGCGATGGCTTCGTGCTCTCCGAGGGCGCCGGAATGCTCGTCCTCGAAAGGGCCGAGCACGCTCAGGCCCGGCGGGCCAAGGAATACGCGCGGCTCACCGGCTACGGCCTTTCCGGCGACGCGCACAATCCCACGGTCCCCCACCCCGAGGGCGCCGGCGCGGTCCGGGCCATCAACGCCGCTTTGTCCGGTGCCGATCTGGCGCCCGGCGACGTAGGGCACGTCAATGCCCACGCCAGCGCCACACGGCTGAACGACCGCGCAGAAGCCGCAGCGCTCAGCAGGGTCTTCGGCACTCCGCCCCCTGTTACTGCGGTCAAGAGCATCCTGGGGCATCTCCTCGGCGCTGCCGGAGCCGTGGAAGCCGTCGTTTCGGTGCTTTCGCTGCATCATCAACTCATCCCACCCACCGCCAATTTGGACAAGATGGACCCCGAGATCGACCTCGACGTCGTCACAGGCCTGCCACGGCCTTCCCGCCAGGAGGCGGTGCTGTCGACCTCGTTCGGCTTCGGCGGCCAGAACGCGGCCCTGGTGTTCCAGCGCTCGTGAACCGGTGCACGAGTCTTGCGAGACGCGGGCAGCCTGCCCCGGCAGCCCCCGTCGGACAGGGCCGCACCCGATGCCGACCGCCCGCCCGGAGGCCGAAAGTCCCTGATGACCCTTCCTCACGATCACCTGTCCGAACTGGAGCCGACCGTGGCCCGGTTGCTGGACCGCCATCTGGCCACCACACCGGACTGGTTCCCCCACGCCTACATCCCCTGGAGCCAGGCCACCGACTTCGACGGCCTCCTCGACGGCACCCCTTGGCACGCCGACCAGTCCCAGCTCCCGCAGGCCGTGGCGGATGCGCTGACGATCAATCTGCTGACCGAGGACAACCTGCCGAGCTACCACTTCGAGATCGCCACCCTGTTCGGCCGCGACGGCGCCTGGGGCGCCTGGGTGCACCGCTGGACGGCCGAGGAGGACCGCCACGCCCACGCACTGCGCGGCTACCTCCATGCCCGCCGCGCCGTGGACCCCGTCGCCCTGGAGCGCCGGCGCATGCAGCACGTGTCCGCCGGCTACACCAGCAACCATGCGTCCCTGCTGCACAGCCTGGCCTACGTCACCGTCCAGGAACTGGCCACCCGAGAGGCCCACCGCAACACCGGCCTGGCCTGTGCCGACCCGGTGGCCCGTCAGCTGACCGCGCGGATCGCAGCCGACGAGAACCTCCACATGATCTTCTATCGCGACTTGTACGCCGCCGCGGTGGAGCTGGATCCCGACGGCGCCGTGGCCGCCCTCGCCGATGTCATCTGCGCCTTCGACATGCCGGGTACCACCATCCCCGGCTTCCGGCAGGGCGCCCTGCGGATCGCCGCATCCGGCATCTACAACCTCGACGTCCACCGCCGTCACGTGCTGCAGCCCCTGCTGCGTGCCCTGGGCGTGATGACCCGCTCCGGTTTCGGCGCCGCCGGCGAGCAGGCCCTTGACCGCATCGGGCGCCACCTCGACGAGCTGCAGACGCGGGCCGAACGCGCCGGCCGGCTGTTCGACCGGATGAGAGAAGCCGCTTTCGCTGCTCCCCTTCCTCGCCCGGCCTCACCCCTTCCCCACGACGAGAGAGGCGGCCCGTGAACTCCCGGACCGACCAGCCGCATCGCGCAGGCGCCACCACCGCGGACATCGAGGCCCACTACGACATCGGCAAGGACTTCTACGCCCTGTGGCTCGACCCCGGCCTGACCTACTCCTGCGCCCTGTGGGACGGCATCGAGGGCGCGCCCGGGAACACGGACGTGCTCAGGAAGGCCCAGCAGGCCAAGCTCCGCTACCACCTCGGCCAAGCGGGCATCACAGCGAACAGCCGACTGCTGGACATCGGTTGCGGCTGGGGCAGTCTGCTGCGGATGGCCACGGAGGAGACCGGTGTACGGCACGCGGTCGGGCTCACCCTCAGCACCGACCAGCACGCACATGTGCGCTCGCTCGGGCTGCCCGGGGTGGATGCCAGAGTCGAGGACTGGCGCGACCACGAGCCGGACGACGTGTACGACGGCATCGTCTCCATCGGCGCGTTCGAGCACTTCACCCATCCGGCCATGTCCCGTGACGAACGGATCGAGGCCTACCGTGCCTTCTTCGCGCGGTGCGCGGGATGGCTGCCGCCGCTCGGCCGGCTCAGTCTCCAGACCATCGCGCTCACCGACCACGCCGACGCCGACCACGACGACTCGGTACCCGAGTTCTTCGCCCGCGAGATCTTTCCCGGATCAGCACTGCCACGGTTGTCCGAGATCGCCACCGCCTGTGAGCCGTACTTCGCGATCACCGGCCTGCGCGAGGACGGCGCGCACTACGCGCGCACCGTGCGCGCCTGGTCCACCCGCCTCTTCCAGGCCCGGGAACAGGCGCAACTGCTCGTCGGCCCCGACATCTACCGGCGGTACCGCACCTATCTCCGAGCCAGCGAGATCGTCTTCCTGCGCCAGGCTTCCACGCTGTACCGCCTCACGCTGCGCCGCTGGCCCGCCCGCCGGGGCCTCGCAGGGCCGTCAGGCAGTCAGGCTCTCCCCAAGTGACCGCAGGAGCTTGCGACGGTGCGGGTCGGTGTTCTCCATGGAGAGCAAGAGGTAGAGACTGGCCTCGTTGTGGTCCGGGTCGTACGCGAACTCGCTGCACACCCACGCGCCGGCCAGCAGGTACCCGCGCAGCTTGGGGGCGATCTGGAGACCGGGCCGGCGGTCGGCCGCGGCGGGATCCCACACGGTGTGAGGGCGAACGCGATAACGCTCAGGTGCGAAATAGCCGCCGGCCACCACGTGGTCCCAACAGGCCGCGGCCAGCGCCCCGCCGTCGAAGAGGGGGACCGTCATACGTCCGGTGAGCCAGGTGTGACCGCTGCGGGTCATGTACCGGGTGATTCCGCCCCACAGCATGGTGATCACGGCTCCGGCGCGGTGGTCGGGGTGAACGCAGCCTCGGCTGAGTTCGACGAGGTCCGGCTCCAGGGCGCGATGCGGACTGAGGTCGAACAGCGCCTCCGAGGTCAGTCCGCCGGTCCGGGCCGCACCGTCGGGCGGGAGGAGGCGGTACATGCCGACCACCTCACCGGTGTCCGTGCGCCGAACGAGGAGATGATCGCAATGCGGATCGTATCCGTCGATCTCCCGGCCCCCCTCCGCGTGGTAGGGACTTTTGAGTTCTTCATTGAAGACCAGATAACGCAGCTCCTGGGCTTCACGGATCGCATTTTCGTCGCGCGTGACAGAGACCGTGTAGCGTCTTTCCTCGTGAATACGGGGCGCGGCGGAGATACTCATATTTGTCCTCGCGGCGGGTTCGGCGATGACGCGCAGGGCGCGTCGACCATTCGATACGACCTGTTTACCATGCACCTCCGGACCCGTTTCGGAGACGGGCTGACATCCGGCGGAGGAATCCGGATACAGTCGCCCTCATGCTCTCGGTCAATTGGATTCTCAGGCATCCGTGGCGGGTTCTCTTGGTGGTCACGGTGCTGGGGTTGGCTCTGCTACCAGCGATGATCGGATGTTTTGCCCGGTTGACCCCGTCCGGATTCACCGCCACCGGGACCGAATCCGAGCGAGCTGACCGTGTGGTCAAGGAACAGTTCGACGAGCCCGCCGCCGACTTGCTTTTCCTGGTATCCGGCCCGACTTCGATGAAGCACGGAGAGGTGGCCGCGACCGGCCGCGCTCTTGCCCGTTCGGCGGCCGATCAGCCGGGAGTGGCACGAGTATGGAGCTATTGGGACACGGCTGATCCCGCATTGCTGTCCCGTGACGAGCGGAAAGCCCTGATCGGTGTCGAACTGACAACAACGGGGGCCGAGGCCGTCAAGACGGCGGAGCGAATTGTTCCGGGGCTCGCGGGAAAGCGAGGGGAAGTCGCCGTAGCCGCGGCTGGACCCGTGTGGAGCAGCGCGGAGGCGGTCCGGCTGAGCAGAGAGGACTTGCGCACCGCCGAGCTCCTCGCCGCACCGGTGGTGCTGCTCATCCTCATGGTGACCCTGCGCTCGGCGGCCTTGGCATTGCTGCCGATGGCGATCGGAGTCGTCTCGGTCTCGGCGACGCTGGGAGTGCTCGGCGCGCTGACGTCGGTCATGCCGGTCTCCGTGTTCGCCGTGAATGTCGCAGCGGCCCTCGGATTCGGCTTGTCGGTGGACTACGGCCTCCTGGTCATGATGCGGTGCCGCGAGGAGATGGCGGGCGGGACGGAGGTGGGAGAAGCCGTCGCCCGCTCGGTCCGTTCGGCCGGACGCGCTGTGCTGTTCTCCGCCGCCACGGTGGTGGCCTGCATGGCAGCGCTACTGATCTTTCCCGTGCCGTTCTTGCGTTCACTGGCGACCGGTGGCATCGCGGTTGTGGTGTTTTCCGCATTGACCACGGTCCTGATCTATCCAGTGCTGCTGCGATTCAGTTTGCTTCCCGCTTCTCGGCTCGACCGGTGGTTGTTCGATCGGGTACGCCGATTGCGCCCGGGGCGAGAATTCTCCGTCAGGCCGACAAAGGGCCCGGCCGTTCCCGGTTACAGCAGAGCGTGGGCATGGCTGGGAAACAAGGCGACGAAGCGCCCAGTGCTGGTCGGCGCTTGCGCGACAATGCTCCTGCTGATGTGCGCTATGCCTTTGGACAGGGCCCAGTTCGGCATTGCCGACGAACGCGTCCTGCCCGCGTCCACGCTGGTGCGCCAGACCGCTGAGCGAGTGCGCGGGGAGTTCCCGGAGGCTGTCGGGACCAAGATCCCCGTCGTGCTCAGCGTGGCTGATCCGCAGTCTGCTCAGGTGACGGCGGGGGTGGACCGTTACGCTCGTCAGCTGTCAGAAGTCAACGGTGTCGCCCGGGTGGACTCAAGTACCGGTTCCTACCGTGACGGCAACCTAGTCGCCCCTGCGACTCGGGCCCATCAGGCGTTCGCCGGTGACGGTGTGACGCTGCTGAATGTCCGCGTTCCCACGGATGCGCAAGCGTCGAGTTCCGAGCGGGTGTTGGAACGAATTCGCGCGCTGCCCGCCTTTGCGCCGCGGGTGGTCGGAGGAGCTACCGCGCGCACCGTGGACACCAAGATGGAGCTGTCCCGACGTCTTCCTCTCGCCGCACTCCTGGCCGGGGTCAGTGCACTCCTGGTGGTCATGTCGTTCACCGGAGGCCTGCTCGTGTCCGTCAAGGCGGTTGCCCTGGCCGTTCTCAGCCTCAGCGCCGGCGTGGGATGCCTGGTCCCCCTCACCGGGCAGCTGGAGATCAGCATGCTCCTGCTGATGATCTGCCTCGCCCTCGGCCTCTCCGTCGACTACGAGATCTTTCTGCTGGCGCGGATCGAGGAACAGTACCGATCGACGGGAAACGTCCGCTCCTCGATCGTGCATGGAATGGCCAGTACGGGGCGTCTCATCAGTGCCTCCTCCTTGGTGGTGGTGACGACGATGAGTGCCTTGGCGATGTCCCGCATCACCTCGCTGCAGATGCTGGGTGCCGGTTTGGCGTTGACGGTCCTGCTGGATGCGACGCTGGTCCGCGCACTCCTGGTGCCGGCGGCCATGCAGCTGGCGGGGCGGGCGAATTGGTGGCGACCGGCGTGGCTCCTCAGCGCACCCGCCCGCGCGGCGTCAGCGGTGGCACCGGCAACTCAGGGACAGGCAGCGGAACACCGCCGTACCCCTTGACCTCCCCGAACCGTCGCAGTCGCACGTAGAACAGCTCTCCTGCCGGATCTCAATTGACCGCCTGAGCCGCGGACGTTGGGGGCAAGTGCGGTGTGCCTGCCCCCGAACAGAGCCGCTCCGCACTACAGCGGTTCCGGAGGCCGGAGGCCGGCGGCGGGCGTCTGCGGGACGGCTGTCAGCACCAGACGCGCGTCCGTCGGCGCGCTGGGCTCCCCGTCAGCCTGGGCCGGGGGCAGTCGCACCCATACCTCTGCACCGACCCCTGGAGCAGCCCGTCACTGTCGCCGTGATCATGATTGCGTTCATCGGCGTCGTGTCGAACCGGTCGTACGGCCATCACTCTCTAGTCTTGGCCCGGTTTGTCCATGTATGACACGACAGCGGCCCTTGAGAGGTGCGGTGGACCAGGCAGCAGGAGACCGACCAGCCGTCACCCCGGTGATGGAGCGGTTCCGACTGACGGGCAAGGCGGCGGTGGTGACCGGCGGCAACCGCGGGCTGGGGCGGGCCTTCGCGCTCGCCCTGGCCGATGCCGGGGCGGACGTCGCCGTGCTGGCCCGCGACGGCCACCGCAATGCCGACGTGGTCCGGGAGGTACAGGAACGAGGCGTCCGCGGGACGCACCGGGAAGTCGACCTGACCAAGAAGGAAGACCTGCGGCAGGTCCTGGACGAAGTGGCCGAGGAGTTCGGGGCGATCGATGTCCTGGTGAACAACGCCGGCGTCTGCGTGCACACCCCGTCGCTGGACGCCGACGACGCCGCGTGGCGGGCGGTGTTCGCCCTCAACGTCGATGCCGTGTGGTGGTGTGCCACCACCGCCGCCCGGCACATGGCGGCCCGCTCCGGGGGCTGCATCGTCAACATCGGCTCGATCGCGGGGCAGGTGGCCCTGCGCCCCCAGGCCCAGGCCGCCTACGACGCCTCGAAGGCGGCGGTGCACCAGCTCACCCGCTCCCTCGCCGTGGAGTGGGCCCCCGTCGGCATCCGGGTCAACGCACTCGCCCCGGGCTATGTGCGCACCCAGATGGCCGCCGTCGACGACCCGCGGTTTCGCCGCCGGTGGATCGACGACGTCCCGCAGCAACGCTGCGCGCTCCCCGAGGAGATCGCCCCGGCGCTGGTCTTCCTCGCCAGCGAGGCATCCGCCTTCATGACCGGCCAAGTGGTCTTCGTCGACGGCGGCTACACCGCCGTGTGACCGGCTCGTCGACCCGCGGGGTCTCATGCCCCACGCTCCGGTCGCTGTGTCCCCCGCACGTCCGCGTACCGGCCGAGCCGCGTACCGATCAACAAGAAGGCACCCCATGGGACTTGCATACCTGCGCACGGACGCCGACCGCGCGCTGAGCATCGGCCTCGCACGCGTACTGCTGCGTGAGACGGTCGGCTGCGGCAGGGACATGGCCCTCGCCCTGCGCCGCGGCCAGGGGACGAGCAAGGCGACCGCACCGTACTGGATGGCCCGCCGGTTCCTGGGCGCGGCGGGACGTCCGCTGGACGCCGACGAACCGGTGTGCCTGCAACTGGCCACCCCACGGCGGCCGGCCCGGGTGCGGATCCGCAAGAACCAGAGCGACCTGCTCATCCTGTGGCAGGTCTTCCTGAAGAGGTTCTACGAACTGGGCGCCCACTACCGGCTGGCCGAGGACATCGACACCCTGGACACCATCGTCGACCTCGGCGGCAACACCGGCCTGGCCGCCTCCTACTTCACCGCCCGCTACAGCCCCCGCACCCTGCTCACCGTAGAACCGATTCCCGAGAACCTCCGCGTCCTGCGTGGCAACGCGGCCCTGTCCGGCCTCGACTGGAGGATCGAGCCCGCCGCGGTGGCCGCCACCGCCGAACCCTTGGAGTTCACGGTCAGTGGCTTCTGGGACACCTGTACGGCCGTGCCCGCCGTGGCCGACCTGCGGCGCACCCGCCCCTACCGGCTGGAGAACGTACTGGCCCGCCCGAGCGTGCGGGTACCCGCCATCACCGTGGGCGAGCTCCTCGCCAAGCACGGCATCGACCATGTCGACCTGCTCAAGGTCGACATCGAGGGCAGTGAGGCCGACGTGTTCGCGACGGTCCAGCCGTGGATGGAGCAGGTCGACCGGATCGTCCTGGAAGTCCACGACAAGTACATCGACGGCGCCGCCGTGCGCGCCACTCTGGGCGCGGCGGGATTCCGGCACGTTCCGCCACGCCTCCCCGAGCCGGCCGGGTTCAACCCCGTCGAGCTGTACGTGAAGCACTGAAGGACCGCACATGACGACACAGGCAGCCGATCTTTCGGCACTGCACCGGCTCGCCCCGCCCGCCGCCGTGGTCTTCGACTGCGACGGCACCCTCATGGACACCGAGCCCTGCGCCGACGCGGCGCGCAGTGCCGTCCTCACCCGCCGCGGGCGCGTCTACGACGTCGCCGCGCGCGACGCCCTGATCGGTCTGGCCGTCGGCCCCGGCGGTGAGGTGCTGTCCCGTCTCGTCGGCGGCTGCGCCGTACAGCTGGCCCACGAGCTGACCGAGGAACTCCTGTCCGCGGTCACGGCGGGGGCCCGGCCGATGCCCGGTGCCGTCGAGCTGGTACGTCAGGTCGCCGCCGCGGTGCCGGTCGCGGTGGCCAGCAACGGCCCCCGCCCCCTGCTGGACAGCTCCCTCAGACAGGGCGGCTTGTCCGACCTGCTGCACATCACCGTCTCGGGAGACGACGTCCCCGCCCCCAAGCCCCACCCCGACTGCTACCTCGCGGCCTGCGCCGCCCTCGGCGTACGGCCCGACAGGTCCGTGGCGGTCGAGGACTCCCCCGTCGGCGCCCAGGCGGCCGTGGCAGCCGGGATGACCGTGCTCGGCGTGGGCGCCCTGGCCGAAAGCCCACACGTACACGCCTACGTCCCGACCCTCGACGACCCTGCGCTCCAGCACTGGCTCACCAGCTGGTGACCCGTCGCCAGGGGGCCTGCGTCGGGCACGGCACGCAGCGCTGGGGAACCGGTCCCGGCGCGCACGGAGCGCGAGTTGAGCCTCCGCGTCAGTCTGCTGTGTGGTTTAGCCAACGCTCCCGACGGGAGGCAGCCACCCTCCCTCTATCTTCCTTTGTGTAGTCGGACGACTACAGCAAGTGAAAGGAGAGAGGGATGCGTTTCAACACCTTGGGCCGACTGGCGGCCGTCGCCTCGACAGTCCTGCTGCTGCTCGGCGGCGCGGCCACCTCCGCGCAGGCGGAGCCCGGGCCCGTCGTGTACTCGATCGACTTCTCCAACCCCCAGGAACGCGACGACAACAACCTGCCCGAGCCCTACGGCAGGGTCTACCTCCAGGCACCCTGGCCCCAGCAGACCACTCTGTGGGAGCACCCGGACGTCGGCATCAACACCCCGACCCTGCCTCGCTATCCGGACTCCGCTCCCTACGAGATGAGGTTCGTCGACCACCTCGTCCTGGAGGTGTGCGCCTTCGTGGACGAGGACGACACCGGCATCAACATCGACGACCAACTCGCCGCCGGTTGCGTGCCGTTCGAGGGCCCTGGTGAATACACCATCTCGGGCGACGACGGGTCGGTCACCCTCCACCTGTACCGCATCTGACCGACCGCACCGGACTCATCGACCGTCGGCCTCGCTCCAGCCCGTGAATGGCTGCGGCGAGACCGACGCTTGCCACAGGACCAACCGGCAGAGATGCCCGAAACCGCTCGAACGCCGCAAATGGGCTGTTGTACTGCCGCCCATGACAGATCAGAAGCGGTGCACGGTGGTCCGCGCGGGCCGGTACGAGGGACTGCAGGGCGGCACGTTCGGGGTGGGCATCAGCGCGCAGTCCGCCGGATCCGAGCGGCTTTGTCTCCACCGGCTCGTGATGCCCGCCGGGACACGGGGCCGCCCTCACCTGCACGAGGGTCACGAGTCGGCCATCTTCATCCAGTCCGGCCAGGTCGAGGTGTGGCACGGGGAGGACCTGACCGAGCATGTGGTGCTGCGCGCGGGCGACTACATCCACATTCCCGCCGACACCCCCACCTGCCGGTGAACAGCGGCGCCGAGGACATGGTGTGCCTAGTGGCGCGGACGGACCCCGACGAGCAGGAGGGCGTCCGGCTGCTGGATCTGCCGGTCTGGCTCGAGTCCCGGGTCGACGGGCTGAGCGTCGGAGCCGGCTGATCTCCGTACCGCAGGTCAGCGCACCCGTCCGCGCGGCTTCAGCGGTGTCACCGGCAGCTCAGGGGCGGGCAGCGGAGCACCGTCGTACCCCTTGACCTCTCCGAACCGGTTCCCTTCCATCCAGTCCTGCCGCGCCTGCTCGATCTCCTCCTGGGACCGTCCGATCCAGTTCCAGAACATGATCAGTTCCTCCTCGAACGGCTCGCCGCCCAGGAGCATCAGGCCCGCCTCCGACTCGGCGCGCAGCGGGAGTTCGGTGCGGCCGCAGCCGAGGTAGAGCATCGAGCCCGGCAGCACCGGCACCCCGTCGACCTGGGCCTCCCCGGACATGGACAGCACGGCGTACTCGAAGTCCGGCTCCAGCGGCAGGCGTACGTCCGCGCCGCGGGCGAGTGCCAGGTCGGCGCCGACGAGGGGCGTGTACGTCGTTCCGGGTGAGCGCGCGCCGTCCAGGTCGCCGAGGATCAGGGTGGCGGTGATCCCGGGCGCCGTGACGACGGGCAGCTCGGAGTGGTGCTCGAAGCGCGGCTGGGTGTACCGGTCACTGTCGGGCAGGGCGACCCACAGCTGCGCGCCGTGCAGAAAGCGGGCGTGCGACCTCGGGCTCTCCTCGGAGTGGCTGATGGCCCGGCCCGAGGTCATCAGGCCCAGCTCGCGGGGGCGGATCGTCTGGAGGCTGCCGGTGGAGTCGCGGTGCAGCACCTCGCCCTCGTGCAGCCAGCTCACCGTCTGCAGGCCCATGTGCGGGTGCGGAGGGACCTGCATACCGGGCTCGTCGGCGATGTCGTCAGGGCCGTAGTGATCGACGAAGCACCACGCGCCCACCATGCGGCGGCCCAGGTTGGGCAGCAGTCGGCGCACCTCGGAGGACTCGCCGAGCCGGACCCGGCGCGGGCTGAGGAGTTCCCGCACGGGCTCCGCCACGACGAAGCCGCGGCCGCCGCACACCGAGGGCACTGCCTCGCGATCAAGATTGCTCATGTCGCCCAAACTAGCCGCGCCGGGGCCACCGCGTCAGGCCGACTCCGGCGGTTCACGCCCCGCGCTCAAATTAGTAGCCATGGATATAGTAGCCATGTACTGTATCGGTCATGAGTACGGCATCCGCGGGCGCTACGCCCGGCTTCCTGGTCTGGCGTCTGTCGATGAAGTGGCGGGTCGCGGTCGACCGCGGGGTGGCCCCCCTGGGGCTGACCCACGCCCAGTACGCCCTGGTGGCCTCGCTGTACGGCATGCACCGCACCGGACTGCGTCCCAGCCAGCGGCGCCTGGCCGACCACACCGGACTCGAACCGCTCTATGTCTCCAAGCTCGCCCGCGCCCTGGAGTCCGCGGGCCTGCTGGAGCGCACCCGCGACCCGCAGGACCCACGCGCCGTGCAGCTCGCCCTCACCGAAGAGGGCAGGGAGGTCACCCGGAAGGCGATCCAGGTCGTCCACCGTCTCCTCCAGCAGCTGCTGGAACCGCTCGGCGGCCTCGCCAGCCCCCGGGCCCGGGAGTTCACCGCCGACCTGGCCACCCTGCTCGACACACCACTCGATCCGTTCAGCGAGAACCCAGCCGATCCCAGGAACAGCACCGCAATCACCGAGGAGCAGTCATGACCACCACCACTCCCCTCGTCGACCCCCGCGTCATCGCGCTCGCCCACTACGCCGCCCGCGCGGTTCTCGAACGCGTCCTGGCCCGCCACGGCATGACCTTCCAGCAGTCCGTCACCCTCCGGCTCGCCGCCGTCGCCGACGGGCCGACCGAGCGCGAGCACCTCGTCGACGGCCTCGTCGGCTCGCTGAAGATCGACGCGGCGGACGCGCACGGCGTGCTCGACGAGCTGCTCGCCGCCGGACTGCTCGCTCCCGACGGGGCGTCCCGCGTGCGGCTCACGGACGCCGGGCGGGAGCGGTTCGACACCACCTCCGCCGAGACCGCCCCCATCACCGCCCGCGTCTACGCCGACATACCGAAGGAAGACCTGGCCGTCGCGGGCCGGGTGCTCACCCTCATCACCGAGCGGGCCGATGCCGAGCTGGCGGCGCTCAGCGAGTAGCCGCCCGCCCGCGCCGGTGGGCGATCTCGCCGAGCACGATGTCGACGGCGAGGAAGGCCAGCAGCGAGATCCCCAGCAGCGGGACGAAATATCCGATCACCGCGACCACGACCGCCAGCGGCACCAGGATCTGCGGCGGCACCTGCTGCCAGGCACCGCGCGGGACCGGCCGGCCGAAGGCGGAGCCCCGGCCGCGCTGCCACCACATCCGGTAGCCCCAGAGAATCAGCACGATGAGCGAGAGCGCGAGCAGCATCAGGGCGATCTGGCTGACCAGTCCGAACAGCACGCCGGTGTGCAGGTCGATGCCCCAGCGGGTCAGCTTGGCGAGCACCGGGTAGTCGGCGAACCGCAGTTCGTCGGTGACCTGGCCGCTGGCGGGGTCGACGGCGACGGAGTCCTGCTTGGTGGGCCAGCTGCGCTGGATCTGCTTGACCACGTACGCCGATTCCGCGTCCGCGGGCGGCACGATCTCGACCGGGTCGCCGAGTCCCTTGGCGCGGGCCGCCGCGAGCACCTTGTCGAGGCCGACGCCGTGCGCGGCGTCCCCGGCGGCGGCCGAGGCTCCGTGGCCGGAGTGCTCACCCCCCGCACCCGCAGAGATCGACGGGGTGGCCCCGCCGAGGGAGGTGCGCAGTTCGTCGATGTTGGCGCCGGTGTACTGCGACCAGGTCAGACCGGTCGCCGACAGGAACAGGAAGCCGGCGGCGGCCCAGGCGCCGACCGTGCCGTGCAGGCCCAGGGTGCGGCGGCGGCCGGTGGTGCCGCGCAGCTTGCGGCGGGCCCGGCGCCGGGAGAACCACAGCACCAGACCGCCGAGGGCGACCACCCACAGCCAGCTCGCGGCGAGTTCGCTGTACAGCCTGCCGGTCTCCCCCAGCCGCAGATCGCGGTGGAACTCGTCGATCCAGGTCCGCAGCGGCAGGGCGCCCGTCGAGCCGTACTGTTCGAGCGAACCGCGGACCTCGGCGGTGTAGGGGTCGACGAAGACGGCGAGGGTGTAGTCCGCGTCGACGCCCTCGACGCCGGACAGCATCACCCTGGTGGTCGCGTCGTCCTCCGGCGAGGGGCGTACGGCCGCGACCGCGCCCTCGGGGTGGGCCTTGCGGGCGGCGGCGACCTGCTCGGAGACCGGCAGCTTCTCGTCGCCGACGGGGACGGTCAGCTCATGCGCGTACACGATCTTCTCGGCCGGGAAGGAGGCGGCGTAGAGAAAGCCGGTCGCGGCGGCGAGGAGCAGGAACGGGGCGATGAGCACTCCGGCGTAGAAGTGCAGCCGCAGGATCAGCGGGCGCAGGGGCGCCCAGGTGCGGCGGGCCGGCGCCGGGTCGCCGTCGGTTGGTCGGGGTCCCCCCGCTGGAGCGGAGCCGGACGTGGGGGAGGTCGGGGGAGCGGTGGACATCGGCGGGTGCCTCTCCGGGGACTGGGGACGCTTGATGTGCGGTAGCGGTCCAGTAGTCGGGGCGCACGACCCCGGAGTTCCCGGCGAGGAAAGTGACTTGGGTCACACAGGTCGGGCTCATGGCATCCTGGCCCGATGGCATCACCCCACGCCCACGCGTCCTTGGCCGAGCAGGTCGAACAACTCCTGTCCACAGGGGGCCCGTTGCCGATCGTCGCCGCGGGTGATCCGGTGCTGCGGCGGGAAACCGAGCGCTACGACGGCCAGTTGGGCCCCGCGCTGCTGGCCCGGTTCATCGAGGCCCTGCGTCTGACCATGCACGCGGCACCGGGCGTGGGCCTGGCGGCACCGCAGGTCGGCGTCCCCTTGCGGATCGCCGTGCTGGAGGACCCGGCGCCGGTGCCGGAGGAGGTACGCCTGGCCCGGGGCCGGGTGCCCCAGCCGTTCCGCGTGCTGGTGAACCCGTCGTACGAACCCGTGGGCCCGGCCCGGGCCGCCTTCTTCGAGGGCTGTCTGAGCGTGCCGGGCTGGCAGGCGGTGGTGGCGAGGGCCGCCGAGGTACGCCTGACCGGTGCGGACGAGCACGGCCGCGCGCTGGACGAGGTGTTCACCGGGTGGCCCGCCCGGATCGTGCAGCACGAGACGGACCACCTCGACGGAACCCTCTACCTCGACCGGGCCGAACCGCGCTCGCTGTCGTCGAACCAGGCGATGGCCGACCGCTGGGCCCAGCCGACCCCGGCCAGGGCCGCCGCGGCGCTCGGGTTCGACCTGCCTGCCTGAGCTCAGCTGTCCCGGTACGTCTCCAGCAGCCTGAGCCACACCTCGCTGATCGTCGGGTACGACGGGACCGCGTGCCACAGCCTGCTGATCGGCACCTCGCCCGCGACCGCGACGGTCGCCGAGTGGATGAGTTCGCCGACGCCGGGGCCGACGAAGGTGACGCCGAGGACGATCTCGCGTTCCAGGTCGACGATCATGCGGGCGCGGCCCCGGTAGCCGTCGCCGTAGAGCGAGGCGCCGGAAACGTTGGCGAGGTCGTAGTCGACCGCGCGGACCCGGTGGCCCGCCTGCTCGGCCTCCGCCAGGGACAGGCCCACGGCGGCTGCCTCGGGGTCGGTGAAGACGACCTGGGGGACGGCCGCGTGGTCGGCGGTGGCCGCGTGGGCTCCCCACGGGTCCGTCTCCAGCAGCGGCACCCCCGAGGCGCGGGCGGCGATCGCGGCGCCCGCGATCCGGGCCTGGTACTTGCCCTGGTGGGTCAGCAGCGCGCGCTGGTTGACGTCGCCGACGGCGTAGAGCCAGTCGCTGCCGGTGACGCGCAGGCTGTCGTCGACGGGCAGCCAGGAGCCGGGGTCGATGCCGATGGAGTCCAGGCCGATGTCGTCGGTGTGCGGGGCGCGGCCGGTGGCGAAGAGGATCTCGTCGGCCTCGATCCGGTCGCCGCCGTCGGTGACGACCACGACGGTGCCGTTCTCGCGGGTCACGGACCGCACCGAGGTGCCGGTGCGGACGTCGGCGCCCGCCTCGGTGAGCGCCTCGGCGATCAGTTCACCGGCGAACGGCTCCATCCGGGGCAGCAGGCCCTTGCCCCGGACCAGCAGGGTGACCCGCGAGCCGAGGCCCTGCCAGGCGCAGGCCATTTCGGTGGCGACCACTCCCCCGCCCACCACGACCAGGCGTGCGGGGGCCAGCTTGGCGCTGGTGGCCTCCCGGCTGGTCCAGGGCTTCACGTCGGCGAGTCCGGGCAGGTCGGGCAGGACGGCGCGGGTGCCGGTGCAGACGGCGACCGCGTGCCGGGCGGTCAGGACGCGTTCGGTGCCGTCGGATCCGGTCACGGTGACCGTGCGGGTCCCGGTGATACGGCCGTGGCCGCGGTGGAGGTCGGCGCCGATGGACTCCAGCCAGCCGACCTGGCCGTCGTCCGTCCAGTGGGAGGTGAAGCCGTCCCGCCGGTCCGTCACCTCCGAGGTGTCGAGGGGGCCCTGCACGGCGGCGCTCAGGCCGGGCAGGCGGCGGGCGTCGGCCTGGGCGATGACCGGGCGCAGCAGGGCCTTGCTGGGCATGCAGGCCCAGTACGAGCACTCGCCGCCGACCAGCTCGCTCTCCACGACCGCGGTGGACAGACCGGCCGCGCGGGTGCGGTCGGCCACGTTCTCCCCCACGGGCCCGGCCCCGAGCACCACGACGTCGTACGCGATGGATTCCGTTTCCGTCATGGGGTCAGTCTGGTGGGTGGTGTGCGCCATGGCCACATGGGTACGTGCGCCGATGCGTGCCTGTCCGCGCACGGAATACCCGCCGGTCCGGCCGTGTTGTGCCGACGGCTTCGCCCGACACCAGGAAGAGGGAGCACGCCATGAGCAGCACCGTGGAACTCACCAAGGAGAACTTCGACCAGACGGTCACGGACAACGAGTTCGTCCTGATCGACTTCTGGGCGGCCTGGTGCGGCCCGTGCCGGCAGTTCGCCCCGGTCTATGAGAAGGCCGCGGAGGAGAACCCCGATCTGGTGTTCGGCAAGGTGGACACCGAGGCGCAGCCGGAGCTGGCCGCGGCCTTCGGTATCCAGTCCATCCCGACGCTGATGATCGTCCGGGACCAGGTCGCCGTGTTCGCGCAGCCGGGCGCGCTGCCCGAGGCCGCCCTGACGGACGTCATCGGGCAGGCCCGCGCGCTCGACATGGACGAGGTCCGCAAGTCCGTGGCCGCCCAGCAGGCGAAGGCCGAGCAGGCGCAGTCAGGGCAGGCGCAGCCCCAGCAGGACGGCCAGTAGCTTCCGGTCCTAGAAGGGGTACGGCGCCACGTCGCCGCGTACCGTCGTCCAGCGCACGTCGGTGAAGGCGTCCAGATTGGCCTCGCCGCCGAACCGCGCGCCGGTGCCGGAGGCCGCCGTACCGCCGAAGGGCGCGACCGCCTCGTCGTTGACGGTCTGGTCGTTGATGTGCACGATGCCGGTCGGGATGCGCTCGGCGAGGTCCAGGCCGCGGGCCGCGTCCCTGGTGACGATGCCCAGGGAGAGGCCGTAGGGTCCGTCCGCCGCGAGGGCGGCGGCCTCGTCGGCGGTGCTGAAGGACCGTACGGGCGCGACGGGTCCGAAGACCTCCTCCGCGTAGGCGGGGGTGTCGTCGGCCGCGTCGGCGAGAACCGTCGGCCGGTAGAACAGCGACTCGTGCGTGCCGCCCGCGGCGAGCCTGGCGCCGCGCGCGGCGCTGGCCTCGACCAGACCGTGCACCTTGGCGAGCTGGTGGCGGTCGATCAGCGGGCCGAGATGGACCTGGTCGCGGTATGGGTCGCCGACGGCGAGCGAGTCGGCCTTGGCGGCCAGCCGCTCGACGTACTCCTGGTACAGCGACCGGTGGACCAGGTGGCGCCCGGTCGTCATGCAGATCTGACCCTGGTGGAAGAAGGAACCCCAGGCGGCGGTGGAGATCACCGCGTCCAGGTCGGCGTCCTCCAGCACGATCAGGGCGGAGTTGCCGCCCAGCTCCAGATGCGCGCGCTTGAGATGGCGCCCGGCGGCCTCGCCGACGGCCCGGCCCGCCGCGGTGGAGCCGGTGAAGGAGATCACCGGCACCCGCGGGTCGGCGACCAGGGCCGCTCCGGTCTCCGCGCCGCCGGGCAGCACGTGCAGCAGGTTCTCGGGCAGGCCCGCCTCGGCGAAGAGCGCGGCGAGGGCCAGGCCGCCGCAGACGGCGGTGCGCGGGTCCGGCTTGAGGACGACCGCGTTGCCGAGGGCGAGAGCGGGGGCCACGGAGCGGATGGAGAGGATCAGCGGAGCGTTGAACGGGGCGATCACGCCCACCACGCCGACCGGGACCCGGCGGGTGTAGGACAGCCGGGGCACCTCGCTGGGCAGGACGTGCCCGGCCGGGCGGGAGGCCAGGGCGGCGGCCTCGTAGCACTCCTGGGCGGCGACGTGCAGCTCGAAGTCGGCCTTGCCGGGGATGGAGCCGGACTCGCGCACCAGCCATTCGCGCAGCTCGTCGGCGTGCGCGGCGAACAGGTCCCCCGCCTTGCGCAGGACCCCGGCGCGCACGAAGTGCGGCAGCCGCGCCCACTCGGCCTGTGCCGCGCGGGCGGCCTCGGCGGCCGGTGCGACGTCCTCGGCGGCGGCGAGCGTGACCGTGCCGAGCGCGTCGCCGGTGGCGGGCTCGGTGACGGTGTGCTCGGGGCCCGCGAGGGGGCGGGGCTGCCAGGACTTGGGGTCGAGCAACGACATGACGGCTCTCCGTTCGGTCACCGCGGGACTCACTCGGGGAGCGGGAGTCCCGTGTAGTTCGCCGCCAGCTCGGCGGCCGCGTGGCGGGATGCGGTGATCCGGCGCAGACGTGCGAGCTGCATCCGCTGATCGAACGCATCCCCGTCTGGTTGAGCGTGCAACATCTTAGTCATGTCGTACGAGAAACGCGTCGCCTGCCACACGCGTGCGAGACACACTTCCGAGTATCTGTCGAGCAGTTGTGTCTCGCCTGTGGAACGCCAGGCGGCGAGCGCGCGGCTCAGCACGCGGACGTCGGAGACGGCGAGGTTGAGGCCCTTGGCGCCGGTCGGCGGGACGATGTGGGCGGCGTCCCCGGCCAGCAGCAGCCGCCCGTGCCGCATCGGCTCGTGGACGTAACTGCGCATCGGTGTCACGGACTTCGCGGTGATGGGCCCACGCTCCAGGGTCCAGTCGCCGTCGATGGCGAAGCGCGCGGAGAGTTCGTCCCAGATCCGGCCGTCGGGCCAGTCCCGCGGGTCGGTGCCGACCGGCACCTGGAGGTACAGCCGGGAGACGGACGGCGAGCGCATGCTGTGCAGGGCGAAGCCGCGCTCGCCCCGGGCGTAGATCAACTCCTCGCAGGAGGGCGGCACTTCGGCGAGGATCCCGAGCCAGGCATACGGGTGGTCGTGGGCGTACGCCCGGCTCACGGCGGCGGGTACGGCCTCCCGCGACACCCCGTGGAAGCCGTCGCAGCCGACGACCCAGTCGCAGGTCAGCGTCTGTTGTCGGCCCGCGCGCAGGTACCGCACGACGGGCCGCTCGCTCTGTGCGCCCTCGACGGCCGTGGCGCGGGCCTCGAACAACAGCGGGGGCCCGTCGGCCAGGTGGAGGGCGATGAGATCCCGCACGATCTCGGTCTGGGCGTAGATGGTGACGGTACGGCCGCCGGTGAGGGACGGGAAGTCGATGTGGTGCCGTTCCCGCTCGAAGCGCAGCTCGATGCCCCGGTGGACCATGCCCTCGGCCCGCAGGCGGTCGGCGGCGCCCGCCTCCCCCAGGGTGTCGACGGTGCCCTGCTCCAGCATGCCCGCGCGCTGGCGCTGCTCGACGTACTGACGGGTTCTGCTCTCCAGGACGACGCAGTCGACGCCGGCGCGGTGCAGCAGACGGGCGAGGAGCAGCCCGGCGGGGCCACCGCCGATGATGCCGACGGTCGTGCGCATGGACTGCCTCCCGTGCGTCAGCTGGAGTCGCGGTGCACCACCGATGCCCCCAGTACCTTGTGCGTCTCGGGCGCTGCGGCGGGGTCGCGCACCGCGCGGTCGACCAGTTCGGCGAGGTCGCGGCCGGACGGCAGCTCGATATGGACGGTACTCAGTCTGGGCCTCAGCAGCCTGCCGAGCATCAGGTCGTCGGCGCCGATGACGGCCGTGTCCCCGGGCACCGCCACGCCCTCGTCCTGCAGGGCCCTCATCAGCAGCATCGCGTACTCGTCGTTGTAGGCGAACACGGCGTCCAGGCCGAGCTCGCGCCAGCGCGCGGCGAGAAGGGCGGCGGCCTGTTCGTCGTAGCCGAGGGGCAGCTCCGTCACCGTGGCGTCGGTGCCGGTCAGGGCGCGCCGCACACCGGCGAGGCGGGGCCCGGAGAACGCCTCGAGGCCGGGCGCGGCGGGCACCACGACGCCGATCCGGCGCCGACCGCGTTCGTAGAGGTGGCGCCCCGCGCTGTGGCCGACCGCCGAGTGGTCCATCTGGAGGGTGTGGGCGCCCTCGACGCACTCGGGGCCGATGGTGACCACGGCCCGGGCGCCGGAGCGCTTGAGGACCGTCACGCCCTGCGGGCCGAGCCCGGAGCCCGGCACCAGGACGGCTACGGGACGCAGCTCCGCCCAGGCGCGGGCGGCCTCGTCGCCATGCAGGCCGACGCTGCCGTACTGCACGACGGTGTAGTCGAGGCGGCCGAGGGCGGACTGGAGGTCGCTGATGAACTGGCTGTACAGGGGGCCGACCGGGAAGGCCGGGGCGGGCATCAGGACCATCCGGCTGTGCCCGGCGCGCAGGCTGCGGGCGGCCGCGTGCGGGACGTAGCCCAGCTCCTTCGCGGCCTCGTGCACCCGGCGCCGGGTGGGCTCGCTGATCCGTACGGCACTGGTGTTGTTGAGGACGTAGGAGACGGTCGCGCGCGAGACGCCGGCCAGGCGGGCCACATCGGCGCTCGTGGGAACCGAGCGCGGTGCGGGAGACGCGGACGCGGACGTATTCGGTATCTGCACCATGACGTACGGCATCTTTGCAGAAGCTGTGAAGAGACGTCCGAGCGGGGCTGTCACGCCGTCAGCAGGGCGGGGCGGCCCTCGTGAGGCGGTCGACGAGATCCAGCCAGCCCGCCTCGACGCGCTCCTGCGACATCCCGCGGACCTTGCTGCGGTAGTGCACCATCGGGGGATCGAGATACGCCATCAGGGTCAGGGCGAGCAGTTCGCAGTCCGCGTCGGGGACTGTCTGGCGCAGCAGGATCAGGACATGGCCGCGCAGGAAGCGGCGGGGGGCGATGTCGTAGCGGCGCTGGGGGTCTGCCTCGGCGGCGAGCTGGAGCTCCAGCTGGTCGACGCAGCGGCGCAGCAGGGCGAGGCCGAACGCCCTGAGCCGCTCCAGGGGCGGCGCGCCGGGGCCCAGGGGCGGGGGGCCGGAGATGACCGCGGCCTGGAAGTTCTTCTCGGAGTGGTCGAGCAGGGCGGTGAGCAGGCCGGTGCGGTCGCCGAAGCGGCGGAACACCGTCCCCTTGCCGACCTGGGCCGCCGCGGCCACCGCCTCCATGGTGACCCCGGCCGCGCCGTGCTGTGCCACCAGCCGCGCGGCGGCCTCCAGCAGCCGGGCGCGGTTGCGGGCGGCGTCGGCGCGCAGGCAGGGCTCGTCCTCCGGGGAGCCCAGCTGGAGCAGTTCCGGCTCGCCGAGGGGCTCCTGGGGCAGCGGGAAGGGCGGCAGGGAGGCGGACATGAAGCCAGCGTAAAGCATCGGGAATGAAACTGGACCGCGGTCCGCTTAGGATGCTAGAAACTAAACGGACCCCGGTCCGCTTGCTTTCCCGTCGCTGTTTCACACCTGGAGTTCGCATGTCTGTTCGCATCCTCGCGCTCGTCGGCAGCCTTCGCGCCGGTTCGCACAACCGCCAGCTCGCCGAGGCGGCCGTGCGGCTCGCGCCCGAGGGCGCCGAGGTCGAGCTCTTCGAGGGCCTGGCCGAGATCCCGTTCTACAACGAGGACATCGACGTCGAGGGCAGCGTCCCGCCGCCCGCCGCCAAGCTGCGTGCGGCCGCGCAGGCCGCCGACGCGTTCCTGCTGTTCTCCCCCGAGTACAACGGCTCGATTCCGGCCGTCCTGAAGAACGCCATCGACTGGCTGTCCCGCCCCTACGGCGCCGGCGCCTTCGGCGGCAAGCCGGTCGCCGTGGTCGGCACCGCCTTCGGCCAGTACGGCGGTGTGTGGGCGCAGGACGAGACCCGCAAGGCCGTGGGCATCGCCGGCGGCAAGGTGCTGGAGGACGTCAAGCTGTCCATCCCCGGCTCCCTCACCCGCTTCGCCGAGACCCACCCGGCCGACGACACCGAGATCGCCGCGCAGCTGACCGAGGTCATCACCCGCGTGCACGAGTACGCCGGCGAGACGGCCGCCGCCTGAGACACCTCCCCCGAGCGGGGCGGGAACGTGACGGTTCCCGCCCCGCTTCGGCATGTCAGCCCGCCACGGTGGCCGACAGCTCCCGCAGCTCCTCCAGCGCGGCGGCGACCGCGGGCCGGGTCCGGCAGCCGCTGCGGGTGGCGCTGAGCAGCTTGCGGTGCGGATCGCCGACGCAGCGCAGCCGCGTGACCGGCAGATGCGGGGTCAGCTGAGCAAGGCGCGGGATCAGCGCGACCCCGAGCCCGTGGGCCACCAGATGGGCGGTGGCGATCCAGTCCTGCGCGTGATGGACCACGCCGGGGGTGAATCCGGCCTCCTGGCACGCCGAGATCACATGGGTGCGGCACGGGTTCTCCGGCACCGGCGCGATCCAGTCCTCGTGCGCGGCCTCGGCGAGCTCGATGGCCGCACGCCCGGCGAGCGGGTGATCCTCGGGCACCACCAGGTCGTAGGGGTCGTCGAGCAGGGGTTGCTGGTCGAAACGGGCGTCGCCGAGCGGCGGGTTGTACGGCGTCGCCTGGACCACGGCCAGGTCCAGCGCCCCCTCGAAGAGCAGGTCGAAGCTCTCGGTCACCGCGGTCTCCTGGATCAGCACGCGCAGCTTGGGGTGCCGCTCCCGCAGCCGTACGGCCATGGGCGCGAGGAGCACCGACACGGCGACCGGGAAACCGCCCACGCGTACGGGCCCGGCGGGGGCGCCGTCCTCCGCGCGCAGCTCGAGTTCGGCCTCCTCCCAGCGGGCCTGGATGGCGTCGGCATGGGCGAGCAGGCTCTCCGCGGCGGGGGTGAGCCGTACCCCGCGCCCCTGTGGTTCCAGCAGGTCGACGCCCAGGTCGCGGGCGAGCTGCCGGATCTGCTGGGAGGCCGCGGACGGGGTGAAGTGCAGGGCCCGGGCGGCCGCGGTGACCGTGCCGTAGTGGGCGACGGCCCTCAGGACGTGCAGTCGGCGCAGGTCGATCATGAAGCCCACGCTTCAAGGTGTCGTGCAGAAAGTCAACCTGGACGTACATGATCCCGGGGCCGCACGCTGGTCAGTGAACCGACCACGGCTTACGAGGAGTTGCCATGACCAGCACGACCGGCACCGCCTGCCCGCACTGCGGCCGGCCCGACGCCGCCGAGCCCTTCCAGGTGGTCTCCCGGCACGACACCGCGGCGGGCCGCACGGTGTGGACCCGGTGCGGCTGCGGTTCGCTCCAGGTCCGGCTCGTCGAGGCGAGCGGGGTCCGGATCGTCTCGCGCAGCCGGCCGCCGGCGACCGCTCAGGCCGGGCCGTATCACCAACTCCGGAACGCCACCCGCCCGTTGTAAAGCGTTCAAACAGGGGACCGATTCCGGTCAACTCTGCCAGGGTGGGCGGATGCAGACCCTTTACCGCAGACTGCTCCGGCTGATGCCCCGCCTCGGCGTGCGGGTGACGGACCTGGCCCCGGGGACCGCGCTGGTCTCCCGGCGCGGCCGGTACACGGTGAGATCCGTCGGCACGGACGCCTGGATGGTCCTCCGCGGTGCCCCCGGCGCCTGGACCACCGTCCCGCTGGGCGAGAGCGGGGCCCGGCTCGTCCTCGGCGAGACGTCCGCGGCGGACGAGCGCAAGCTGCAGATGGCGGCGGCCGAATACCTGTGCACCCAGCACGTCACCGCGATGTTCGAGCTGTACGGCGTGAACTGCGTGCTGGACGTGGGCGCCAACCACGGCCAGTACGCCAAGAGGCTGCGCAAGCACGGCTACCGGGGCCGGATCGTGTCCTTCGAACCGACCGCGGAGGCCTTCGCCAAGCTGAGCAAGGCCGCCGAACACGACCCCCGTTGGCAGGTGCACCACTGCGCCCTGGGCCGCGAGGACACCACGGCCGAGATCCACGTCGGCTGGAACACCATGAACTCCCTTCTCCCGGCGAGCGATTACGGCCGCGACCGCTACAAGCGCTTCCACACCACCCGCACCGAACAGATCCGCATCCGGCGCCTGGACGCCGTACTCGACGAGGCCCTCGACGGCATCGAGGAGCCGCGGCCCTTCCTGAAGATGGACACCCAGGGCTACGACCTGGAGGTGTACGCCGGTGCCGGGGAACGGATCGCCGACTTCGTGGGCCTGCAGTCGGAGGTCGCCATGCTGCGCCTGTACGAGGGCAGCCCGCCGATGAGCGAGTCCGTCGCCGCGTACGAGGACGGCGGCTTCGAGATCACCGGCATGTACCCGGTGACCCGCGAGGCGGCCACCGGGCGGGTGGTGGAGTTCGACTGCGTGATGATGCGGGCGAAGGCTCTTCAGGGTCAGAGGCCGGCCCGGAAGGTGATCGAGACGAGTTGAGCTGCGGAGGGCGGGGGCATTCGGGAGCGCGCGCAGCCCTTCGCGCGCCCTCCACGGGCGCTGGCTTCGCCTCATCAGCCCCAGGCGCCGCACGCAGCATGGCCCGTCCCACCGGCTGTTGCCGTCCGGCCGAAGCGGGCGCATGGTGCGCGCCATCGGCAACACCGTCCGCACCAGGAAGGTACAGCTGTGCCCGTTCCTCACCCGTTCAAGCGGCGCAGATCAACACCGGGGTCGGGGACCTTCGTCCCCGGTGGCTGCGGCGGATGACGCCGCGTTGCTGACCTGCCCCGGCTATCAGACGGTCGGCTGGAACCCCGGTCTGCGGCTGACACCGCAGCCCATCACCACGTCCGGCAGCACAGCTCTGGGTCCGTGTCTGGACGTGGCGGGGGAGATCAGCTCGGGGAGTTCCTCGTTCACCTCCAAGGAGGAGCTCTCCTGCCTCTCGGTGCTCACGACGAGCCCCGGCAGGGAGACCATCACCTGGAACACGGGAGAGAAGACCACCTTCTCGTGGACCGCGGCGGAAGCCACGGCCACCAACGCCGCCGGCGCTCTGGTGGTCACCATCAGCACGGACATCGAGTCCGGCAAGTTCGCCGGCCAGCATGTGCTCTACGTGATCACCTCCGCCAGTCTCGACCTGCTGGACTGCCTGAGCCCGCAGGGCCTGCAAGGTGCCGCGGGACCACTGGATCTGACCATCCTGCCCTGACCCGGACACGTCGGCCCGCGGCCGGCTGGGATGCGCGAAAGGTGCGCCGGTAGGTGTCCGGGGGCACTCCGAGGGTGCGGTTGAAGTGGCGGCGCAGGGTCGTGGCGGTGCCCATGCCGGTGGCGGTCGCGATGGCGTCGACGCTGTCGTCGGTGGTCTCCAGCAGTTCCTGGGCGCGGCGGATGCGCTGGTTGAGCAGCCACTGCAACGGTGTGGTGCCGGTGGCCGCCCGGAAGTGGCGGCCCAGGGTACGTGAGCTGGTCCGGGCCCGGCGCGCCAAGTCCTCCACGGTCAGCGGCTGGTCGAGGCGTTCCATCACCCAGGGCAGCAGGGCGGCGAGCGGATGGTCGTCCCGGGCGGGCACCGGAGTGGTGACGAACTGCGCCTGGCCGCCGGCCCGGTGCGGGGGCACGACCAGCCGGCGGGCGACGGCGTTGGCCACGGTGGAACCGCGGTCCTGCCGGACCAGGTGCAGGCACAGGTCCAGGGCGGCGGCCTTTCCGGCCGAGGTGAGCACGCTGCCGCTGTCGACGTAGAGCACGTCCGGGTCGACCTCCACCCGGGGGTGGCGGGCGGCCAGCGCGTCGGTGTGCGCCCAGTGCGTGGTCGCACGTCGGCCGTCCAGCAGGCCCGCGGCGGCCAGCACGAACGCGCCGGTGCACAGGGAGGCGACCCGGCTGCCCGCCTCGTGCGCCGCGCGGACCGCGTCGACCAGTTCGGCGGGCGGGTCGACGTCGATGTCCGCCCAGCCGGGGACGATCACCGTGTCGGCGTCCGCGAGCCGGTCGAGCCCGTGGTCGGGCTCCAGCCGGAACCGGCCGACCCGCACCGCACCGGGGCCGCACACCGTCACGTCGTACCAGGGTCCCGGGACCGCGTCCGGGGCGTCGCCGAACACCTCCTGCGCCACGGACAGTTCGAAGTGCAGCATCCCGTCGGTGACGGCGAACGCGACTGATCTCATGTCCGGAATTGTATGGGCGGTGTCGTTCCGGACACTCACGGTGGGGTGCCCGTCCTCGCCAGGATGATCACAACGGAACGGACAAGAGGACGGGGAGAGATCATGGGACAGCGGGTTGCGGTGTTCGGCGCATACGGGCACACCGGGCGGTTCGTGGTGGCGGAACTGCTGGAGCGGGGGTTCGTGCCGGTGCTGTCCGGGCGGGACGCCGAGAAGCTGCGGGCGTCGGCGGCGCCGGGCCTGGAGGTCCGTCCGGCGTCCGTCGACGACGCGGTCGCGCTGGACCGGGCGCTGGCCGGAACGGCGGCCGTGATCAACGCCGCCGGGCCGTTCGCGACGACCGCCGCGCCGGTGATCGAGGCGGCGCTGCGGGCCCGGATCCCGTACGTGGACGTGGCGGCCGAGATCGAGGCGAACGACGACACCTTCACCCACTTCAGCGAGCGCGCCCGGGCCGCGGGCACGCTGGTCGTCCCCGCGATGGCCTTCTACGGCGGACTCGGCGACCTGCTCGCCACCTCGGCGATGGGCGACTGGACGAGCGCCGACGAGGCCCACATCGCGTACGGCCTGAACGGCTGGCACCCCACCGCCGGGACACGGATCGCGGGCGAGGTGTCCCGGGAGCGGCGCGGGGGCCGCCGGGTCCGCTTCAGCAAGGGGCGCCTGGAGTACCACGACGACGCGACGACCGTCGTCGACTGGCCGTTCCCCGAGCCGCTGGGCGAGCGCCCGGTCGTCGCCGAGTTCACGATGGCCGACGTCGTCACCGTGCCCAGCCATCTGACCGTGCCCGAGGTGCGGACCTACATGACGACCGAGGCGGCCACGGACATCGCGACCCCGGACACACCCGCGCCGACGGCCGCCGACGAGCGGGGACGCTCCGACCAGACCTTCCTCGTCGACGCCGTCGTCCGCTCGGCGGGCCGCGAGCGCCGGGCGGTGGCCCGCGGCCGGGACATCTACGCGGTCACCGCGCCCCTCGCCGTGGAGGCGGTGCACCGGATCCTCACCGGCCGGACGAGGACACTCGGCGTCGCCTCGGCCGGGGCGGCCTTCGACGCGGCGGACTTCCTCGCGTCACTGTCGGAGCACGTGTCGGTGGAGGTGACCCGCTAGGGGCGGGTCACCAGGTCAGCGCCGGAACTCGTGCACGACCTCGATCGTGCCGACGATATGGGCATTGAACTCGTCGAGCTCCTCGGCCGGCACCCACAGCTCCAGGATCGTCTCGCCGCCCGCCTGCTGGACGGGGTAGCGGCTGAGGCACCCGGACTCGACCTCGAAACGGGTCACGAAGCCGGTGCCGCTGTGCTTGACGTTCCAGTCCCGGGCGATCTTCACCGCGTAGTCCTCGTTGAGCACCGGGTAGAAGATCGGCTGCTCCGGCAGGCGCGGCGGCCAGGCCCGCCACTGCAGCTCTCGGACCAGGGCCAGCTCCTCCGGCCCGGTGGGGCGCCAGAGGGTCGTCGTCGCGGGCGGGCGGCTGTTCATCGGATCGGTCGCTTTCCTCGTGGCCGGAGATCATGACCGTAGCGGCGGAGGACGACGGGGCACCATCGAGTTTGCCGTAGGTACTTGCGAGCGATCAATAATTGCGCACGATGGCAATTTTACGGATGGCATATCCTGGGGACCAGTCACACCGGGACGGAGGAGCCAGGCCCCATGACCGCCACAGACCCCGCACTCACCGCCCTCGCCCAGGGCTGGTGCGCGCTCTCCCTGCTGCACGGGCGGATCGAGGCCCACATCGAGCGCGCCCTGCAGTCCGGGCACGACCTCAGCGTGCGGGAGTACTCGCTGCTCGACGTCCTGAGCCGGCAGCACTCCGGCGAGGGCGGCCACCTCCAGATGAAGCAGGTCGCCGACGCCGTCGTCCTCAGCCAGAGCGCCACCACCCGACTGGTGACCCGCCTGGAGGACCGCGGCCTGCTCTCCCGCTACCTCTGCCCCACCGACCGCCGCGGCATCTACACCGACGTCACGGAAGCGGGCCTGAAGCTGCTGGAGGAGGCCCGCCCCACGAACGAGTCCGCCCTGCGCGAGGCCCTCGACGAGGCGGCCCGGAACCCCGAACTCGCCCCCCTGGTCAAGGCCGTGGAGACCTTGCGCGTCCCCGCCTGACCACGTCAGCGCGTGAGCACCGACCGCGCCGCCGCCAGCGCCTGTTCCGCGTAGCCCCGGCCGAAGAGCACCGCGTGGACCAGCAGCGGGAAGAGCTGGTGCAGGGCGATCCGGGCGGGCCAGCCGTCGCTGAGCGGTGCGGCCTTTTGGTAGCCGTCCAGGATCCGGTCCAGGTGGGGGCAGCCGAAGAGATGGAGCATCGCCAGGTCCGTCTCACGGTGACCTCCGTGGGCGGCCGGGTCGATCAGCCAGGCGTGCCCGTCGGCGCCCCACAGGACGTTGCCGTTCCACAGGTCGCCGTGCAGCCGGGCCGGAGGTTCGGCGGGGCCCGCCAGATCGGGCAGGCGGGCGCAGACCCGCTCGAACTCCACCGCCTCGCGGGCGTCCAGCGTGCCCCCGTCGACCGCCCGGCGCACATACGGCAGCACCCGGTGCTCGGCGTACCAGCGCGGCCAGTTCGTGCCGTCGACGTTCCCCATCGGGGCCAGGCCGATGTACGCGTCCCTCGGGCCGCCGGGCGGCGGCGCCCCGAACTCCGGGGCGCCCGCGGCGTGCAACGCGGCCAGCTCGCGGCCCAGTTGCTCCGCCGCCTCGGGATTCGGGCGGCCCGCCGGGACGCGGTCCGTCACCAGCCACTCCTCGTCGTGCCCGTGCACGGTCGGCACCCGGACCGTACCGGACTCCCCCAGCCAGCGCAGCCCCGCCGCCTCGGCCCGGGTCGCGCCGGGCCCGCCGTCGCCGCGCTTGACCATCACCACCCGCCCGCCGTCGAGTGTGACTTCGGCCAGCGTGCCGGACAGGCGCCGTGCGCCGACCACGGCACCGCCGGTGAAGCGGGCCGCCACGGCAGCCGCTTGCTCCTGTGCATCCCTCATGACGGCAGCGTAAGCCGCTGCCCCGCTGGGCACGGGGCTCACCGAGCGGTCAGAGGGCGGCGAGCAGGTCGTCGAGCGGGGCGGGAACGCGGTCGGGGTCCAGGGCCTCGACGAGGACCCGGCCGTAGTGGATCTTGCGTCCCTTCTTCGTTCCGAAGAAGCGCCTGAACTGCTGCTGCGGGGCGCGGCCCTGCTGGGCGGGCTGGCGCAGGAAGGTCCGCAGGGGGCGCGCGTCGCCCTCCTCGTGGACGAGCTCCTCGATCCGGGGCACGCCCAGCGCGCGGATGAGCTCGTCCTCCAGGTCCGCCGCACAGACGAAGAAGTCCCGCTCCGCCGCGCCGGCCCGGGTGAAACCGCGGGCATAGTAGGGGCGTTCCGCCTCGTCGCACAGGCCCGTGAGGCGCAGGCCCAGGCCGGGTGGGCCGAGGAGTTGGGCGTAGCGCCCGACACTCATCGCGCCGCCGATCGACAGGACGCAGACGCCGTCGTCCGCCAGATCCCGGCCACGGCTCTCCGCCAGGGCGTCGACCGCCGCGACGTCGCTGAGCCCTTCGAGCAGGACGACCGTCCGGACGGTGTGCCGCGCGGCCAGCTCATGGGCGGGGCCGGCGGGGCCGCCCGCCGCCCACGCGGTGACCGCGTCCCGGAACGCCCCCATGTCCACCATGAGCCGAGTCTCGGCCAGTTCCGCCCCCGACGCGAGGGATTTACGGCCGTCCCGCCGAAGACGCGTCGAGCTACGGCAGTTTCACGAACGGCGACAGGAAGGACCGTGCTCCCGGGGTGTCCAGACGGTACGTCACATTCGTCGCGTAGCACGGGGTGTCACCCGTGATCGTGGTGGCCGCCAGGATCCTCTTCCCGCCCAGCGTCACGAAGTTGGGGCCGCCGGAGTCGCCGTAGCAGGCACCGCCGTTGCCCTGCGGTGCGGTCATGCCCAGGCGGACCCAGGAGGGGTTGAGGGCGTTGAAGGTGACGGGCGCCTTCATGCGCACGCCGCCGCCCGGGTGGGTGTGGCCGCCCGGTCCGCGCACGGCCTCCTGGGTGCCGTACCCGGCGACGAGCCAGTCGGCGGAATTGAGGTCCTGGGTGCCGAGCTGGTCCGCGGTGGGCAGGGTGGCGGGCGTGAAGCTCCAGCGGGCCGCCATCCTCGCCGCGGGCACCTCGACCACGGAGATGTCACGGGTGTCGGAGGCGGGGCCCGGGTAGCCGGGGTGATTGTGGGCGGTGCCCGCGACGGCGACGGCGTTCGCCTGCGCGGCCGGGTCGCCCGGGTACTTCGCCGCGGCCGCGTCGAGCCCGGACTGCACGTCCTGGTCCAGGGACACGTGGAAGCGCACGTTGTCCGGCCAGTCGGTGGTGCAGTGCGCCGCCGTCAGGAAGGTGTTCGCGTCGATCATGGTTCCGGAGCAGACCCAGTCGACCCGGTCGGGGGTGGTGGGGTCATCGTCGTGGTCCCACGTCGCGACGAGCGCGCCGACCTCGGTGCGCTCGGGTGCGGGCGTCGCGTTGTAGGAGTTGATGGCCGAGGACGGCAGTGCGGTGGTGAGCACGGCCGCACAGGCCGCCGCGGTGACGGCGGTGGCACGGATCGCTGACAAAAGAACTACCCCTTCTGCAAGGTGGGCTCGGGTGTTCTCCTGTGGGAGGTGCGCCAAGTGAAGCGCCTGCGTGAGGCGGTGGCAAGGGGTGCACGGTGATCGCCGACCGGACCGAGACCCTGGCCGGCGCGGCGTCTAGGCGCAGCAGCCGCCCGTGTCGAGCCGGCAGAAGCAGGACGACTCGATCGGTACGTCCGCCAACGCGGCGGCGATCTTCAGCTGTTGGGCGATGATGCGGGCCTCGCCCTCCTTGCCCTGGCGGGTGAGGCATTCGTGGAGGCCGTGCAGCGCCCATACGTTGCCGGGGTGCTGGCACGCCCTCGGCAGGGTGCCGTCCAGGCCGAGGTCGGCCCGGTAGACCGCCTCCGCCTCGGCGATCCGGCCCTGTTCCAGGAGGAGGGCGCCGTAGGCGTGCCGGGTGGGCTGCATCCAGCCCCACGGTTCGTCGTAGGGGAGGTGGTCGTCGAGGTCGATCGAGCGTTCCAGGGCGGCGAAGGCGGTCTCGAACCGGCCCTTGCGGTACTCCAGTTCGCCTTCCAGCATGGCCGCGGCGATGGCGAGGATGTCGGCGCAGGTGTTGTTGAACAGCATGCGGGTCTCGGGCACCCTGGCCGCCGCCTCCTGGAACAGGCGCTGTTCCGTCTCGGCCTCGGGGATCCGGCCGGTGGCGGAGAGGGCGACGCCGCGGGCGTAGTGGAGCATGGCGGTCGTCATGCAGTACAGCCCGGGGTCGGCGGGCCTCGGCAGCCGGAGGATGTCGGACCAACGGCCGAAGCGGATCAGTACGTGGACCCGCATGGCGAGGAAGGCCTCCAGCCAGTCCGCCATGGGCGGGCTCTGCACCCGCAGCAGATCCTCCGGTATGGCGGCCTCCAACTGGTCGGCGGTCTCCAGCGCGACCCGGGACTGGCCGAGGAACATGGCTCCGTAGATCCGGAAGTGGTAGTTGTGCGCGCGGTACAGGGTGTAGAAGTTCATCGCCCCGGAGCGCCTGAGGACCTTCTCGTCGGCGAGGATCGCCGTGGTGTTGTCCGAGACGACCCGCCGGTAGTCCCCGCACAGCACCTCCAGGTGGGAGGGCATGTGGTGGAGGTGTCCGGCGTCGGGGACGAGTCCGCGCAGCCGGTCGGCGGCGGTCAGCGCGGCCTCGGGCGTCGGGGACATCTCCATGAGGTGGATGTACAGGTGCAGCACGCCCGGGTGCAGTCGGCCCTGGGGTGACTCCACGACCCGCTCCAGCACCTCCCTGGCCTCGGTGGTGCGGGCGCCTTCGGCGGGCTGCCCGGTGCGCAGGTCCCACAGGTGCCACGGCGTGAGGTTCATCAGCGCGTCGGCGTACAGGGCGGCGATGTCCGGGTCGTCCGGGGCGAGTTCGTGGACGGCGCGCATGGCGTCGGCGTAGGGGGCGTTCCACACCGAGCAGTCCTCGACCGCCTCGGCCTGGGGGTAGCGGGCGCGCAGGGCGCCGATCAGGGCCTGTTCGACGGGGGTGCAGCCGGCCGCCTTGGCGTGCGCCGACTCCACGGCGTGGTGGGTGCGTTCGACGGTGCGCAGCAGGTCCCGTTCGTCGAAGAACTCCCAGGGCTTGTTGTAGTTCGGGCCGAGGGCGTAGGCGATGCCCCAGTGGGCCATGGCGCAGTCGGGGTCGGCCTCGGCGGCCCTCCGGAAGCACTCGGCGGCTTCCTCGTGGTGGAAGGCGTACGTCCAGGTCAGCCCGCGGTCGAACCAGAGCTGCGCCGCGGGCGACGCGGTGGTGACGGTCCGGCCGTGCGGGCCGAGGTCGTAGTAGTCCACGGGTGTCTCCTGACGCCGACTCGGAATCAGGATTCTTGCGGAGTTCCCGGAACCCGCCCGGGAACTAACGCTTTTGTCTCACTCGTACGAGGGGATCGGCGCCCCGCGCGAGGAGGGCGGCCCCGACCAGCGCGCCGACGGCGACGAGCGTGGTGCCCCGCATGCCGATGGCGTCCAGCAGCGGCCCGGCGAGGGCGGTGCCGAGGGCGCCGACGGCGAAGTACAGCACCAGGTAGGCGCCGCTGAGGCTGCCGGAGTTGGCGGGGTCGATGCCGATCACGAGGCTCTGGTTGGCGGCCTGCGCGACGAAGCAGCCCGCGTCGAACACCGCGAGGCCGACGGCGATGGCCGCGAGGTGGTCCGGGGCGAGGGCGATCAGCAGGGTGCCGCACGCCGCGACGGCCACGGCGCCGGTCATCACGGTGTGCGGGCCGTGACGGTCGACGAGGCGCCCGGTGAACGGCAGGACGGCGAACCCGAGCAGTCCGGCCAGGCCGAACAGGCCGATGGCGGTGGGGTCCAGGGAGTGCGGGGGCCGGGCCAGGGAGAGCGCGAGGCCGACCCACAGCAGGGTGAAGGCGAGGTACCACAGCCCTCCGGTGGCGACCGCCCGCCGCAACCGCGCCTCGCGCAGCGGAAGCCGGGGCAGCATGGCCAGCGCGGAGCGGTAGGAGTCACGGGCCCGGGGCCGTTCGCGGGGCAGGAGTGCCGCGGCCGTGGCCGCGCCGAGCAGGGCGAGGGCGGCGCAGGCCAGGAGCATCGCGCGCCAGCCGAGCAGATCGGTGAGGGCGCCGCCGACGAGTCGGCTGAGCAGGATGCCGGCGGACAGGCCGGTCGCCACGAGCGCGACGGCGGCGCCGCGGCGGCCGGGTGCGGCCAGGCGTCCCGCGATGACGCTCGCCTGGGCGGCGACCGAGGCGGCGGCGCCGATGATCAGGTGGGCGGCCACCAGCACGGCCGCGTCGGCGGCGGTGGCGGCCAGGACGAGGCCGGCGGTCAGGGCGGTGAAGTGGGCGGCGACCAGGCGGTTCGGGGCGATGCGGTCGGCGAGGGGCAGCAGCAGGGCGAAGCCGGTCATCGAGCCGGCGAGGGCGGCGGACGGGACGAGGCTGATCGCGGAGAGCGGGACGTCCAGGTCGGCGGCGACGACGGTGAGGGCGGGCTGGAGGGTGTAGTTGTCGGCTATCGCCGTACCGGCCATGGCGGCGAGCAGGGCGGTGCCGCCCCGGCGAGGACTACGGTTCACGGCCGGGCGGTCCGACTGAGGACTACGGCGTAACGGCAGGCGTCCGTGCCGGTGTTGGCGAAGACGCGGGGGGCGGGGTCGCCGAGTTCGATGATGTCCCCGGCGCCGAGTTCGTGGACGGTGTCGCCGTCCTGGAAGGTGAGCCGGCCCTCCAGAACCCACACGAGCTGCTGGAGGAAGGCGAAGGCGGCGGCCGGGTAGGGGACGCGGGCCCCCGGCGGCAGGTGGATCTCCGCGATCTCGGCGGGGAAGCGCGGGGAGGTGATCTGGCGGCGCCGGTAGCCGGTCTCCGGGTCGGTCCACTCGGCATCGTCGGCCCGCCGCCGTACGCCCATCGCCTGCGTCTCGGCCGGGGGCTCCTCGGCCTGCGCGAGCAGGGATGCGACGCTGATCCGGAACGCCGCCGACAGCTTGCCCAGGACGACGGCCGTGGGGTTGCTCTCGCCGCGCTCGATCCGGTTGATCATCGCCCGGGAGACCCCGGAGGCGTCCGCGAGCTGGGCCAGCGTCCACCGGCGGCGCTCGCGCTCCGCACGGATGCGGGTGGCGATGCGCTCCACCAGAGGATCTATCATATTGGACATGATTCCAGTATATGAGAAGCGAGGGGGTGTCACGGTCCGCGCGGCACGGCCCGAGGACACCGAGGCCGTCGTCGCGATCCGCAACCACGCCGTCGAGCACTCGACGGCCCTGTGGACGCAGGTCCCGCACTCCCCCGCCGAGGGCCGGGCCTGGTTCGCCGACCATCTCGACCGCGGCTCGGCCCTGGTGGCGGAGGTGGCCGGGGAGATCGCCGGATACGCCTCCTACGCCCCCTGGCGGGCCCTGGAGGGCTACCGCCACACGGTGGAGGACTCGGTCTACGTCCGCGACGGCCACCAGGGTCTGGGCATCGGCGGCTCCCTGCTCACCGCGCTCATCGCCACGGCGCGCGCGACGGGCCAGCACAGCATGATCGCCGCGATCGAGTCGGGCAACGGCACCTCCATCCGGCTGCACGAGCACCGCGGGTTCGTCCATGTCGGCACCCTGAAGGAGGCCGGGACCAAGTTCGGCCGCTGGTTCGACCTGACGCTGATGCAGCTGCGGCTCGGCGAGTAGTGGCCGGGCGTTCCGAGGGCGGCGCATGAGCCCGGGCGGGGCGGGAACACGGTGATCACCGCAGTCCGTACGCCACGAATCCGGAGAGTGCCATGAGTCTGCTGCGTGTAGCCGGACGTCCGATGCTTGCCTCGATGTTCGTCACCGGAGGTCTGGACTCCCTGCGCAACCCCAAGGACGTGGCCCCGGCCGCGGAGCCCGTCGTCCAGCCGATCACCGAACGGGTGGAGGTCCTGCCGGACCGCACGGAGCAGCTGGTGCGGCTCAACGGCGCCGTCCAGGTCGCCGCGGGCGTCATGCTCGGCATCGGCCGGATGCCCCGGATCGCCGCGCTCGCGATCGCGGCGACGCTCGTGCCGACCACGCTGGCCGGGCACCGCTTCTGGGAGGAGGACGACCCGGAGCGGCGGTCCCAGCAGCGCATCCATTTCCTGAAGAACATGTCGATGCTCGGCGGCCTGCTGATCGCCGCCGACGACACCGGCGGTTCCCCGTCCCTGGCCTGGCGCAGCCGCCACACCGCCAAGGGCCTGCGCCGCGACGCGCGCCTGGTCAGCCGCTCCATGCGCGCGACGGCCCGCCCGGCGGCGAGGGCGGCCAGCACCCGAGCCAAGCTCTCCCGCTGACGCCGCCCGGCGATATGCAGGGCCAAGGTTCGGTCGGGCCGTACGACGGCCAAGGCTGACCGCCGCAGACCACGGCGGTGACCGGGCGTCGCCACCGCCAGTTCCGGCCTGCGGTCTTGCTGACCGCGGTCCCCACCTGACCGGCGCCGGCCGCCGCGGTCACCGCACGTCCGCCCGGGTTCGGGCACCCCGGTTCTTATCCGCCCGGCGCGCACCGCACAGGCGGGAGCGGCGCAGCGGGCCTCGTCCCCGAATGCCCGCTGTGCCGTGGAGTGTTGGGCCCGCGTCAGCCGCCCAGCGCCGCCAGCACCACCGACCTGGCCTCCTCCTGGACCTGGCGCAGGTGGTCCGCTCCGCGGAAGGACTCGCCGTAGATCTTGTAGACGTCCTCCGTGCCCGAAGGCCGCGCCGCGAACCAGGCGTTGGCGGTGCACACCTTGATGCCGCCGAGGGCGGCGCCGTTGCCCGGGGCCTCGGTCAGGACCGTCGTGACCGGGTCCCCGGCGAGGGTGTCGGCGGTGACCTGCTGCGGTGACAGCTTCGCGAGGAGCGCCTTCTCCTCGCGGGACGCGGGGGCGTCCACGCGCGCGTAGGCGGGCGAGCCGAAGCGTTCGGTGAGTTCGGCGTAGTGCCGCGACGGTGACTTGCCCGTGACCGCGGTGATCTCGGAGGCGAGCAGCGCCAGGATGATGCCGTCCTTGTCGGTGGTCCACACCGAGCCGTCCCGGCGCAGGAAGGACGCGCCCGCCGACTCCTCGCCGCCGAAGCCGAGGCCGCCGTCGGCCAGGCCGTCCACGAACCACTTGAATCCGACGGGGACTTCGACGAGCGGGCGGCCGACCTCCGCCGCGACCCGGTCGATCATGCTGGACGACACCAGCGTCTTGCCGATCCCGGCACCCGCCGGCCACCGCTCGCGGTGCGAGAAGAGGTAGGAGATCGCCACGGCCAGATAGTGGTTGGGGTTCATCAGACCGCCGTCGGGTGTGACGATGCCGTGCCGGTCGGCGTCGGCGTCGTTGCCGGTGGCGATGTCGTACCGGTCGCGCTGTTCGATGAGCGAGGCCATGGCGTACGGGGAGGAGCAGTCCATGCGGATCTTGCCGTCCCAGTCCAGCGTCATGAAGCGCCAGGTGGGGTCGGTGAGCGGATTGACCACCGTGAGGTCGAGCCGGTGCTGCTCGGCGATCCGGCCCCAGTAGGCCACCGAGGCGCCGCCCAGCGGGTCCGCGCCGATGCGTACGCCCGCGGTCCGGATCGCGTCCAGGTCCAGCACGTTCGGCAGGTCGGCCACGTAGGTGCCGAGGAAGTCGTAGCGGCCGGTGCCGGGCGCGGCCAGGGCGCGGGCGTACGGGATGCGCCGTACGTCCTTCAGGCCGCCGGTGATGATCTCGTTGGCACGGTCCTGGATCCAGGAGGTCGCGTCGGAGCCGGCCGGGCCGCCGCTCGGCGGGTTGTACTTGAAGCCGCCGTCGGCGGGCGGGTTGTGCGAGGGGGTGACCACCACGCCGTCGGCGAGGCCGGAGGTGCGGCCGCGGTTGTGGGCGAGGATGGCGTGCGAGACCGCCGGGGTGGGCGTGTAGCCGTCGGTCTGGTCGATGAGGACGGTGACGTCGTTGGCGGCGAACACCTCCAGCGCCGTGATCCGGGCGGGCTCGGACAGGGCGTGGGTGTCGGCGCCGAGGAAGAGGGGCCCGTCGGTGCCCTTCGCCGTGCGGTATTCGCAGATGGCCTGGCTGGTGGCGGCGATGTGGTCCTCGTTGAACGCCGCCGCGAGGGACGAGCCGCGGTGTCCCGAGGTGCCGAACGCCACCCGCTGGCCCGGCTCGGCCGGGTCGGGGTGCAGCGCGTAGTACGCCGTGACCAGGCGGGCCACATCGATGAGGTCCTCGGGCCCGGCGACCTGCCCTGCTCGCTCGTCCTGCATCTCCGGCTCCTCAGCACGCTTCGACCGTCGGTTACGGACCCCATTCTTCCCTGCTGGGCGCGGGGACGCGCACCGGGCCGCCGTTGTGGCGCGAGTCCGCCGGGTGCGACGATACGGGCCGCCGAGCGAAGGGATGCGCGACGTGCCGTACGAGGAGCAACGCCCGCCCGCCGCAGCGCTGTTCGACGCGCTGGGTGCCGACTACGAGAAGGCGTTCGCCCACGCCCCCGCCCATCTGTCCGCCCTGGAGTGGCTGCTCGAACGGCTGCCGCCCGCCGCCCGGACGCTGGACGTGGGCAGCGGCACCGGACGGCCGACCGCGGCCGCGCTCACCGCGGCGGGCCACTCGGTGCTGGGCGTCGACGTCTCCCCCGTCATGGTCGAACTCGCCGCCCGGCAGGTCCCCGGGGCCGAGTTCCGCTGCGCCGACATCCGTGAACTCCCCTTGGAGGAGGGCTCGTTCGACGGGGTGTGCGTGTTCTTCTCGCTGCTGCAGATGACCCGCGCGGAGCAGACGGCGGTGGTGGACCGGCTGGCCCGGGCTCTCAGGCCCGGTGGCCATCTGGTGCTGGCGACCGTGCCCGCGGACGTGGCGGACGTCGAGGTGGTCTTCATGGGCCTTCCGGTGCGCGCGACGAGCTTCGCGGAGGCGGACCTCGTCGCCGTGGTGGAGGCGGCGGGGCTGACGGTGCTGTCGCGGAACAGCACCGTCTTCACCCCGGACCACCCCGGAGCGGGGCCCGAGCCCCACCTGTTCCTGTACTGCCGTCGCTGACCTCAGCCGATCTCGGCCAGCAGGTCACCGCCCTCGACCTGCTGGATCCGGTTGACCGCGAGCCGGGAGACCGTGCCGTCCTTGGCGGCGGTGATCGACGCCTCCATCTTCATCGCCTCGATGGTCGCCACCGTCGCCCCGGCCGCCACCTGGTCGCCCTCGGCGACCGCGAGGGTCACCACGCCCGCGAACGGCGCCGCGACATGGCCGGGATTCGAGCGGTCGGCCTTCTCGGTGGCCGGGATGTCCGAGGCCACCGCCCGGTCGCGGACCTGGATGGGCCGCAACTGGCCGTTCAGGGAGGACATCACCGTCCGCATGCCGCGCTCGTCGGCGTCACCGACGGCCTGCAGCTCGATCAGCAGCCGCACCCCGGGTTCGAGGTCGATGGCGTACTCCTTGGCCTGGCGCAGGCCGTAGAAGAAGTCCTTGCTGTCCAGCACGCTGGTGTCGCCGTAGGACTGGCGGTGGGTCTCGAACTCCCGGGTCGGGCCGGGGAACAGCAGCCGGTTGAGGGTGGCGCGCCGGTCCTTGACCAGGCCCGCGCGGTCGTCGGCGGTGAGGCCCGCGGGCGGCTTGGCCTCGGCGCGGCCGCGCAGGGCCTTGCTGCGGAACGGCTCGGGCCAGCCGCCGGGCGGGGTGCCCAGCTCGCCGCGGAGGAAGCCGATGACGGAGTCGGGGATGTCGAACCGGTCGGGCTCCGCCTCGAAGTCGGCCGGGGAGACGCCCGCGCCCACCAGGTGCAGGGCCAGGTCGCCGACCACCTTCGAGGACGGGGTGACCTTCACCAGCCTGCCCAGCATCCGGTCGGCGGCGGCGTACATGGCCTCGATGTCCTCGAAGCGGTCGCCGAGGCCGAGCGCGATGGCCTGGGTGCGCAGGTTGGACAGCTGACCGCCGGGGATCTCGTGGTGGTAGACCCGGCCGGTCGGCGCGGGCAGGCCCGACTCGAAGGGGGCGTAGACCTTGCGGACGCTCTCCCAGTACGGCTCCAGGTCGCCGACGGCCTGGATGTCGAGGCCGGTCGGGCGGGCGGAGTGGTCGGTGGCGGCCACGATCGCCGACA
This sequence comes from Streptomyces sp. NPDC002779, assembly GCF_042888685.1. Classification (NCBI taxonomy): domain Bacteria; kingdom Bacillati; phylum Actinomycetota; class Actinomycetes; order Kitasatosporales; family Streptomycetaceae; genus Streptomyces; species Streptomyces sp. NPDC002779. The sequence continues at coordinate 59,942 of NZ_JBIAQC010000008.1, forward strand.
GGGACGGCTGGGAGGTGCTGCCCGCCATGGACGCGACCGCCCCGTCCACGGCGTCCGCCCCGGCCTGGACCGCGGCGAGGTAGGTGGCGAGCTGGCCGCCGGCGGTGTCGTGGGTGTGCAGGTGCACCGGCAGGTCGAACTCCCGGCGCAGCGCGGTCACGAGGGTGGCGGCGGCCGGGGCCCGCAGCAGTCCGGCCATGTCCTTGACGGCCAGGATGTGGGCGCCCGCGTCGACGATCCGCTCGGCGAGGCGCAGGTAGTAGTCGAGGGTGTAGAGCCGCTCGTCCGGGTCGGACAGGTCGGCGGTGTAGCACAGGGCCACCTCCGCGACGGCGGTCCCGGTCTGGCGTACGGCGTCGATGGCGGGGCGCATCTGGTCGACGTCGTTGAGGGCGTCGAAGATGCGGAAGATGTCGATGCCGGTGGCGGCGGCCTCCTGCACGAAGGCGTCGGTGACCTCGGTCGGGTAGGGGGTGTAGCCCACGGTGTTGCGGCCGCGCAGCAGCATCTGCAGGCAGATGTTCGGGACGGCCTCGCGCAGGGCGGCCAGCCGCTCCCAGGGGTCCTCGGCGAGGAACCGCAGGGCGACGTCGTAGGTGGCGCCGCCCCAGCACTCCAGGGAGAGCAGCTCGGGCAGGGTGCGGGCGACGACCGGGGCGACGGCGAGCATGTCCTTCGTACGGACCCGGGTGGCGAGCAGGGACTGGTGGGCGTCGCGGAAGGTGGTGTCGGTGACGCCGAGGGTGGGCGCCTCACGCAGGTTCCGGGCGAAGCCCTCGGGGCCGAGTTCGACGAGCCGCTGCCGGGAGCCCGCGGGCGGCAGTCCCTCGGGTACGGGGGGCAGCTTGGCCATCGGGTCGGCGAGGTCGGGCCGCTCGCCGTGCGGCCGGTTCACGGTGACGTCGGCCAGGTAGGTCAGCAGCTTGGTGCCGCGGTCGGCGGAGTGGCGGGCGGTGAGCAGATGCGGGCGCTGCTCGATGAACGAGGTGGTGACCCGGCCGGCCTGGAAGTCCGGATCGTCCAGCACCGCCTGGAGGAACGGGATGTTGGTGGACACCCCGCGGATGCGGAACTCGGCGACGGCACGCCGGGCGCGGCCCACCGCGGCGGCGAAGTCCCGGCCCCGGCAGGTGAGCTTCACCAGCATGGAGTCGAAGTGGGCGCTGATGTCCGTACCGGCGTGGGTGGTGCCGCCGTCGAGGCGGATGCCGGAGCCGCCGGGTGAGCGGTAGGCGCTGATCCGACCGGTGTCGGGGCGGAAGCCGTTGGCGGGGTCCTCGGTGGTGATACGGCACTGCAGGGCGGCGCCGCGCAGGGTGACGGTCTCCTGGGAGAGCCCGAGGTCGGCGAGGCTCTCGCCGGCGGCGATGCGCAGCTGGGACTGGACCAGGTCGACGTCGGTGACCTCCTCGGTGACCGTGTGCTCGACCTGGATGCGCGGGTTCATCTCGATGAAGACGTGGTTGCCGTCGCGGTCGAGGAGGAACTCCACGGTGCCCGCGTTGCGGTAGCCGATCTGCCGGGCGAACCGGACGGCGTCGGCGCAGATCCGGTCGCGCAGGGCCGGGTCGAGGTTGGGGGCGGGCGCGAGTTCGATGACCTTCTGGTGGCGGCGCTGCACCGAGCAGTCCCGCTCGAAGAGGTGGATGACGTTGCCGTGGCCGTCGGCGAGGATCTGCACCTCGATGTGGCGGGGTTCGACGACGGCCTTCTCCAGGAACACCGTCGGGTCACCGAAGGCGGACGCCGCCTCGCGCGAGGCGGCCTCGATGGACTCCCTGAGCTGGGCGGGGTTCTCGACGCGGCGCATCCCGCGCCCGCCGCCGCCCGCGACGGCCTTGACGAACACCGGGAAGCCGACGTCCTCGGCGGCGCGGACGAGTTCGTCGATGTAGTTGGAGGGCGCGGAGGAGCGCAGCACGGGTACGCCGGCCTCGCGGGCGGCGGCCACCGCGCGGGCCTTGTTGCCGGTCAGCTCCAGGATGTCCGCGTCCGGTCCGACGAACGTGATGCCCGCCGCCGCGCAGGCCCGGGCCAGCTCGGGGTTCTCGGAGAGGAAGCCGTAGCCGGGGTAGACGGCGTCCGCGCCGGCGCGCCGGGCCGCGCCGACGATCTCGTCGACGGAGAGATAGGCGCGCACCGGATGTCCCGGTTCGCCGATCTCGTAGGCCTCGTCGGCCTTCAGCCGGTGCAGCGAGTTGCGGTCCTCGTGCGGGAAGACGGCGACGGTCCGCGCGCCCAGCTCGTAGCCCGCACGAAAGGCCCGAATCGCGATCTCGCCTCGGTTGGCGACCAGCACCTTGCGGAACATTCGTGATCCCTTCGCCTGCGGGTGAGGTGCACCATGGTGTCGGCCCCGTCGCGCCGACGCCATGTGAACCTGGCCACGGCGAGCCCTGACACCCCTAGTAGCCGAACACCTGGGTCCAGGTCCAGTCGTCCTCCACGAGGCCGATGCCCATGGTGGTGAGGGAACAGTTGAGGATGTTCTCGCGGTGGCCCTGCGAGTTCATCCACGCCGCCATCACGGCTGCCGGGGTGGTCTGGCCGCGGGCGATGTTCTCGGCTCCGGGCGACGGATGTCCCTGGGCGGCGGCCCGGTCGGCGAAGGTGCGGCCGTCGAGGCTGGTGTGGTCGAAGTACTGGTTCTGCGACATGTCCTCGCTGTGCAGCTGAGCGGCCCGGGCGAGGCGGCCGTCGTGCGTCACAGGCCCACAACCGGCTTTCGCACGCTCGTTGTTGACGAGGGCGAGGACCTGCGCGGAGGGTGTGCCCGCGGGTGCGGTGGCGGGGGTCGCCGACGGACGGGGCGGGGGCGTCGTCGCCTTCTGCGGCTGCGGCTGCGGCTTCGTGCGTGAGGCTGTCGGCGTGGGCTTCGGGGACTTGGTGCTGGGCTCGGGTGAGGGGGACTTGCTCGGCGACTGGGACGGGGAGGGGGAGGGGGCCGCCGAGGTGGTGGGGGGAGCCGAGGAGGGGGCCGGGGGTGTGTCGGCAGCGGACTGCACCTTGTCGCCCTCGCCGTCCGGCTGCAGGCTCAGGGTCGCGACGGTGCCTCCGGTGATCAGTACGGCGACCGCGGCGGCCACGCCGGTGATGCGGCGGCGCTGGGATATTCGTCTGCGTCGGCCGTGGCCGTGGCGCCCTCGGGAGGGGGCGGTGCGCACCGGCGCGAGTACGGCCGTGGGGTCACCCTCTGCGGCTGCGGTGCCGGACTCCGGGTGGGTGTGAGCGGAGGCGTGCTCTGCCGGGGCCCCGGTGTGGCCGCGATCCGGATACCCCGGCACACCCGGGACCGCGCCGTGCCCGAACTCCGGATACCCCGGCCCCCCGGAGGCCGCACCGTGACCGGCGTCCGGATACCCCGGCACACCCGAAGCAACACCGTGACCGACGTCCCCATGCCCCGCCACACCGGAGGCCGCGCCATGGCCCACGTTGGCATGCCCCAGCCCACCCGAAGCAGCACCGTGACCGACGTCCCCAACCCCCGCCACACCGGAGGCCGCGCCATGACCGGCGTCCGGATACCCCGGCACACCCGAAGCAACACCGTGACCGACGTCCCCATGCCCCGCCACACCGGAGGCCGCACCGTGACCGAGGTCCCCATGCCCCGCCGCACCCGAAGCCGCACCATGACCGAAGTCCCCATACCCCGCCGCACCCGAAGCCGCAGCCGCGGTTTCGGTGGTCGCGAAGGCGGTCAGTGCGGCGAGGCCGGTGAGCGCGGCGGCGACGGGCACCAGTCCCAGGCCGACCAGCAACCCCTCGGCCGGGACCAGCCCGCTCTGGTGGCCCGAGCACGGCACGCAGTCCCGGGCGTGCCGGGCGATGCGCTTGCGCCACAGCGGTGACGGGCGGCCGTCCCAGTTGCCGATCACCTGGCCGAGGTGACCGCACGGCGGCGTCGCGGCGAGCGCCCGTACCACCAGGCGGGCGGTCTCCAGCTGAGCCTTCATCCGCTGCACCCGCACCGCCGTGTGCTGCTGGGACAGCTCGAGCGCCGCGGAGACCTCCGCCCGGCTCAGCTCGCCGACGGCCTCCAGCCACCACAGCGACAGCAGCATCCGGTCGTCGCCGTCCAGCCAGCGCGTGGCCTGCGCCACCTCGCGCCGCTGGCCGTCCAGACCGAGGCGCAGGATCGTCAGGTCCACGAAGTCCGCGCCGGGGTCGGCCACGTCGTAGGCGTCCTCCAGTTCCGAGCCCGCCGGTGCCGTCTGCTGCCGGTACTGGTAGGTGCGGATCTGGTTCATCGTGATGGCCACGAGCCAGGACCGGAAGCTGGCGGGGTGGTGCAGCGAGCCGAGCGCGCGCAGGGCGCGGAGCATGGTCTCCTGCACGACGTCGTCGACGTCGGCATGTCCGTTCAGCGCCCGGCCCACGATGTTGTAGACCAACGGCAGATACGCGCCGACCAGCTCGTCCTGCGCCCGGAGGTCACCCCGCCGAGCCGCCTCGACCACGGCGCACTCGTGCTCTCCCATCGCTGCCATGCCTGACCACCACATCCCTTTCGGTTGCCGCATTCTTTCGCCCGGTACAAGGGGAGACCTCCGGCAGGGGGGTGCCATAACAGAAACCCCAGCGGGAACAGAAACCCCGCCGCTGACCTGCGGCCGCCGAATCGGCTGCCCCTGCGTGGTTCGTAGCGATGCGCTCCGCGGTACGCGACCATACGGACGCCGACCCGGCACGAAACGGACACGGTGACAGGAAGAAGGACAATCATGCCCGGCAGTGAGAGCGAGAACCCGGTAATCCCCTCCCCGAGTCCCACCTCGACTCGGCCCAGGACGAACCGGGACTGGTGGCCCAATCAGCTGGACCTCCAAGTTCTGCACCAGCACTCGTCCCGCTCCAATCCGATGGAGGAGGACTTCGACTACGCGAAGGAGTTCGCGACCCTCGACGTGGAGGCGCTGAAGCGGGACGTCCTCGAGGTGATGACGACGTCCCAGGACTGGTGGCCCGCCGACTACGGTCACTACGGGCCGCTCTTCATCCGGATGAGCTGGCACGCCGCGGGCACGTACCGGATCGCGGACGGCCGGGGCGGCGGCGGCAGCGGTGCGCAGCGCTTCGCCCCGCTCAACAGCTGGCCGGACAACGCGAGCCTGGACAAGGCGCGCCGCCTGCTGTGGCCGGTGAAGCAGAAGTACGGCCGGAAGATCTCCTGGGCCGATCTCCTCGTGTTCACCGGCAACTGCGCCATGGAATCGATGGGGTTCAAGACGTTCGGATTCGGTTTCGGACGCGAGGACATCTGGGAGCCGGAGGAGATCTTCTGGGGGCCCGAGGACACCTGGCTCGGCGATGAGCGCTACAGCGGCGACCGGGAACTCACCGGTCCTTTCGGTGCCGTGCAGATGGGCCTGATCTACGTCAATCCCGAGGGGCCCAGCGGCAACCCGGATCCGATGGCCGCCGCCCGGGACATCCGCGAGACGTTCGGGCGTATGGCGATGAACGACGAGGAGACGGTCGCGCTCATCGTCGGCGGCCACACCTTCGGCAAGTGCCATGGCGCGGTCGACGTCAGTTACATCGGCCCGGAGCCCGAGGCAGCCCCCATCGAGCAGCAGGGGCTCGGCTGGCGGAACACCTACGGCCGCGGCGTCGGCCCGCACGCGCTCACCAGCGGGCTGGAGGGCGCGTGGACCTCCGAGCCGACCAGGTGGGACAACGGATACCTCAACAACCTGTTCGGGTACGAGTGGGAGCTGACGACGAGCCCGGCCGGTGCGAAGCAGTGGACTCCCACGGATGCCGCGGCCAAGGACACCGTGCCCGACGCCCACGATCCGTCGAAGCGGCACGCGCCCATGATGCTGACGACGGACCTCGCGCTGAAGGTGGACCCGGTCTACGGGCCGATCGCGAAGAGCTTCCACGAGAACCCGGACAAGCTCGCGGAGGCGTTCGCCAAGGCGTGGTACAAGCTGCTGCACCGTGACATGGGTCCCCTGTCGCGTTACCTCGGCCCGTGGGTTCCCGAACCGCAGCTGTGGCAGGACCCGGTGCCCGAGGTCGACCACGAGCTGGTCGGGGACGAGGACATCGCCGCCCTCAAGGCCACGATCCTCGACTCGGGGCTGTCCGTGTCCCAGCTGGCCACCACCGCGTGGGCGGCGGCGGCGAGCTTCCGCGGCACCGACAAGCGCGGCGGGGCCAACGGCGCCCGGATCCGGCTGGCACCGCAGAAGGACTGGGAGGTCAACGACCTGCCCGAGGTCACCGATACGGTGGCGGCCCTGGAGCGGATCCAGCGGGACTTCAACGCCTCGCAGACCGGCGGTACGAAGGTGTCGCTCGCCGACCTGATCGTCCTGGGCGGCTGCGCGGCCGTCGAGCAAGCGGCCAGGAACGCCGGGCACCCGGTCACGGTCCCGTTCGCCCCCGGCCGCACGGACGCCTCCCAGGAGCAGACCGACGCGGAGACGTTCGCCATGCTGGAGCCCCAGGCGGACGGGTTCCGCAACTACCTGCGGGCGGGCGAGAAGCTGTCGCCGGAGACCCTCCTGCTGGACCGCGCCAACATGCTCACCCTGACCGCGCCCGAGATGACGGTGCTGATCGGCGGCATGCGGGCCCTGAACACCGGCTTCAAGCAGTCCCGGCACGGGGTCCTCACCAACCGGCCGGAGACCCTGACCAACGACTTCTTCATCAACCTGCTCGACATGAGCACGGAGTGGAAGGCGTCGGCCGCGGACGAGAACGTCTTCGAGGGCCGGGAGCGCGCCACGGGCGAGGTCAGGTGGACCGCCACGGCCGTCGACCTCGTCTTCGGTTCGCACTCCCAGCTCCGGGCCCTGTCGGAGGTGTACGGCTCCAGGGACGCGGAGGAGAAGTTCGTGCGTGACTTCGTGACGGCGTGGGACAAGGTGATGAACCTGGACCGGTTCGACCTGTCCTGAGCGGAGCGGGCCGCCGTACGACTCAACCCCAGGCCGCTACCGGCACGAAGGAGCTGTCCTGCCGGAACAGGTCCGTCCCGTCGGACCGTTCCACCCGCAGCTGATAGCCGTAGTGCCGCAGGTAGCGGCCCGGGTAGTTGTACGACTCGAAGCGCAGCGCGCCCGTCGCCGTGCCGGTGCGGGCGATGAACGTGGCGTCCCGGGCGAACGCCGCGGTGCCGTTGTCCGGGTCGAAGCGGGCGCGGAAGTCGTAGTGGCGCAGGTAGGCGCCGGCGGCGTCGCGGAAGGAGTAGCCGCCCGGGTCGGCGAGGCCCGCGGTGACCGTGAAGGTGGCCGCCTGCTTCTCGGCGGTGGTGCTGGAGGCGCTCACCACGGGGAGGTTGAGCAGGGCCGACTGCTGCTGCCAGTGGCGGGTGGGGTAGTTGGCGGACCGGAAGGAGCGGGTGGTGCCGCGGGCCAGGCTCGGACCGCCCGGCACGGTCTCCTTGACCACCGTGAAGTGCCGGGCCGTGCCGGAGATCGCGGGCAGTGCGGCCGGTGCCGACCAGGTGGCGAAGGTGTCGTGGCTGTCGCTGCAGTAGTACCTGCCGTCGCCGTAGCCGTCGAAGAACATGCGCCAGGCGCCGTTGTCGAGCTGGACCAGCGCCGGGCCCTCGCGGTAGCTGCCCCAGCCGGCCCAGTCGCCCGTGCGGGAGATCGTGTAGGGCCCGGCGAGGGAGGTCGCGGTGCCGTACTCGATGTACTTCGTGGTCTCGTTCTTGGTGAAGGCGTGGTAGGTCGAGCCGGTCCGCACCAGGAAGGTGTCGATGTGGTTGGCGCCGATGCCGGTCAGGGCGACCGGTGAACTCCACGCGGTCAGCGCGGAGTTGGTGGCCCTGAGCCGGTACGGCGTGAAGATCCACTCGTCGTTGGTCGTGGAGCAGGACACGATGACGTGCACGCTGCCGTCGCCGTCGACGAAGAACTCCGGTGCCCAGGCGCGGGAGAGGTTCGCGATCGGGACCGGATGGTCGTAGAGGAAGGTCCAGTTGACCCGGTCCGTGCTGCGCGCGAAGCCGATGGTGGTGCTGGTGTCCTGCCAGGTGCGGGTCGTGTAGGTGACGTAGTAGTAGCCGTCGGTGTGCCGGATGACGCTGGCGTCGCGGATGCGGCCGGCGGGCGGGGTGTAGGCGGCGGAGCGCAGCAGCCGGAAGTCGGTGGCGTCGTCGGACTGGTAGACGTTGACCGTGCCGTCGTTGCTGTTGAGGAACGGCACGATGGTGTAGCGGGTGGCGGAACCGCTCGGCGGCGCGGCGGCGGCGGCCGCGCCGAGCAGTCCGGGCGCCTCGGACAGCAGTAGGGCCGAGGCGGGCAGGGCGGTCATCGCCCGGAGCAGGGTGCGGCGGGACGGGGTGGGGCGTTGCGGGGTCATGGGCGGCTCTCCCTCTGACGCGTGGGGCACACACCGAGTTGTTCGACTTACCGAACTCGGTTCGGAAGATCGGTCAGAAGGTAGGGGTGGGACGAGAGTGCGTCAATGGTCCGCGCACCGCTCGACACAAGCCGAGGCAAAGGCCGCCCCAGAGGCTACTGTTCAGTAGACAAGGCCGTCACCGGAGGTGCCCCGTATGACGTTCGACCGTTCCGCAGGGCTCACCGAGTCCGCCCGTGCGCTGGCCGACGGGGAGGTGAACTCCCGGACCCTGGTCGAGCGGGCGCTCGCGCGCATCGAGGCGACACGGGGCTCCCTCAACGCCTTCCGGATCGTCCGCGCCGAGGCGGCGCTCGCCGAGGCGGACGCGGCGGACCGGGAACTCGCCTCGGGCGGACGGCGGCCGCTGCTCGGCGTGCCGGTCGCCGTCAAGGACGACATGGACGTCGCCGGGGAGCCCACCGCGTTCGGCTGCCAGGGGGAGTTCCCGCCGGTCGCCGAGGACGGCGAGGCGGTACGGCGGCTGCGCGCGGCCGGGGCCGTGATCGTCGGCAAGACCAACACCTGCGAACTGGGGCAGTGGCCGTTCACCGAGGGCCCGGCCTTCGGCGAGACCCGCAACCCGTGGAACACCGAGTACACGCCGGGCGGTTCCTCGGGCGGTTCGGCCGCCGCCGTCGCCGCCGGGCTGGTCCCCGCCGCGCTCGGCTCGGACGGCGCCGGATCGGTGCGGATCCCGGCGTCCTGGACCAACCTGGTCGGCATCAAGCCGCAGCGCGGCCGGATCTCGACCTGGCCGCGCGGCGAGTCCTTCCAGGGCATCACGGTCAACGGCACGCTGGCCCGTACGGTCGCCGACGCGGCCCTGCTGCTGGACGCGGCGAGCGGCAACCACGCCGGGGACCCCTGCCGTCCCCCGGCCATCGACGCCTCGGCGGCCGTGGGCCGCGACCCCGGACGACTGCGCATCGCCCTGGCCCTGAAGCCCCCGTTCACCGCGGTACCCGCCCGGCTCCGGCCCGAGGTGCGCGACAAGGTCGTCGAACTCGCCGAGAAACTGGCCGCGCTGGGACACATCGTCGAGGAGGCCGATCCGCCGTACGGACAGATCGGGCTGGCCTTCGTGCCGCGGGCCACCATGGGGATCGCCGAGTTCGTGAGCGAGTCGCCCTTTCCCGCGCTGCTGGACCGGCGCACCCTGGGCGCCGCCCGGCTGGGCCGGCTGCTCGGTGGGGCACCGCTGCGGGCGGCCCGGCGCGCCGAGGCGGTGCTGCACCGCCGTATCGGCACGTTCTTCGAGGCCTACGACGTGATGCTCGCGCCGACGACGGCCGCTCCCCCGCCGCGGATCGGCGCGCTGCTGGGGCTCGGCGGGCTCGCCACCGACCGCGCGATGATCGCCGCCTGTCCCTTCGCCTGGCCGTGGAACGTGCTGGGCTGGCCCGGCGTGAACGTCCCCGCGGGCTTCGTGGAAGGCGGTCTGCCGGTCGGCGCCCAACTGCTGGGACCGGCCCACAGCGAGCCCCTTCTGCTGTCGCTCGCCGCCCAGTTGGAGGCGGAACTGCGCTGGCACGAGGCATGGCCGCCGGGGCAGCTCGCCTCGGACATCCCGGCCGGATAGACCGGCGGGGTGCCCGACGCCCGTTCGCCTCCGCGCACGCCCTACCGTGATCCCCGTGACTGCGTCCACCGAAGAGAACATCCCCGGCCGTCAGGGCCCCTTCGCCACCGTCGAGGCCGACCCCCGCGAGGTGGGCCGGGTGCACACCGAGTACTCGCCCGCGCACGACGGCGACCCGGATCCCGGGGAGATCGTCTGGACCTGGGTGCCGTACGAGGAGAACGACGGCCGCGGCAAGGACCGGCCCGTGCTGGTGGTGGCCCGGGAGCCGGGCGGCACCGTCCTGGCCGTGCAGTTGTCCAGCAAGCGGCATGACGCGCACCGGGACTGGGTGGCGATCGGGCGCGGGCCCTGGGACCGGTCCGGGCGGGACTCCTGGGTCGCCGTGGACCGAGTGCTGCGGCTGCACGAGCGGGGGATGCGGCGCGAGGCATGCGCGCTGGACCGGATGCGGTTCAACGCGGTCCGCCACCGGCTGCGGGAGCGCTACGGCTGGAGCTGAGGCTCCAGGAACGCCCGTTCGAAGGCCGTCCGGGTCGTCGTCCGCGGGGTCCGGTCGAGGATGCCGAACACGACCCGCTCGAAGCGGCCCGCGAACCGTCCGCCCGGGCCCAGCAGCGCCCGGAACGCACCCGCCACCTGCCCCGGTTCGTTCTGGAACACTCCGCAGCCCCAGGCGCCGAGCACCAGCCGCCGGTAGCCGTGGACGGCGGCCACCTCCAGCACCCGCTCGGCGCGCACCGCGAGGGCCCCGGGGAGGTCAGCGGCGCGCTCCGGTGCCGTACGCCTGACGACTCCCGCGTTCGGCGCCGCGGAGGTGAGGAATCCGGCCGTGTACGGCGCGTCCAGCAGGCGTCCTCGGTCGTCGCGGAAGACGGGCACGGCGGGTGAGTGGATGACCCGGTCGGTGTAGAAGGGGTCGCGGTGGGCCCGGTGGTGGTCGTAGAACTCGCGGAGCTCGATCAGGCAGGTGTAGAGCGCGGAGGCCCGGCACAGGGCCTCCTCCTGGGCCTGGGCGCCGTTGAGATAGCCGCCGCCGGGGTTGCGCGCCGAGGAGAAGTTCAGGACGGCCGTCCCGGGGCCGAGGCGGCGCGCCGCCTCCAGGCTGCTCTCGCCCGTGACCTCGATGTGCGTGTCCACCGGGGAGGCCAGGGGCACCGGCACGGGGCCGGGCCCGTACCTGCGCGTGCCCTGCCTGGCGGCTTCCACCGCCGCGGCGATCGACACCTCACGGCCGTCGGACGCGGGGTAGGAACCCGCGGCCACGATCCGTTCCGTCTGCTGTGCGAGCTCCCGCAGGCGCGCGCTCATGGCGCCACCCCCGTGAGCGCCTTGAGCGCGCGCCGGGCGCACTCCCCCGTCGTGCTCATGTACGCATCGTGGGCGATGGGCCACGGGTGGTGCAACGGAGTTTTTCCGGCCCGCGAACGGGCCCCGAAACCGGCGGGAACCGGATGTGTCCGATCCGGAACATCCCGGGAGGCGCCCTTGTGCGGAGCCCGCTCAGCGTCTTGGGTGGGACGAGTGTGCCGTCCCGGCCCACCCGAAATGCCGGGCCGGTGGCATGGTGGAATATCAGGAGGATTCCGATATGCCAGATTCATCCGGCGGTTCGCCGCCGAGCGGCTGTACCAAGCCCCGGACCTCGGTGTCCGAGGCGGAGGTCGAGGCCCTCGTCCGCGGCATCTGCTTCAAGACCGGCCCGCCGCGCACCCTCGGGGTCGAGGTGGAATGGCTCGTCCATGAGCTGCGCAGCCCGCAGCTTCCCGTCACACCCGAACGACTGCGCGCGGCCTACGCCGCCCTGCGGACCGTGCCCCTGAGGTCGGCGCTCACCGTCGAGCCCGGCGGCCAGCTGGAGCTCAGCTCGCCGCCCGCCGCCTCCCTGATGGAGTGCATCGGTACCGTCTCCGCCGATCTCGACGCCGTCCGCGCGGCCCTGCGCGAGCACGGTCTCGGACTGGTCGGCATCGGCCAGGACCCCTGGCACGAACCCCGCCGCTATCTGCGCGAGCCCCGCTACGACGCCATGGAGGCCTGCCTGGACCGCAGAGGTCCGGCCGGGCGCGCCATGATGTGCACCTCGGCCTCCGTCCAGGTCTGCCTCGACGCCGGCCACGAGGAGCCGGGCCCGCTGGGTCACGTACGGCGCTGGTGGCTCGCCCATCAGCTCGGTGCGGTCCTGGTGGCGGCCTTCGCCAACTCCCCCCTCGCCGGGAACGAACCCACCGGCTGGCGCTCCACCCGGCAGCTGCTGTGGATGGAGATCGGCGCGGGCCGGGCGGGCGCTCCCCCGCTGGACGACGATCCGCGCGCCGCATGGGCCCGGCATGTGCTGGACGCGCCGGTGATGTGCGTACGCCAGGACAGCGGGCCGTGGGAGATCCCGGAGGAGCTCACCTTCCGGGAGTGGACCAGGTCGGCGGTGCCCAGACCGCCCACCCGGGAGGACCTCGGCTATCACCTGACGACCCTGTTCCCACCGGTCCGGCCGCGGGGCCATCTGGAGCTGCGCATGATCGACGCGCAGCCGGGCGAGGACGGCTGGATCGTCCCACTTGCCGTGACGGCGGCCCTGTTCGACGACCCCGCGGCCGCGGAGACCGCCTACCGCGCGGTGAAGCCGCTGGCCGAGCGGGCGGTGCCGGTGCCCGCGCCGCACAACCCGCTGTGGACCGACGCGGCCCGGCACGCGATGAGCGACCCCGAACTGCACGAGGCCGCCGTCATCTGCTTTGCCGCCGCGCTGGAGGCGCTGCCCAGGATGGGCGCCACCCCCGAGGTCACGGAAGCCGTCGCGGCCTACCGGGACCGCTACATCACCCGGGGCCGATGTCCCGCCGACGACCTGCTCGACCGCCTGCCCGGGAAGGACATCCGCACATGACCGACCCCGCCATCGATCCCGAGACGCTCCGGGAGCGGGCCGTGACCACGCTGGTCACCGCGCGGGACCGCACCACCCTGCTCACCAGTTGCGTCGAGGACCCCGACCTCACCGCGCAGCACTCCCCGCTGATGTCGCCGCTCGTGTGGGACCTGGCGCACATCGGCAACCAGGAGGAGCAGTGGCTGCTGCGGGCCGTGGCGGGCCGGGAGGCCATGCGCCCCGAGATCGACAGCCTCTACGACGCCTTCGAGCACCCCCGCTCCGAGCGCCCCACCCTGCCGCTGCTGCCGCCCGCCGAGGCCCGCCGGTACGCCGCCGACGTGCGCGGCCGGGTCCTGGACCTGCTGGAGAGCACCGCGTTCCACGGCACCCGGCTGACCGAGGCGGGCTTCGCCTTCGGGATGATCGCCCAGCACGAACAGCAGCACGACGAAACCATGCTGATCACCCATCAGCTGCGCAAGGGGCCGCAGGCCCTCACCGCCCCGGACCCGGAACCGGCCCCGCTGTTCACCGGTCCGGCCGAAGTCCTGGTCCCCGGCGGCCCGTTCACCATGGGTACCTCCACCGAGCCGTGGGCGCTGGACAACGAACGCCCCGCGCACCGGCGCGAGGTGGCACCCTTCTTCATCGACACCACGCCCGTCTCCAACGGCGCCTACCAGGCGTTCATCGAGGACGGCGGCTACGACAACGAGCGCTGGTGGGCCCCGGTGGGGTGGGCCCACATCCGGCAGCACGCCATCCAGGCACCGCTGTTCTGGCGGCGGGACGGCAAGCAGTGGCTCCGGCGCCGGTTCGGGGTCACCGAGGTCGTACCGTCCGACGAGCCGGTGCTGCACGTGTGCTGGTACGAGGCCGACGCCTACGCCCGCTGGGCCGGCCGCCGGCTGCCCACTGAGGCCGAGTGGGAGAAGGCCGCCCGCCACGACCCGGCCGGCGACCGCTCCGCCCGCTACCCCTGGGGCGACGCCGACCCGGCCCCCGAGCACGCCAACCTCGGCCAGCGCCATCTGCGTCCGGCGCCGGTCGGCAGCTACCCCGAGGGCGAATCACCTCTCGGCGTACGGCAGTTGATCGGCGATGTGTGGGAGTGGACGGCGAGCGACTTCCTGCCCTACCCCGGGTTCGTCGCCTTTCCGTACAAGGAGTACTCGGAGGTGTTCTTCGGGCCGGACCACAAGGTGCTGCGCGGCGGTTCGTTCGCCGTGGACGCGGTCGCCTGCCGGGGCACGTTCCGCAACTGGGACTACCCGATCCGCCGGCAGATCTTCGCCGGGTTCCGCACGGCCCGCTCGGAGGCGGTCTGATGTGCCGTCATGTGGCGTATCTGGGGCCCGAGAAGCCGCTCGCCGACTGCCTGGTGCACCCTCCGCACGGCCTGTACCGCCAGTCCTGGGCCCCCGGACGGCAGCGGTACGGGACGGTCAACGCCGACGGTTTCGGCGTCGGCTGGTACGCGGCCGGTGATCCGGTGCCGGCCCGGTACCGGCGGGCCGGGCCGATCTGGGCGGACCTGTCCTTCGCCGATCTCGCCCGCGTCGTCAGGACGACGTCCCTGCTGGCCGCGGTGCGGGACGCGACGCTCTCCGGGGCGGACGCGGAGGCCGCGGCGGCGCCCTTCGCCTCCGGCACCTGGCTGTTCAGCCACAACGGCGCCGTCCCGGGCTGGCCCGGCTCCCTCGCACCGCTCGCCGGGACCCTGTCCGCGACGGACCTGCTGTCGCTGGAGGCCCGCAACGACTCGGCGTTCGTGTGGGCGCTGGTCCTGGGCCGGCTGCGCGCCGGGGACGGCGAGGCCCGGGCCCTGGCCGACACCGTCCGGGAGGTCGCCGAGGCGGCCCCGGACGCCCGGCTGAACCTGCTGCTGACCAGCGGCGACAGCATTACGGCAACCGCCTGGGGCGACACGCTGTGGTACCTCACCGCACCCGGCCGCGGCACGGTCGTGGCCTCCGAACCGTACGACGACGATCCGCTCTGGCACGAGGTCCCGGACCGCACGCTCCTCGTCGCGAGCCGCACGGACGTCACTCTCTCCCCGCTGAAGGAGCCGGGCGAGTCCTCGGCCCCCGCACCGTCGAAGGAGCCCCGCACGTGAGCCCGTTCCTTCTCACCCGCCAGCTGCCCGAGGACGCCACGGAGGCCGCCCTGCGCGCCGACGTCCTGCACGGCCTGACCCGCACCCCGAAGACACTCCCGCCGAAGTGGTTCTACGACGCCCACGGCAGCGAACTGTTCGAGCAGATCACGGAGTTGCCCGAGTACTACCCCACGCGTGCCGAACGGGAGATCCTGGTCGACCGCGCCGACGAGATCGCCGCGGCCACCCGCGCCCGCACCCTGGTCGAACTCGGCTCCGGCTCCTCGGAGAAGACCCGGTACCTCATCGACGCGCTCACCGACCTGCACACGTACGTCCCGGTCGACGTCAGCGAGAGCGCCCTCACCCAGGCCGGGCACGCCCTCATCGGGGAGCGGCCCGCCCTGGACGTGCACGCGCTGATCGCCGACTTCACCGGCGGGCTCACCCTGCCCGACACCCCGGGCCCCCGGCTGATGGCGTTCCTCGGCGGCACGATCGGCAACCTGCTGCCCGCCGAGCGGGCGGCCTTCCTCGCCCGGGTCCGCGCGCTGATGGCGCCGGGGGACGCCCTGCTGCTCGGCACGGACCTGGTCAAGGACGAGCAGGTGCTGGTCAGGGCGTATGACGACGCGGCCGGGGTGACGGCCGCGTTCAACAAGAACGTCCTGACCGTCGTCAACCGGGAACTGGGCGCCGACTTCGATCCCGGCGCCTTCGCGCACGTGGCGCTGTGGGACGCCGGCAACGAGTGGATCGAGATGCGGCTGCGGTCCCTGGCCGCGCAGACGGTGAAGGTGCCCGCCCTGGACCTCGCCGTCGACTTCGCGGCCGGCGAGGAGCTGCACACCGAGGTGTCGGCGAAGTTCCGCAAGGAGGGCGTGCGCGGCGAACTGTCCGCGTCGGGGCTGGAGCTGACCCACTGGTGGACGGACCGGGACGGCCGGTTCGCGCTGTCGCTGAGCGTGGCGCGGTGACGGACGGCTCGCGCGATGTCCCACCGTGGGGCACCGTGGAATGACGCGTGTGAGAGGAGCACCCACATGTCGAACCACACCTACCGGGTCACGGATATCGTCGGCACCTCGCCCGAGGGCGTGGACCAGGCCATTCGCAACGGTATCGAGCGGGCTTCGCAGACCGTGCGCAACCTGGACTGGTTCGAGGTGACCGAGGTACGCGGCCAGCTGAACGACGGGCAGATCGCGCACTGGCAGGTGACCATGAAGGTCGGCTTCCGCCTGGAGTAGACCGGCCGGCGGGCGTGCCGCCCCGGTCCGCTCAGGTCCGCCCCTCCCGCTCCTGCGCGGTCTTCAGCGCGGCGGAAGGGGCGGTCCAGCGCGCCCGTACGACGGTGAACCCGGCCTGTTCGGCGTCCGCGCACACCAGCTCGTCGTCGTCCACCAGGACCCGGATCCGACGGGTCCTGGCCAGGCGGCGGAGGATCTCCAGCTTGGTGCGCCGGGCGGGCCTGCGGTCGGTGTCGCGCCGCATGTACACACGGCCCTCGGGCAGTTGCTGGGCCGCGAGCCACTCCAGGGTGTCCGCACGGCAGCGTTCGGGCCGCCCGGTCAGATAGACGACCTCGCACTCCTCGGCGCTGTCCAGCACCAGCGCGATGCCCTCGGGGATCGGCGGGTCCGCGGGCGCGGCCGCGAAGAAGGCGTCCCAGTCACGGGGCCGGGACTCCAGGAACCGCTGCCGGTGGGCGGTGTCGGCGAGCGTGTTGTCGAGGTCGAACACGGCGAGCGGGCGCTTGCTGCTGTCGGTCACGCCGTCCACCCTACGCAGCGGCCGCCCGGTGACCGGGGCGGCCCCGGCAGGCGCCACACTTCTGTCATGCCTTTGACGCGCCGCACCTCCCTGACCGCTTCCGCCTGCACGCTCGTCGTCTGCCGGGGCTGCTGCTGCGGCAACGCCCGCAAGCACCCGGGCACCGATCACGAGGGGCAACTGGAGGTGCTGCGCGCCGCGGCCGCGGAGCACGGCTTCCGGATCCGTACGACCGACTGCCTGGGCCCCTGCGATCAGGCCAATGTCATCGTCGTCGGCCCCTCGGCGGCGGGCCGGCGTGCCGGAGGGCGGCCGACCTGGGTGGGGTTCGCCACGGATTACGACAGCACCGAGGAGATCGTGCGCTGGCTGGCGGCTGGCGGCCCCGGCGTGGCCGAGCCGCCGGTCGCGCTGGAGCTGCAGTTCATCGACCCGCCGAAGGACGCGCGGGTCCGCTCCCGCCGCTGACCACCGGCTTCAGTTGTTAATGGGATCCATTTTCATGTAGCGTCCTCGACGTTCACCCACCGAGGAGGTTCGTCATGGCCGTCCCCAAGCGGAAGATGTCCCGCAGCAACACCCGCCACCGCCGAGCGCAGTGGAAGGCCGCCACCCCGACCCTGGTGCCGGTCACCGTCGACGGCGTCCGGCACCTGGTGCCGCAGCACCTGGTCAGGGCCTACGAGCGAGGGCTGCTGCACCCCGAGGGCTGAGCGGAGAAGCGCTCACCCGGCGGGCAGGAATCCTGACGCCGGCCCGGTGTTGTACCCGGTATGAGTTCCGTGATCGCGCAGACCCGCTTCTCCGTCCTCGACCGCTCCCGCACCCGCGAGGGCCACTCGAACGGCGAGGCGCTGCGTGACACCATCGCCCTGGCGCGGGAGCTGGAAGGGCTCGGTTACCACCGGCTGTGGGTCTCGGAACACCACGGCGTCCCCGGCGTCGCCGGTTCCGCCCCGACCGTACTGGCCGCCGCGGTCGCCTCGGCCACCCGCACGATCCGGGTGGGGACCGGCGGGGTGATGCTGCCGAACCACCAGCCCCTCGTCGTCGCGGAACAGTTCGGGGTGCTGGAGTCCCTCTTCCCGGGCCGGATCGACATGGGCCTCGGCCGTTCCGTCGGCTTCACCGACGGGGTGCGCCGGGCGCTGGGCCGGGACAAGGACGACGCCGAGGACTTCACCGGGCAACTCGACGAACTGCTCGGCTGGTTCCGGGGCACGTCGCCCACCGGGGTGCACGCGCGTCCCGCCGAGGGGCTGACCGTGCCGCCGTTCGTGCTCGCGATGGGGGAAGGCGCCGCCATCGCGGCCCGCGCCGGGCTGCCCCTGGTCATCGGTGACCTCAGGAACCGCCCGAAGATGCAGCGCGGCATCGATCACTACCGCGCGAACTTCCGCCCCTCCCCCTGGGCCGCGGAACCCTACGTCGTCGTCTCCGGCACCATCGCCGTGGCCGCCACCCCCGAGAAGGCCCGGCGCCTGCTGATCCCGGAGGCCTGGTCGATGGCGTACTCCCGCACGCACGGCACCTTCCCGCCCCTGCCGCCCGCCGAACGCGTCGAGGCACTGACCATGACCGCCAAAGAGCGCGGCTTCTACGAGCAGGGCCTCACCGGCCACATCGCCGGCACCGAGGAGCAGGTCGCCGACGAGCTGGACATCCTGCTGAAGGAGACGGGCGCCCAGGAAATCCTGGTCACCACCAGCACCTACGACCGCCCGTCCCTGCTGGACTCCTACCGCCGCCTCGCCGGGATCAGGGGAGCTTCCGGGTGACCGATGCCGCCTCGGCGTCGTGGACCCGCGGACGACTCTTCGGGCCGGTCCCGTAGAATTGTGGAGTTTGTCCCTTCGATCCACGGAGTCCCCTCCATGCCCGAGCCTCACGACCCGTACGTCCGTGTCCGGGGCGCCCGTGAGCACAACCTCAAGGGCGTGGACGTCGACATCCCGCGGGACGTGCTGGCCGTGTTCACCGGCGTCTCCGGTTCGGGGAAGTCCTCGCTCGCCTTCGGCACGATCTACGCCGAGGCGCAGCGCCGCTACTTCGAGTCGGTGGCGCCGTACGCGCGCAGGCTGATCCATCAGGTGGGGGCGCCGAAGGTCGGGGAGATCACCGGACTGCCGCCCGCGGTCTCCCTGCAGCAGCGCCGCTCGGCGCCCACCTCCCGCTCCTCGGTCGGCACGGTCACCAACCTCTCCAACTCGCTGCGCATGCTGTTCTCCCGCGCGGGCGACTACCCGCCGGGCGCCGAACGGCTCGACTCCGACGCCTTCTCCCCCAACACGGCGGCCGGGGCCTGCCCCGAGTGCCACGGCCTCGGCCAAGTCCACCGTACGACCGAGGAGTTGCTGGTCCCCGACCCCTCGCTGTCGATCCGGGACGGTGCCGTCGCCGCCTGGCCGGGCGCCTGGCAGGGCAAGAACCTGCGGGACATCCTGGACGCGCTCGGCCACGACGTGGACCTGCCCTGGCGGGAGCTGCCGGCCGAGCAGCGGGAGTGGATCCTGTTCACCGACGAGCAGCCGGTCGTCACGGTGCATCCGGTGCGGGACGCCGAACGGATCCAACGGCCGTACCAGGGCACGTACATGAGCGCCCGGCGGTACGTCATGAAGACGTTCTCCGACTCCAAGAGCGCGACTTTGCGTGCCAAGGCGGAGCGCTTCCTGGTCAGTGCGCCCTGTCCGGCCTGCGGCGGCAGCAGGCTGCGCCCGGAGGCCCTCGCGGTGACCTTCGCCGGCCGGACGATCGCCGAACTCGCGGCGCTGCCCCTGGTCGAGCTCGCCGGGATCCCGCACGGCACCTCCGAGACCGCCCGCGTCCTCACCGAGGACCTCGCCTCCCGGATCGCCCCGGTCCTGGAGCTGGGCCTCGGCTACCTCAGCCTCGACCGCGCCACCCCCACCCTCTCCGCGGGCGAGCTCCAGCGCCTGCGCCTCGCCACCCAACTGCGCTCCGGACTCTTCGGCGTCGTCTACGTCCTCGACGAGCCGTCCGCCGGACTGCACCCGGCGGACACGGAGGCGCTGCTGACGGTGCTGGCACGGCTGAAGGCCGCCGGGAACTCGGTGTTCGTGGTGGAGCACCAGCTGGACGTGATGCGCGGCGCCGACTGGCTGGTGGACGTGGGCCCGCGCGCGGGCGAGCACGGCGGGCAGGTGCTCCACAGCGGACCGCCGGAGCGGCTCGCCGCGGTCGAGGAGTCGGCGACGGCCCGTTTCCTCTTCGACCGCGCCCCTACCCCCGTACGCGAAGTGCGCACCCCCACGGGGCAGTTGAAGGTCGGCCCGGTCACCCGGCACAATCTGCGCGCGGTGACGGCCGAGTTCCCGCTCGGGGCGTTCACCGCGGTCACCGGGGTCTCCGGGTCCGGGAAGTCCACCCTGATCGGGGAGATCACGGAGGACCTCGCGGGCGTCGGGCGTCTGGTCTGCGTCGATCAGAAGCCCATCGGACGCACCCCGCGCTCCAACCTTGCCACCTACACGGGCCTGTTCGACGTCGTGCGGAAGGCGTTCGCGGCCACGGACCAGGCGCGGCAGCGGGGTTACGGTGTCGGCCGGTTCTCCTTCAACGTCGCCGGCGGGCGCTGCGAGACCTGTCAGGGCGAGGGGTTCGTCAGCGTCGAGCTGTTGTTCCTGCCGAGCACGTACGCGGCGTGCCCCGACTGCGGGGGCGCGCGCTACCGTCCCGAGACGCTGGAAGTGACGTACCGGGGGCGGAACATCGCGCAGGTGCTGGACCTCACCGTGGAGGCGGCGGCGGACTTCTTCGCGGACACCCCGTCCGTCGCCCGCAGCCTCGGCACGCTGCTCGACGTCGGCCTCGGCTATCTGCGGCTCGGGCAGCCCGCGACCGAGCTGTCCGGCGGCGAGGCCCAGCGGATCAAGCTGGCGAGCGAACTCCAGCGCGGCCGGCGCGGGCACACCCTGTACCTCCTCGACGAGCCGACGACCGGACTCCACCCGGCCGACGTCGAGGTACTGATGCGGCAGCTGCACGGCCTGGTCGACGCCGGGCACACCGTGGTCGTCGTCGAGCACGACATGGCGGTGGTGGCGGGCGCGGACTGGGTGATCGACCTCGGCCCCGGCGGCGGTGACGCGGGCGGCCGCATCGTGGCGACGGGGCCGCCGGCGGAGGTGGCACGGACGGAGGGGAGCGCCACGGCGGGGTATCTGGCCCGCGCGATGGCCGCTTCCTAGCCGATCAGGCTCCTAGAGCAGGCTGAGGGCCCGCATCGCGTCGCGTTCGATGCGGGCGAGCTCGTGGAGGATGGTTCCGGCCTGCTCGAGGTTCTCCACGTCGCCCGATTCCCCCGCTGTCGCGACGAGCCCGGCCACCTGGGTCCAGAGGGTGGCGGCCTCGGAGTACAGACGGTGCCCGGTGCGCAGGTGGCTGTTGTCGATCAGCTGGGCGGACTCGGCGAGGAAGTCCCGGTAGAGATTGCGGAACAGGGCGCCGCCGGTGCCGGCCTTCTCCATGAGGACGGCCGCCCGGGGCAGGTCCTCCTGCGGATTCGCGCTGCGCCGCAGCCACTTCGGTACTTCTTTGGCCGCTTTCTCGATGCCCCGGTCGCCCAGGTTCGCAATCGGTGGGTTCAGGAAGGCGTGGGCGCACTTCTTGATCGCGGGGATGATCCGGTCCTGCGGTGACGGCGCGTTGCCGGGCGCCGTGATGGTGAAGGAGCGGTGCCTGGCGGTCATGGGGCCGCGCTCGGCTCTGGCCCTGGCCAGCCCGGCGAGCCCGGTCGAGACGGCTCCGCCCTGCGCGGCGGTGTCCACCAGGTAGGCGTCCTGTTCGTCGTAGCCGTACATGGCCACGACATGCCCGCCGAAGTGCACCTTGGTGCTGAAGTAGTCCAGGTGGTAGCTGTCGAGCTGCAGGCCGACCGGCCGGCCGGCGTCGAGGGGTCCCGCCACGTCCTGCCACGCCTTGCGTGCCGATGTGGTCTCCCTGACCTGCAGTTCGAGCCCGAGTTCGGCGGCCAGGTTCCTCGTGAGTTCGAACGGCTTGACGCGGCCTCCCAGGAAGGGAAAGCCCATGGCTTTGCTGTCCCAGTAGAGGAAGGACAGCCCGGAGCCGAGGCCGAACAGCGCGGGCTCGGACAAGTCGAGTCCTGCATGCCGCAGCAACACGCCCAGCGCCGTCGTCTCGCAGTGCTGCATACCGCGGACGTCGAGGTCCTTCACCATCGTCATGCCGCTCATTCTTACTGTCCCGCACGCCCCCTCGGCCCCCGCGACCGCTCCGCCGCCGGCGCCGCGTGCGCCCAGGAGAGTTCTCCTCCGGCCGGTCGCGGCTGGGCCGCCCGTGCCAGGGAACGGCGGTCGGGGTGGGTGCCCGCCGGGATCTCGGGGCGGATCTCGACCTCGGCGACCAGGCGGCGGGCCATGACCACCCGCCACAGCGAGGAGAGCAGGGAGTCCTCCCCGACGAAGGCGGGCGCGGTGCTCGCCGGACCGCCGTCGAACCGGTAGCTCAGCCGCACCGGCTGCACCGCCACACCCGCGTCCAGCGCGGCCTGGAACACCGCCCGGCGGAAGGGGCCCTGCGCCCGGCCGCACCAGGTGCTGCCCTCCGGGAAGGCGACCACCGCGGCACCGGAGCGCAGGGTCCCGGCGATCCGGGCGACCGTGTCCGGCAGCGCGCGCAGCCGGTCCCGCTCGATGAACAGGGCGCCGCTGCGCGCGGTGAGCCCGCCCGCCACCGGCCAGCGCCGGATCTCCGCCTTGGCCAGCATCCGGGCCGGGCGCACCGCCGCGAGCAGCGGGATGTCCAGCCACGAGATGTGGTTGGCGACCAGCAGCAGACCTCCCTGGGGCGCCGCCGCACCGGTGATGCGCACGCGTACCCCACTGGCCCGGACCACGGCCCGGCTCCACCACCGGATCAGCGGGTCCCGGCGGGCGGCGGGGACGGCCCCGAACACCGGCAGCAGGGCGATGCCCACGGCCAGCGTGACCAGCAGTGCCCCGAGCCGCAGGGTCGCGCGCGGCACGTCGGCCAGGGAGCGGGCGGAGGCGACGCAGACCTGCGGGGAGCAGGGCGCGGTCGGCAGCCAGGCGCTCGACGGCACGACCGGGCGGGGCACGGCCGCCGCCACCCGGCGCTCACTCCGCGGGGGCAGGACCCGCACCCCCACCGGCACCGTGCGCAGCATGGTCATCAGGCCGGGACGAGCGAGAGGAAGTGCTTCAGATAGCGCGCGTTGACCCGGCGCATCGACAGCAGCACGTACAGGTCGGCGACCCCGAAGTCCGGGTCGTGCGCGGGCTCCGCGCAGACCCAGGCACCGAGGCGGAGGTAGCCGCGCAGCAGCGGGGGCAGTTCGGTACGGCCCTCGGGGCGGGCCACGCCCTCGGCGTTCCAGGGCAGCAGCGGACGGACCCGGTACTCCTCGGGCGCCAGGTGCTTGTCCCGCACCCGGTCCCAGGTGCCAGCCGCGAGGGCGCCGCCGTCGGCGAGCGGGACGGAGCAGCAGCCGGCCAGCCACTCGTGGCCGTTGTCCACCATGTAGCGGGCTATCCCGGCCCAGATCAGGCCGATGACCGCGCCGTCGCGGTGGTCGGGGTGGACACAGGAGCGCCCCACCTCGACCAGGCCCGGCCGGATCGGGTCGAGGGGCGCGAGGTCGAACTCGCCCTCCGAGTAGAGCCCTCCGGCGACCGCGGCGCGGTCCGGAGGCAGCAGCCGGTAGGTGCCCACGACCTGGTCGGTGAACGTGTCCCGGACCAGCAGGTGGTCGCAGTACGCGTCGAAGGCGTCGATGTCGTGCCCCGGCTGCGGGGTGGACAGCAGGGCGCCCATCTCCCCGGCGAAGACGTTGTGCCGCAGCCGCTGGGCGGCCCGCACGTCGTCCTCGGTGCGGGCGACGCTGACGGTGTAGCGGGTGGGGGCCGCCGGCTGCGGGGGGCGGTCGAGCGTGGAAACGCCGGTCATGGCTGACTCCTGGTCACGGGCCGGGGACGGTTGAGCGGCCGAACCAGTTCTTCCGACACCGGGCGTCCGGGGCGTGACCGGCGTCAGGAGCGGGGATGTGAGGTTGTTGAACGGAACGCTCGGGCCGCCGTCACCGGGGCGGCGCGCACCCCTCCAGCCAGTACCGCGTCTCCGCGGCGTCGAGCACCCGCTCCAGGACGAGGTCGCCCTTCATGTGCGGGAAGAACCGGCCCGAGGGCCAGCTGCGCTCGTAGGGCGGCGGGTCGAGGACCAGCAGGCGTACGCCGTCGACGACCGGGATGTCGGTGGGCGTGCCCTCGTTCCACACCCACTCCCCGCCGGGCGCCACCAGGTTGAACGATCCCACGGTGTGCACCTGCCCCGGCGCGTCCCGGCAGACCGCCGCCTCCTGCGGGGAGGGGGCCCGGCCGGGCACATGGCCGCCGCCGACGAGGACGTCCGCGAGCAGGGTGTGCAGCTGGAAGTTGTCGCCGATCCCGCTCATCCGCAGCCGGTAGCCGGTGCCGGTGGGGCGGTGCAGCACGACCAGCGGCTCGTCGTCGAGGACGAGCAGGGCGTACGTCAGGCACTTGAACTCGTGGCCCGACGCCTCCGCCACGGTCCGCACCGCCCGCAGCAGCCGGGCGCGCAGCGAGCCGTCCAGCGCGGTGCGCACGGCGGGGTGGTTGAGCATGGCGAGGGACGCCATCTCCCACTGGGGCATCGACAGCCAGGCCAGGGCAGGCTCCCACCCGACGCGTTCGAAGAGCGCCGGGTCCGCCTCGCCGGGCTCCGGATCGGGGAAGTCCCCGCCGCCGGTCTCCGCCCAGCGCTCGCAGAACTCCCCCACCGCGGCCAGCGTCTCGGCCAGCTCCACGAAGACGTACGGCGCGCAGGGCGCCGGGTCGGCGCCGCGCTCCACGCAGGCGCCGACGATGACGGCTATGGTGGCGCGCGGCCCCGGGGGCACCTCGGGCAGCAGCGCGGCCAGCCGCGGGGCGGCCTGGGCGGCCTCCTGCGGTGCCGCGTCCTGAAAGCTCCGGTACAGCTCGTGGAACGCGTCTTCCGCCCGGTCCGGTTCCTGTGCGCGCACGGCGGCCTCGAAACGGCCGACGGCCTCAACCAGCCACTCCCGCTGGTGACTTCCCATGATCATACGGGCAGCGTAGCGAGCCCGGTCAGGCGAAACGGGGCCGGGGAGCACCCTCCCGGCCCCGCTCGTCCGCACCTGTCGGCGAACGTTCACCTGGCCCGCGGCGCTACCGCTTGCCCACCTTGCGGGTGGCCCGCAGCCACTCCTTGTTCATGCTGGTGATGGAGACCAGTGGGATGCCCTTGGGGCAGGCCGTGGCGCACTCGCCGGCCAGCGTGCAGCCGCCGAACCCCTCGTCGTCCATCTGGGCCACCATGTCCAGCACCCGGGTCTCCCGCTCGGGAGCGCCCTGGGGCAGCACGTTCAGGTGGTTGACCTTGGCCGAGGTGAACAGCATCGCCGCGCCGTTCGGACAGGCGGCGACGCACGCCCCGCAGCCGATGCACTCGGCGTGCTCGAAGGCGAAGTCGGCGTCCGGCTTGGGCACCGGAGTCGCGTGCGCCTCGGGCGCCGCCCCGGTCGGCGCGGTGATGTAACCGCCGGCCTGGATGATCCGGTCGAACGCCGACCGGTCCACCACCAGGTCCTTGATCACCGGGAACGCGGATGCCCGCCACGGCTCGATGTCGATCGTGTCGCCGTCCTGGAAGGACCGCATGTGCAGCTGACACGTGGTGGTCCGCTCGGGGCCGTGCGCGTCGCCGTTGATGACCAGGGAACAGGCGCCGCAGATGCCCTCACGGCAGTCGTGGTCGAAGGCGACCGGGTCCTCGCCGCGCAGGATGAGCTCTTCGTTGAGCGTGTCGAGCATCTCCAGGAACGACATGTCCTTGGAGATCCCGTCCACCTCGTACGTGGACATGGCGCCGTCGGCGTCGGCGTTCTTCTGCCGCCAGACGCGCAGGGTGAGCTTCATGCGTAGCTCCGCTGAGTGGGGTGGACGTACTCGAAGACCAGGTCTTCCTTGTGCAGGGCCGGCGCCTCGCCGGTCCCGGTGAACTCCCAGGCGGCCGCGTAGGAGAACTCGTCGTCACGGCGCTCGGCCTCGCCGTCGGGGGTCTGGGACTCCTCGCGGAAGTGGCCGCCGCAGGACTCGGCGCGGTGCAGCGCGTCGAGGCACATCAGCTCGGCGAGCTCCAGGTAGTCGACGACGCGGTTGGCCTTCTCCAGCGACTGGTTGAACTCCTCGCCGGTGCCGGGCACCTTGATCCGCCGCCAGAACTCCTCGCGGATCTGCGGGATGCGCTCCAGCGCCTTGCGCAGCCCGGAGTCGGTGCGGGCCATGCCGCAGAACTCCCACATCAGTTCGCCGACTTCGCGGTGGAAGGAGTCGGGGGTGCGGTCGCCGTTCACCGAGAGCAGGAGGTTGATCCGGTCCTCGGTCTCGGCCAGCACGTCCTGGACGACGGGGTGGTCGGTGGTGACCGCTTCCTGGTGCGGGTTCCTGGCCAGGTAGTCGTTGATGGTCGCCGGCAGCACGAAGTAGCCGTCGGCCAGGCCCTGCATCAGCGCGGAGGCGCCGAGGCGGTTGGCGCCGTGGTCGGAGAAGTTGGCCTCGCCGATCGCGAACAGGCCGGGGACGGTGGTCTGCAGGTCGTAGTCGACCCACAGTCCGCCCATCGTGTAGTGCACGGCGGGGTAGATCCGCATCGGCACCTGGTACGGATCCTCGTCGGTGATCCGCTGGTACATGTCGAAGAGGTTGCCGTACTTGGCCTCGACGGCCTTGCGGCCCATGCGCTTGATGGCGTCGGCGAAGTCGAGGTAGACGCCCTGCCCGCCCGGTCCCACTCCGCGGCCCTCGTCGCAGACGTTCTTCGCGGCGCGGGAGGCGATGTCACGGGGCACGAGGTTGCCGAAGGAGGGGTAGATGCGCTCCAGGTAGTAGTCGCGCTCGTCCTCGGGGATCTTGTTCGCGGGGCGGTCGTCGCCCTTGGCCTTCGGCACCCAGATCCGGCCGTCGTTGCGCAGCGACTCGCTCATCAGCGTCAGCTTGGACTGGTGGTCGCCGGTGCGCGGGATGCAGGTCGGGTGGATCTGGGTGAAGCAGGGGTTGGCGAAGTAAGCGCCGCGCCGGTGGGCCCGCCAGATCGCGGTGGCGTTGGAGTTCATGGCGTTCGTCGACAGGTAGAAGACGTTGCCGTAACCGCCGCTGGCGAGGACGACGGCGTCGGCGAAGTACGTGTCGATCTTGCCGGTGACGAGGTCCCGGGCGACGATGCCGCGGGCCCGGCCGTCCACCACGATCAGGTCGAGCATCTCGGTGCGCGGGTGCATCTCGATGTTCCCGGCGGCGATCTGCCGGCTGAGGGCCTGGTAGGCGCCGAGGAGGAGCTGCTGGCCCGTCTGGCCGCGGGCGTAGAAGGTCCGGGAGACCTGGACGCCGCCGAAGGAGCGGGTGTCGAGGAGTCCGCCGTACTCGCGGGCGAAGGGCACGCCCTGGGCTACGCACTGGTCGATGATCTCCACCGAGATCTGCGCGAGGCGGTGGACGTTGGACTCCCGCGCCCGGAAGTCGCCGCCCTTGACGGTGTCGTAGAACAGCCGGTGGACGGAGTCGCCGTCGTTGCGGTAGTTCTTCGCGGCGTTGATGCCGCCCTGCGCGGCGATGGAGTGGGCGCGGCGCGGGGAGTCCTGGTAGCAGAACTGGACGACGTGGTAGCCCTGTTCGGCGAGCGTGGCGCCGGCCGAGCCGCCGGCCAGACCGGTGCCGACGACGATCACCGTGTGCTTGCGCCGGTTGGCGGGGTTGACCAGCTTGGCCTCGAAACGGCGCTTGTCCCAGCGCTCGTTGACCGGGCCCTTGGGCGCCTTGCTGTCGACGACCGGCTCGCCGGTCTGGTAGTCGGTGTAGGTCATCTCAGCTCACCACTCCGGTCATGACGCCCACGGGCACGGCGAGGAAGCCGCAGGTGAGCACAAGCGCGAGAACGTTTGCTACGGCCTTCAGGGCGCGGTCGCGGGTGCGGCTGCCGGCGCCCAGGGTCTGGGCGGCGCTCCAGAAGCCGTGCCGGATGTGCAGGCCGACGGCGAGCACCGCCACGATGTAGATGACGTTGCCGTACCAGGTGGAGAAGGTGTCCACGACGTTCTGGTACGGGCGCCCCTCCTCGAATCCGCCCGAGTGCACGGTGCCGGTCGTCAGGTCGAGGATGTGCCAGACGATGAACAGGGCGAGGATGATCCCGCCCCAGCGCATGGTGCGGGTGGCGTAGCTCGCCCGCGGCTTCTTGTGCACGTACTTGCTGGGCCGCGCCTTGATGTCGCGGCGGCTGAGCTGGTACGCGGAGACGCCGTGCGCGATCACGGCGACCACCAGCACGACGCGGACGAGCCAGAGCGTCCACTCGTAGTGCATGAAGGGCTCGCCGACCGTGCGCAGCCAGTGCGCGTACTCGTTGAACTCCCCGGCCCCGAAGAAGATCTTCAGGTTTCCCATCATGTGGACGACCAGATACGACAGCATGATCAGCCCGCTGACCGCCATGACGGTCTTCTTGCCGACGGAGCTGTCCCACACCGTGCGTGCCATGGACGGTCGTCGGTCCGTCCGCGTTGCCAGAGCCATGTCACCAGACGGTACGGGGCGGGTGACCGATCGGTCCAAGACATCATCCGGCTCGTTTCCATAGCCAACGGCTATCGTGGGTGCCATGCAGTTCCAGCAGCTCCAGTACTTCGTGGCGGTCGCCGAGACCCGGCACTTCACCCGGGCCGCCGACCTGGTCCACGTGGCGCAGCCGTCCCTGTCCCAGCAGATCAAGGCCCTGGAGCGGGAGCTGGGCGCGGACCTGTTCCTGCGGGCCCGGGGCAACATCACGCTCACCGACGCGGGCGAGGCCCTGCTGCCGCTGGCCCGGCGCATCCTGGCCGACGCGGATACAGCGCGGCTCGAGGTCCAGGAGCTGGTGCAGTTGCGCAGCGGTCGGGTCCGGCTCGGCGCGACCCCGAGCCTGTGCACCGGTCTGCTCCCCGACGTCCTGCGCGCCTTCCACGACCGCTACCCCGGCATCCGCCTGCTGATCGAGGAAGGCGGCTCCCACGACCTGGTACGCGAGCTCGCCCGCGGCGCGCTGGACCTGGCGTTGGTGGTCCTCCCGCTGCCGACCCCGTCACCGGCCCTGGCGACGGTGGAGCTGCTGCGCGAGGACCTGGTCGTGGTCTCCTCCCCGGACGCCCCGAAGCCCGGCCGGGGCAAGCGCGCGATCAGCGTCGCCGACCTGGAGGGCGAACGCCTGGTGATGTTCCGCCACGGCTACGACCTGCGCGAACTCACCGTCGCGGCCTGTCGCGCGGAGGGCTTCGAACCGGACTTCGCGGTGGAGGGCGGCGAGATGGACGCGGTCCTGGGCTTCGCGCGGGCGGGGCTGGGCGTGGCGGTGGTCCCGCGGATGGTGGCGGCGCGGGCGGGGCGGGGCCTACGGGTCACCCCGCTGGCCCGTCCCGGCCTGCACCGCACGATCGCGCTGGCCCACCGCAGCGATGTGGCTCCGCCTCGGGCCGCGCGGGAGTTGCAGCGGATGTTGCTGGAGCGGTGACGTCCCGGGGGGCGTCTGCTCGGTGGATCGCCGTTGCGGGATGCCGATCGTCTGTGGTTGCTCGCGCAGTTCCCCGCGCCCCTTGGGGGTTTTCCCAAGGGGCGGTCGGGAAGCTCAACCCGTCGCGTCGACCAGCGCCAGCTCGTGCAGGCGCTCCGGGGGGCCCGGGCGGGCGTAGTACCAGCCCTGGGCCGTGTCGCAGCCGAGTATGCGCAGCTGTTCGGCCTGGGCGCCGGTCTCGACGCCCTCCACCGTCACCGTGAGGTCCAGGCTGTGGGCGAGGGAAACGATCCCTTCGACGATCTTGAGGTCGACGGGGTCCGCCGGGAACTGCTGCATGCTCTGGGTGAAGGAGCGGTCCAGCTTCAGCACGCTCACCGGCAGCCGGCGCAGGTTGGCGAGGTTGGAGTAGCCGGTGCCGAAGTCGTCCAGGGCGATGTCGACGCCCATCTCGGCCAGCCGGCGCAGCGGCTTGAGCAGGTCGTCGTCTGCGCCGATCAGCGCCGACTCGGTGACCTCCAGGCACAGCGCGTCGGGGTCGACGCCCGTGCGCTCCAGGATGTCCACCGTGTCCTGCACCAGGCCGGGGTGGGTGAGCTGGCACGGGGAGAGGTTGACGTTGATGCGCAGCGGGCCCGCGTCCGAGTGCCGGTCGCGCCACTCCCGGGCCTGGCGCACCGACTGCTCCAGCACCCAGCGGCCGAGCGGAACGATCAGTCCCGTGTGCTCGGCGAGCGGGATGAACCGGTCGGGACCGAGGACGCCGTGCTGCGGGTGCAGCCAGCGCACCAGGGCCTCGGCGCCGCGGACGCTGCCGTCGCCGAGGTGCACCAACGGCTGGTACTCGATGAAGAACTCGCCCCGGTCCAGGGCGGTCGGCAGCGATGTCGTGAGTCCGTGCCGGGTGATGGCGCGGGCGTCGGCCTCGGGATCGGCCAGCTCGTAGCGGTTGCCCCCCGCCGATTTCGCCCGGTACATCGTGATGTCGGCGCTGCGCAGCACCTCCGCCGGGCTGCGCTCGCCCGCCGCTCCCTCCACGATGCCGATGCTGCCGCGCACGGTCAGCTCCCGGCCGTCGACGCTGATCGGGGCGACCAGCGCGTTCATGATCCGGGCGGCCAGCTCGTCGACCTCGCGGGCGGTGTCCGGTCCCGTGGTCAGCGCCACGAACTCGTCGCCGCCGAGCCGGGCGACCATCTCACCGGGCGCGGTCGCGCAGGCCTGGAGCCGGTCGGCGACCTCCACCAGCAGCCGGTCGCCGGCCGCGTGGCCGAGGCTGTCGTTGATGGTCTTGAAGCCGTCCAGGTCGAGGTAGCACAGCCCGAACCGCTGGCCCTCCCCCGCACCGAGGGCCTTCTCCAGGCGCTCGAAGAACAGCGTGCGGTTGGGCAGCCCGGTGAGCGCGTCGTGCGTAGCCTCGTAGCGCAGCCGGAGGTTGAGCAGCCGGCGCTCGGTGGTGTCCTCCATCAGGGCGAGCTGGTACTCGGGGTTGCCGTCGGCGTCGCGCAGCAGGGAGACGGTCAGATTGGTCCACAGGACCGTGCCGTCGGGACGGTAGAACGCCTTCTCCACGTGGTAGTGCTCGCGCTCGCCGCGCACCAGCTCCTCGTAGAGCTTCCAGACCTGCGGCGCGTCCTCGGGATGCGTCCAGTCCATGACGTTGCGGGCCCGCACCATCTGCTCGGCGCCGCCGAACATACGCACCAGGGCGCCATTGACCTGCAGTATGTTGCCCCCGAGGTCGGCGATGCCGATCCCTATGGCGGCGCCCTCGAACACCGCCCGGAAGCGGGCCTCACTGGCGTGCAGGGCCTGCGCCACCACGCCCTGCGCCTTCAGGGCGGCCACGGAGATCGCCTCCTGCTCGGCCAGCGTCCGCTCGCGCAGCGCCTGGGCGTACCCGGCGGCCATGGCGTGCTGGAGCCGCGCGGAGCGGGCCCGCAGGTCCTCCCGGGGGCCGTCGCCGCCGCAGTACAGCACCAGATAGGCCTCGACGCAGTCGAGACTGCGGCTGAGCGCCTCGGGGTCGGTACAGTGCGCGCCCACCAGGGCGGCGCCCACCGCCCGGCCCTCCTCGGCGTCGAAGGTCCTGGCCCTGAGCGCCACGCTCAACCGGCGGGCGAGCGGCAGCAGCTGCTCCTCGAACTCCGGGCGGGTCGACGACGTCGAGGTCACCGGGAACACCGCCCGGCTCCAGATGGTCGCGAACCGGCGCAGTCTGTCCTCCGGCCCGTCCGGCTCCGCGCTCACGCCGTACGCCCCACGCCCGCGAAACCGGAGAAGGCCCAGGGGTCCTCATCCTCCGGTGCGGTGTCCGGCCGCCACCGCGGCATCGACACCAGTCCGGGTTCCACCATGTCGTACCCCTCGAAGAACCGCGCGATCTCCTCGCGCGAGCGCATGATCAGCGGGTTGCGAATGTCCTTGTATACGCCCACCGTGCCCTCGGCCCGCTCCGCGGGAAGCGGGATTCCCTCGTACGAGGCATGCGTGAGGATCAGCAGGCTGCCGGGCGCGAGCGCGTCGCGCAGCTCGGCCACCGCTGAGTACGGGTCGTCCGCGTCTTCCACGAAGTGCAGTATGGCAACGAGCAGCAGGGCCACCGGACGGTTCAGGTCGATCAGCCGCTCGACCTGAGGGCTCGCCAGAATCTCCCGGGGCTTGCGCAGATCGGCCGCGACGACGTCGGTGTGCTCGTCGCCGTCCAGGACCGCCTGGCTGTGCGCGACGGCCACCGGGTCGTGGTCGACGTAGACCACGTGCGCGCCGGGGCTGGCCGCCTGGGCCACCTCGTGGACGTTGCCGAAGGTCGGGATGCCCGAGCCGATGTCGAGGAACTGGGTGATCCCCTCGCCGGCCGCGTAACGCACGGCGCGGCGCATGAACGCCCGGTTCGCCTGCATGATCTTGGGGAGGCCCGGCATGAACCCCATGGCCTTGCGCGCGGCTTCCCGGTCGACCTCGAAGTTGTGCGAACCGCCCAGGTAGTAGTCGTAGATTCGCGAGACGCTCGGCACCGAGATGTCGATGCTCCGTGGTGCCCAGGCGGGACGCTCCATCTATCTCTCCAAGGCTCAGGCGATCCGGTGTTCGAGCTGAGGCTACTGATCGCCCGCCAAAGGAGCGAGCGGAAACGGAAATTGACCATCCGTTCCCGGTCACTGCCTGCGGCACGTGCCGAATTCGCCCGCACCACGACCCACGGGTCCACCCCCTCCGTGCGGTGCGGAGGGGGTGGACCCGTGGGCGCGCGCCGGCCGTTCGTCCGGCTCTCTCGCCTGCGAAGTACCCGCCTTCTACTTCTTTTCCGGCGCGCCGACCGGCTTTCCGTCGGGGGCCACGGCGTACCAGGTGCCGCCGACGCCCTGACCGTTGGTGTCACCGGGAGCCTTGTCACCGGCGAAGGTGTAGATCGGCCAGCAGTCGACCGTCTGCTGCTTGGCGCCGTCGGGCCGGGTGAAGCTCATCAGGCCCTTCTTCTCCACGCCCTTGGTGTCGTTGTTCGCCACCGGCGCCACCACCGGCCACTTCTCCAGGCAGGCGCCGGTGCAGGCGGAGACCGGCTCCGGCCAGGCCTCGTCCTTCATGAAGCGGTAGACCGTCATGCCGTTCTTGTCGACGACGATCTCGCCGAGGCCGGGGTCCTTGCGGGTGGACAGGCCGGGAGAATCGGCCAGTTGGGCCTTCTTGCCGTCGGGGGCCAGCGCGTACCACGTGCCGCCCACGCCCTGCCCCTTGGTGTCGCCCGCGTTGACGTCCTTGGCGTAACGGTACGCCGGCCAGCCGCCGATCGTCAGCTGCTTGGTTCCGTCGGGCCGGGTGACCTCGCCGAGCTGGGACTTGTCGACGCCGGCGCCGGCGCCGGCGTCGTCCGCGGGAACCGGAGGCCAGGTCGTGGCGCAGTCGCCCTCGCAGTTCGTCTTGGGCGGTTCGGCGGTGTCCTTGTCGAAGCGGTAGAGGGTGAGCCCGGCGCTGTCGGTCAGCACCTGGCCGAGCTCCTCGTCGGTGGAGACGGCCAGCTCACCGGCGGGGGTCGTCTGGGTCGCGGCACCCTGCGCACCGGCCCCGGCGGTGCCGGACTCGGCGGCGTCGCCCAGGCCGGTCCCCGCGGTTCCGTAGTCTCCGGCCGCCGCTGTCGCACCGACGTTCTGGCTGCTCGCCGGCGGGGTGGTCTCCTGACCGCACGCCGTCGTCAGCGCCAGTGCTGCCACGGCGCTCACCACGAGCGAAGCGCTCCGCCACGAGGTCTTCATCGTCAACTCCCCATATATGTACGGGTGTTGCAGCGCCCTGCTGCGCCGCCGCACGACACTGGGTACGCACGGGAACCCCGGCTGTGTTCAACCGGGGCGCGATTTTCTTTCCGGAACCTGTGACACCGGCCGCCCTCGCACGGGTGATCGGGTCGGCGGACGGGCGAGCGGGCCGTCCATCAAACGGCCCGCCGCTCCCGTCCTCCCTTCGGGGCATTCCCCTGCGAAGAAAGGTTTCTGGGCGTCGGCCAGGCCGCAGGATCCTGTGTCGTGCATGCACCCGAAACGACCCAATCCGCCCTCGCCGCCCGGATATTGGCCCTGCTGGCGCTGAGCTGGCTGCTCGTGGGGGCGCCGGCCGGTCCCGCGGCGGCCGACGCCTGCGCCTACGCCTCGACCGGACCGGGCGGCACCGAGGCGGTGGCGGTCGCCGGGAGCGCCGCCTGGCCCACTCCCCCGGCGTGCCCCCCACCGCCGCCGCCTCCCCCTCCGCCCCCTCCTCCCCCGACGCCCTGCCCGACCCCCACGCCCACGTCCGCGCCGCCCAAGCCGACCCCCACCCCGGAACCCCCACCGAAGCCCACCCCGAAGCCGCCCGAGCCCATCCCCGCACCCACCCCGCCACCAGCACCGAAGCCCCCACCGCCCCCGGCGCCCGCGGCCCTCCTCCCGCAACCGCCCCCGCCCACCATCCCCGCCCCGCAGCCCGAGCCGAAGCCGACTCCGACGCCGTCGGCCACGCCCGCCCCGGGCCCCTCCGCGGCCCCGGTGCACTACCCGCGCCACCGCCCCACCGCCAAGCGGCCGCCCACCCGCAGCGCCACCGCCCCGCTCACCTTCGTCCTGCTCATCGCCGCGCCCGCGATCGTCGCCGTCGCCGCGCTGCGCCCGCGCTGATCCTGGAGGCACCCCTTGCCGGAATGGCTTGTTCTCACCCTCGCGATGCTGGCCGCCTGCGTCGTGGTGGTCGCCATCACCTTCGTCCGCCATCGCACGGCGGCGGAGGACGAGGACCCCTCCGAGACGCCGGACGTCATCGAGTACATGACGATGTGGATCGGCGTGGTCTACGCCATCGTCCTGGGCCTGGCCATCGCCGGGGTGTGGGAGGGGCGCAGTGCGGCGCAGGACCACGTCCAGTCGGAGGCGATCGCCCTGCACGAGATCTCCGAGCGGGTCCGGGTGTACCCACCGGAGGTGCGTGACCGTAT
The DNA here is from genome assembly GCF_042888685.1 of Streptomyces sp. NPDC002779. Taxonomy (NCBI): domain Bacteria; kingdom Bacillati; phylum Actinomycetota; class Actinomycetes; order Kitasatosporales; family Streptomycetaceae; genus Streptomyces; species Streptomyces sp. NPDC002779. The sequence continues at coordinate 94,680 of NZ_JBIAQC010000008.1, forward strand.
TCGGGAGGATGTCAACGCCTATGTCGGACACGTCGTCACCACCGAGTGGCAGGCGATGGCCGACCACGGCGAGGTCACCGAGCGCGGCACCCAGCTCCTCCAGCGGGTCCGCGAGGACGTCACCGACTACGAGCCGCGCACCGACTTCGAGGCCCAGGCCTACCAGCCGATCGTGGACCAGGTCGCCGCCGCGGACCAGGCGCGCAACGCCCGGGCCAACTCGACCGGGGAGACCATGCCGGGGGTGGTGTGGTTCGGGCTGATCGCCGGGGCCGTCGTCACCATCGGGATGATCCTCGCCCTGCAGATCCGGCGGACCCCGCGCGAGCTGATCCTCGCCGTGCTGTTCTCGGCGCTGATCGCCTTCCTGCTCTTCCTGATCTGGGACTTCGACGCGCCCTACAGCCGTGGCATCACGGCATCCGCTGAGCCGTTCCTGAACCTCTTCCCCGACGCCAAGGGCTGAGGGGAACGCACCCGGGGGACGAAGGCGCCACGCCGCCACCGTCCCCCGGCCGCAGGAACGGCTGTCCCCCGAGCGGCCCACACGCTTGCCCCATTTGTACGACTGCGTTCGCGCGGGTGTGCGCACCTTCCTAGCGTTTCGATCATCGAGGTGCATTTCTGGCGCAAGCGGAAAAGGTCCGCAGCTGCTCCTCGGGGACCCGGAGGAACCACCATGCGCGCGATACGCGTCGCTTCGGCCGCGCTGCTGGGCGTGACCGCCCTGACCCTCACCGCGCCGGCCGCCCTGGCCGCGGACGAGGAGAACATCACGCCGTTCGGCTTCAGCGTCCTGCCCTCCACGATCGCCGCGGGCGGGCAGGTCGCACTCAGACTCGAACGGGACGGCGGCTGCAGAGGACCGGCGACGGTCACCTCGGCGGTCTTCGACACGGTCACCATCCGCCCGCATCAGTCCCAGGCGACAGCGGTCGTGGACTGGGACGCCAGGCCGGGCGCGATGTACAAGGTCACGTTCTCCTGCGACAACATCAGCGGCTCGACGGATCTGACCATCGCCGGCGGCCGCACGCCCACCCACCGCCCCTCGCCCCAGCCGCACCCGCACCCGCACCCGCAAAAGGGCGTCCACGCGGGCGAGGGCGGCACCTTCGCCGGGTTCGACCTCCAGGAGATCGGGCTCGGTGCCGCGCTCATCGCGGGCTCCATCGGGGCGGCGTACCACCTCTCCCGCAAGCGCACCTCGGAGGACGGCGGCTGACGCCGGCAGCGCGCACAGGCCTTCGCCCCGGTTCCCCCCGCAAGGGGGGCCGGGGCGAAGGCCTTCACTGACGTGCGATCCCCGAACGGCTGCGGATCAGATCCCCTTCTCGGACCTGCGGCGCATCCAGAACAGTCCGCCACCGACCACGGCGGCGGCCACCAGACCGCCACCGATGGCGATGTCGGTCGGCGTGGCCCCGGACGAGGAGCTGCCGCCGATGCCGCCGCGCACGCCACCGATGACGGTGAACGCGGCCGGACGGGTCAGGGTCCTGCCGGAGCAGGTGACGGTGATGTCGTAGGTGCCCGGGCTCGCGTGGCTGTTGATCGTCGCGGTGCCCTTCGAGGTCTCGTTGGCGCCATGGATGGGCGACAGCCGGGTCGAGGGGAAGGCGTTGGAGGTCGCGGTGCCGCCGTCCCGGCAGCCGTCGACGGTGATGGTCATCTGGCCCCCGCGGGCGATGACACTGGGCAGGGCGACGATGTTGCTCGGCTGGTCCCAGGCGACGGCCGCGGGGGCGGCGAGCCCGAGGGCGGCGACCGCCGCCGCTGACACCGCCAGGGCACGAGAGTTGCGCATCTGATCCTCCGCGGAAGACGCCCCGGGAACCGTCCCCGGTCGATCGGCGAGAAAGCGCCTCCCAGACAGACCCTCAGATGCCGATCAGGAGGCCGCATTTCGGGAATGGTCCGTCCTGGTGAGAGGACACGCCGGGAGAAAAGCGCACAATCGGATATTGTCGCAGGTCACGGCCGGTCAGAAAATTCCTTTCGACGGCAACTCGGATGGCGCACCACCGGATGCCGAAAGGAGTCGGGGCCACCCGTTCGCAGCCGCACCCGTCGCCGGTTTCCCGCTCGGGACTTAGCGTTCTCGTATGCGCGAATGACGGGGCGACGGCCGCGTCGAGAGGGGTAACGAATGTCTGGGTCCGAGCTGGCCGAAGAGGAGGAGCAGCGGAAGAAGCGTGCTCCTTGGGGCGTGATAGCGCTTGTTCTGCTGACCGGCCTCGCGCTCATTCGGAATGGTTCGGGGGAATTCGACGTCGGCCCTCCGCAGCCCGCGTCGGCCGCCGCCGCCGACAGCCGGGTGCAGGGCGCCACCACCTTCGGGGGCGCCCCCGCCCCGCTGCCGTACGCCGTGCCCGACCGGGTCCGGATCCCCGCGATCCAGGTCGACGCGCCGATGCTGGCCGTGGGTCTGGACGCCGAGGGCTGGGTGGACGCCCCGCCGCCGGAGGACCCGAACCTGGCGGGCTGGTTCACCGGCGCCGTCTCGCCCGGCGAGAAGGGCACCGCGGTCGTCGTGGGCCATGTCGACAACAGCCAGGGGCCCGCCGTCTTCTACGGGCTCGGCGCCCTCAAGAAGGGAAATCGCGTCGAGGTGGCGCGCAAGGACGGAAAGACGGCCGTGTTCGAGATCTACGGCATCGAGGTGTTCGAGAAGAACAACTTCCCCGGCGACCGGGTCTACGGCTCCAAGGGCGCCGCGGAATTGCGGGTCATCACCTGCGGCGGCGGTTTCTCCAAGCAGAACGGCTACAACGGCAATGTGGTGGCCTTCGCCCGCCTGGTCGAGGTCCGCTGAGCGTTCCCCGGCCGGGCGGGCGGGAGCCCGTCAGGCGTACTGCCGCCGGGGGACGGTGACGTGATAGCCGGCGTCCAGCAGGTCGGGCAGATAGTCCCGCAGGGCGTGGACGCTCTGGGAGCGGTCGCCCCCGGCGTCGTGCGAGAGCACCACGACGCCGGGGGCGGCGCCGTTCTCCACCCGGCCGACGATGGTCCGGGTGCCGGGGGTGGTCCAGTCGAGGGTGTCGACCGTCCAGGCCAGCGGTTCCATGCCCAGTTCGGCGCCGAGCTGGAAGGCGGCGCGGTTCCAGGCGCCGTAGGGGGCGCGGAACCACTGGGGGCGTTCGCCCCCGGCCTCCTCGACGATGTCGCAGGTACGTTCCATCTGGGAGCGGATCTGACCGCGGGTCAGCCGGGTCAGCAGCGGGTGGGACCAGGTGTGGTTGCCCACGACATGGCCCTCCTCGGCCATCCGGGCCAGCAGATCGGGGCGGGCGGCGGCCATCTCTCCGCACACGAAGAACATCGCCCGCACCTGGTACTCCGCGAGGGTGTCCAGGATGGCGGGTGTGTAGCGCGGGTCGGGGCCGTCGTCGAAGGTCAGCACCATGGTCCGGCCGCGGCCGGAGACCCGCAGCAGCGGGGTACGGCGGACCAGGGTGCGGCGGGGCGCCGCCCGGGGCGGGCCGTAGCCGGTCAGGGGCTGGAGTCGGTAGGAGGAGGGCTTGAGGGCGCTGCGCGCCTGGGGGCCCGCGGCCGGGGCGGCGGAGGGCCTGACCGGTTCGGTGTCCCCGCCCAGGGCGAACAGCCCGGCGGTGCCGGCCGCCCCGACGGCGGTGACGCCGGCGAGCAGGGCCCGGCGGCGGGTGAGCAGCCGGGTGAGCAACGGATCCTTCTGCATGACTCATCAGTCGCCCGGCCGGGCACCGGCGCACCACGACGACACCTCAGCGGCGGCACGATTCCACCCGCCCGGCCCATGACGGACCGTCAGCGGCGGCGCATCAGGGGGAACCGGGGGGAACGGGAAGGTCTCCCGAATGGTCAGGCCGCCCCGGCGCGCGGCCGCTGCCCTGCTGGTGCGCGGCTGCCGCTCTGCCGATGCCGGACGCGGACCTGTGCGGACAGGTCCGCGTCCGGCTCGACGCGCCCGGCCTGGTCCCCTCCGGCGAGGCCGAACGCCGTCGGCGCGCGGCACCGCGGTGCACGCGGGGCGCGGGCCGTCGTTCGGGTGCCCGTTTTCGCGGAGTTTGCGCAGGGGCGTACGCGGTGGTGCGGGACGGGGTGAACGGGACGCGAGCGGCGGGGGCTTCGCCGAGGGGACGGAGCCGGGCGGCCTCCGCGGGGGCGGCGGCGTTCTCGCCGGTCGAGCCTCCCCTCGGGGGCCCGGCCCGCGGGGAGGACGAACGCCGTCGGCGCGCGGCACCGCGGTGCTCGCGGGGCGCGGGCCGTCATCCTCTCCCCGGGGACCGGCCCGTGAGCTCCGATAGCCTCGGCGCGTGACGGAACAGCACACGCACCGGTTCGAGCGGGGCACGGACGGACCCAAGGTCATCCTGGTCGGGGTGGACGGCTCCGACTCCTCCCTGCGGGCGGCGGCGTACGCCGGTGGCCTCGCCCGGCGTCAGCACGCTCTGCTCGCCGTGGTGTATGTCCAGCCGGTGATGGCGGCGGGGGCGGCCCTCGGGGCGCCGGTCGCCGAGGTGACCGACGAGATCGCCGAGGATCTGGTGGCGCAGATCCGGGACGCGACGGAGCGCACGAGGGGGATATTCGATGTGCGCTGGGAGTTCCACACCTTCCGCGGCGACCCCTACAACGGCCTGGTGAAGGCGGCCGACGACCTCAAGGCGGACGCCGTGGTGGTGGGCGCCTCGGAGCAGGCGGGGCACCGGATCGTCGGCTCGGTCGCGATCCGGCTGGTGAAGGCGGGGCGCTGGCCGGTGACTGTGGTGCCGTGACCGGCCCGGCCGGGGTCTCACGGGGCGTCAGAGGGAGCGCAGGAACTCCAGCACCACGCGGTTGAAGGCGTCCGGCCGCTCCATGGAGAGGTAGTGGCCGACGCCTTCGACCGTCTCCGCCCGCCCGTGCGGGACCTCGCGGACGAGACGTTCGGCGGCGTCGATCATGTCGGCCGGTTCGAGGGTGCCGTTGAGCGCGAGCACGGGTACGTCGATCGTGGCCAGCCGGGACCAGGAGTCGGTCACCCGCATGTGCCAGTCCTTCTCCCCCGGCGTGTGCTTCATGATCGTGTGCAGGGCCATCTCCCTGAGCCGGCGCAGGATCTCCGGGTCGATGTCCGCGGCGCTACGGTGTTCGCCGGGCACGACCCGCAGGAAGGCCGCGAGCCAGCCCTCGATGTCACCGGCGCCCAGGGTGCGCGCGAACTCGGCCTGGATCTCGCGGGTCCACGGGTCCGTGTACTGGTGATCGCCGGTCGCGGCACCGCACGTGACCACGGCGCGGACCAGTTCGGGGTGTTCCAGCACCGTGTCCGTGGCGATCACCCCGCCCATCGACACGCCGACCAGGACCGCGGGCCCCGCGTCGAGGTGGCGCAGCAGTCCGGCGAGGTCGTCGGCCCAGCGGAACGGCGCGCTCGCGTTGGCCGAGAAGCCGTGGCCGCGTACGTCCGGCGCGATCACGCGGTACTCGGCGGCGAGCGCCGGTATCTGGTCCGCCCAGTAGCGGTGGTCGACGAACCCGCAGTGCAGGAGGACCACCGGATCCCCCGCGCCGGTGTCCAGGTAGGCGAGGTCACCGTCGGCGGACGGGAAGAAGCGAAGCTCCGAGGCAGCAGTCATGACAACCAAGGTGTCATTCTCTGGATGGTTTGACAACCTGGTTGTCATGATGGGGCGGTGCATGATGTCCGGGTGAACGACAACGACGCCCCGCTTCCCCCCGACGCCCTCGGCCACCATGTCTCCGAGGTGTTCGACCTGATCGGCGCGGTCTACCGCCGCGGGCTGCGGAAGGTCGAGCAGGGCGAACAGGTCGAGGGGGTCTCCGTCGGTGTGCGATCCGTCCTGGGGCTGCTGCGCCGGCACGAGGCCATGACGGTGCCCCAGATGGGCCGACTGATGGCGCTGTCCCGGCAGTTCGTGCAGCGGATGGTCAACGACGCGGTGGCCGAGGGCTGGGCGGAGGTCACGCCCAACCCGGCGCACCAGCGCTCCTCGCTGATCCGGATCACGGCCGCGGGCGAGGCGGTGATCGACGCGATCCTCGCCCGCGAGCACGCCCTGAACCGGCAGGTCGGCGGCGATCTGACCGACGCCGAACTGCGGGCGTGCAAGCGGGTGCTGAAGGAGATGCTCAAGACCTTCGACCACGTCGACATGGACTGAGCGCCGCCCCCGGCGCAGGGGCCGACCCCGGGCATCGGGCCTACTCCCCCATCACCAGCCCGTCCTCGGCCGCGCCCCGGCTGAACACCACGTCCCGGATCCGGTCCCGCACACCCGTGACGTCGGCGCCCTGTCCGAGCGCCTGGTTGAGGTCGACCACCCGGCCGGCGTCGACGTCGAACAGCTGGGGCACGAATTCGGCCTTGGTCACCTCCCAGCGCCCGCCGGGGCGCTTCGGCGCGGCGAAGGTGAAGCGGCCGAGCGTGGACTGGTTGCCGCGCGGGTCGGGGCTGCCCGCGTGGTTGAACATCTGGCCGGCGATCTGGTCGCCCATGCCGTAGATCACCCAGGTTCCGTTCACCTTCTCGTAGGCCTGCGGGACGTGCGCGTGGGTGCCGAGGATGAGGTCGACGGCGGGGCGGTCGCCGGTGCGGGCCGCGGTGAGCGAGCGGGCCAGGGTCAGCTGCTGCCGGTCGGGTTCGTCCTGCCATTCGGTGCCCCAGTGCAGCGATACGACGACCACGTCGGCGCCCGCCCGGCGGGCGGCCCGGGCGTCGGCGAGGATCCGGCCCTCGTCGATCAGGTTGACCGCCCAGGGCTGTCCGGGCGGGAGGGGATAGCCGTTGGTGTCGTAGGTGTAGGCGAGGTGCGCCACCTGCGCCCGGCCGGCGCGCAGCACGGTGACCGTGCGCGCCTCGGCCTCCGCGCGGGCGGATCCGGCATGCCGTACGCCGGCCCGGTCGAGGGCGTCCAGGGTGCGGCGGATGCCGTCGGCGCCGTCGTCGAGGCTGTGGTTGGAGGCGGTCGAGCAGCCGTCGTAGCCGGTGGCGGCGAGGCCCGCGGCGACTTCCGGCGGGGACTTGAAGGCGGGGTAGCCGGTGTAGTTCCCGTTCTCGCCGTAGACCGTCTCCATATGGCACAGGGCCAGGTCGGCGCGGGTCACGAGGGGTTTCACCCCGGCGAACATGGGGCGGAAGTCGTAGCCCCGGCCGCCCGCGTCGAACCGGGCGCGGTCGATGATCGAGCTGTGCGGCAGGACGTCGCCGGAGGCGACGAGAGTGAAGCCACCGGAGCCGGTGGCGGAGGGGGCGGGACGCCCCGGGGCCTCATGGCGGTCGGCCTGGCAGGCCGCGCCCGCGGCCAGGACCACGGTGAGGGCCAGGGCCACCTGTCTACTGCGTGCGATCATCTCTCACCCCGATGTAGTCGTATTTACCCATCAATAGGTAAGAATCAGCACACATCGGTACCTGGTTCCGACACGCCTCTTAGCCCGTCCGGCCCTGCGCCGGTGATGGCCGAGACCGTTCGTCGAACCGTTCGTCGACGCGATCGACCGTCCGTCGCAGACCCTTGTGCGCGGCCTGTCCTCGACGGGCGCCCTGCGATGCCATACGGCCATGACGGCCGGAACCACTCTGATGAACGGGACGACCGCCGAGCACGAGCTCGCCGCACTCCAGCGCGAGCACGGCCGGCCCCTCTTCGCGCTGCTGCTCAGGCTCTGCGACGGAGACCGTCAGCGCGCCGAGGATCTGGTGCAGGAGACCCTGGTCCGCGCCTGGCAGCATCCCGAGGCCCTGCGCGCCGACGACTTCGACTCCGTACGGCCCTGGCTGCTGACCGTCGGCCGGCGGCTCGCCATCGACGCGCGGCGGGCCCGGCAGGCGCGGCCGCCGGAGGTCGGCGACGCGATCCTGGAGAACGCCCGGGTCTGCGCCGACCACGCGGAGCGAGCGGCCGCCGCCCTCGATGTGCGGGAGGCTGTGAAGACACTCACTCCGGAGCACCGTGAAGTCCTGGTGCTGGTGTACTTCCAGGGGGCCAGTGTGGCGGAAGCCGCGCAGACCCTCGGCATCCCGGCCGGTACCGTGAAGTCCCGCGCGTACTACGCGCTGCGCGCCCTGCGCCGGGTGCTTCCCGGATACGCGGCCGACCTGCGGTGAAACCCAAGGCCGGGTCAAACCTCCGTAAAGCGCCTTGCCGTGGACCATGGTTGAGTAATCGGCTGTCTTCATCCGTGTTCCGGACTGGAAGCCCGGTTCGGGCGACGCGTACGCACCGGAGGAAGGCAGGAAGGGATGCAGCACAGAGGCCAAGAGAGCACCGACGGCACCGACGGCGGTGAACTGACCGTTCCCATGGCGTGGTTGTACGCCGAGTACATCGCCGACGAACTGCTGCGGACCGGCGATCTGATGCCGCCGACGTCCTTCGAGTTCCGCGCCGGCCGGGACGCGCTGGCGCTGACGATCTTCCTGTCCGACGCCGGGGGTGAGCTCTCGGGCATCCGCGTCGTCTCCCAGCTCGACACCTGGCTGTCGCTGACGGCGTACGACCAGCCGTGGCAGGACTGGGTGCGCGAGCGCATGGCGAGGAGGGCCGCCGAGGCGATCGAGTCCGGCGCGCCCGCTCCCGATCTGGACCTCGCCGAGGCGGCGTGGCGCTGGCTGGAGGAGACCGAACTGCTCGCACCGGACCTGAACGCGGTGCCGGGCGGCGGCGCCCCCGGGGGCGAGGACGAGGGCCCCAAGGTGTGGACGCCGGCCTGGCAGCTGGGGCTGCCGCTCGGGCACTTGGCGATCCACCTGTTCTAGGCGCGGCCGAGCGGCCGAAGCCCCGTGGAAAATTTTCCGGGACGGGACCAATCCGCCGCCCCGGCCGCTCCGAAACCCTTGGTCGGGATTCTGTGCGGTGCTTGAGTGATTCGGCTGTCCGGTGCGTACGGGTGGGAGCAAGGAGTAACCCACCCCGCACCCAACGGCACGAGGATTCCGCATGAGGTCCCTGGAGAGGCATCGCGACGTCGCCGCGTACGCGCTCGGCGTGCTGGACGAGGCGGACGCCTTCCGCTTCGAGGATCACCTCATGGAGTGCCCCAGCTGCGCGGCACACGTGACGGAATTCGGCCCCGCGACACGGCAGTTGATGCTGTACCGCAGGGCGACTCCGCGCTCCGTGCACCCGATGGCCGGCCCGGGCCCCCGGCTGCTGGACCGGCTGCTGGGCGAGGTGGCGGGACGCCACCGCACCGGCCGCAGGCGCCTGCTGTCCGGCCTGGCCGCGTCGGCGGCGGTGGCGCTGGCCGCGCCGGGGGTCGCGATGACGGCGGCGGACGAGGGCTCGACGGCACGACCGGTCTCGGCCACCGACGAACGCTCCGGGGTGTGGGCGCAGGTGACGGCCGAGAGCGAGCCCTGGGGCACCCAGGTCGAGCTGAAGGTCAAGGACGGGGCGGGCCCCCGCGCCTGCCGGCTGATCGCCGTCGGCCGCGACGGCTCGGCGCAGGTGATCACCAGCTGGAGCGTGGCCCGCCATGACGCCCGCGAGAACACGATGATGGGCGCCGCCGCCTTCCGGACGCACGAGATCGCCCACTACGAGGTCCGCACCTCGGACGGGGAGCATCTGGTGACCCTGCCCTCCCGGTGACCCCGTTGCCCCCGTCGGCGGGCGGGCCCGGCACCCCGGTGTGACACTGCTGGGGACACACCCGAGAGCCCAGGTCCCGACGAGGGGAGCGCAGGTGGGGACGCCCGACGCCGACGACGGTCCGCTGGAGGAGTTCCTCGCCGACCCGGCCAACGCCGCGCTCGAACTGGCCACCGCCGTGGCCCGCTGCTCCAAGGCCCTGGGCCTGCAGCAGTCCGTGGTCTACCTCGCCGACCTCCAGCAGCATCAGCTCGTCCCGCTCACCGACGTGGCCGAGGCACTGGAGATCGACACCACCCTCGCCGGCTGGACGTACCGCACGCAGTCCCTGCGCGTGGAGGAGTCCGAGAACGGCGGCCTGACGGCCTGGTTCCCCCTGCTGGACGGCGCCGAGCGGCTCGGCGTCCTCGCGGTGCACGCCCCGTCCCTCACCTCGCGGACCCTGCGCCGCGGCCGGGCCCTGGCCGCCCTGCTGGCCATGATGATCACGTCCAAGCGGTTGTACAAGGACTCCTTCGTACGGCGCACCCGCTCCGAGCCGATGCAGCTGCCCGCGGAGATGCTCCGCGCCTTCCTGCCGCCGCGCACGATCGGCACCGCGCACGTCGTGTCCACCGGGGTGCTGGAACCGGCCTACGAGATCGGCGGCGACGCCTTCGACCACTCGCTGACCGAGACGACCCTGCACATCGCGGTGCTGGACGCCATGGGGCACAACCTCGCCTCCGGGCTCACCACCGCGGTGTCGCTCGCCGCCTTCCGCAACGCGCGGCGCACCGGCGCGGATCTGCCGGACCTGGTGTCGTGCGTGGACGAGGCGCTGGCGGAGTGGCTGCCGGACCAGTTCTGCACCGGCATCCTCGCCCAGCTCGACCTGGAGACCGGGATGCTGCGCTGGAGCAACTGCGGCCACCCCATGCCCCTGTTGATCCGCGATCGGCGGCTGATCGTGGACGCCATGGAGCGCGACCCCGAGCCGCCGATGGGCCTGCCGGGCCGGTTCTCGACGCGGCCGCGGCAGACCCATGAGCTCGCCCTGGAACCCGGCGACCGGGTGCTCATGTACACCGACGGGGTCATCGAGGCACGGACCGAGGACGGCGGCGAGTTCGGCCTGGAGCGGTTCGCCGACTACGTCATCCGGGCCACCTCGGCCGGCGAGCTGGCGCCGGAGACGCTGCGCCGTCTCATCCACTCGATCACCGACACCCCCAGCAACCGGCTGCGGGACGACGCGACCATCGTGATGTTCGAGTGGTGGCCCCGCACCAAGTGACGGCCAGCGCGGACTACTTGAGGAGCCGGGACAGCCGCCGGTCGGCGAGGACGTGCCCGCCGGTCTGGCAGGTCGGGCAGTACTGGAGCGAGGAGTCGCTGAAGGACACCTCGCGGACGGTGTCGCCGCAGACCGGGCAGGGCTCGCCGGTGCGGCCGTGGACGCGCAGCCCGCTCTTCTTCTCCGCCTTCAGCCGGCCCGCCGCCAGGCCCCGGGAACGCTCCACCGCCTCGGTCAGCGTGGTCCGCAGGGCCCGGTAGAGGGTGCCCGTCTCCGCCGGGGTCAGCTTCGCGGCCAGTTTGAAGGGGGACATCCTCGCCGCGTGCAGGATCTCGTCGCTGTAGGCGTTGCCGACGCCGGCGATCAGGCTCTGGTCCCGCAGGGCGCCCTTGAGCTGACGGCGCTCGTCCTTCAGGAGGGCCGCCAGGCGGGGCTCGTCGAAGTCGTCGGCCAGCGGGTCCGGGCCGAGGCGGGCGATGCCCGGGACGTCCTGCGGGTCCTGGACGACGTAGACCGCCAGGCGTTTCTGGGTGCCCGCCTCGGTCAGGTCGAAGCCCTCGCCGGTCTCCAGCGCGACCCTGAGGGCCAGCGGGCCCTTGCCGGGCCGGGGCGGGCCGTCGGGGAGGCGGTCCTTCCAGTGGAGCCAGCCGGCGCGGGCGAGATGGGTGATCAGGTGGGGGCCGTCCGCCGTCTCGAGGTCCAGGAACTTGCCGTACCGGCGCACCGCGCAGACCTCGTGCCCCTCGACGGCGGCCAGGGGTGGGTCGTACGTCTTCAGCACGCTGATCGCCACGGGCAGCACCCGGACGATCTCGTGGCCGACCAGGCGCTCGGTGAGGAAGTCCTTGAGCGCTTCCACCTCGGGGAGTTCCGGCATACGTCCAGAGTGCCACCGGGGACGGCTCAGTTCCGCCCGGGCACCACGAACTCGCACCACACGCACTTGCCGCCGCCGCGGGCCTCCACTCCCCAGACGTCCGTGAGCAGCTCCACCAGGAGCAGGCCGCGGCCGGACACCCCGTCGTCGCCCGCCTCCCGGCGCCGGGGCAGGGCGCTGGAGGAGTCCTCGACCTCCACCCGCAGCCGGCGGTCGGCGCCGGTGAGCACCCGCAGCGTGACGATCGCGGCCCCCTCGGTGTGCATGAGGGCGTTGGTGATCAGCTCGTCTGCGACCAGCTCGATCTCGTCGTCCCGCTCGCCGGAGCCCCAGGCCCGCACGGCGGCGCGGATCATGTGGCGGGCCTGGGTGAGCGCCTCGGGGTCGCCCGGCGCCACGTGCTGCTGCAGCCGCCCGCCGGTCTGCGGGGCGTCCAGGCCACGGCGCCGCAGCAGAAGCAGGGCGACATCGTCGTCGCCGCCGCGCTCCTCGGCCACCTCGATCAGCCGGTCGGCGAGTTTGCGCACGTCGTCCGGGCCGTCGGCGACCAGGGCGGTGAGCGTCTGCATGCCTTCGTCGAGGTCCAGGCCGGGCTGTTCCACCAGACCGTCGGTGCACAGCAGCAGGGTGTGCCCGGGGTCGAGTTCCAGGGTGCGCACCGGGTACTCCAGGCTCCCGAACTCGGCCGACAGACCGAGCGGCAGGCCGCCGTCCACGGCCACCCGCCGGCAGGTGCCGTCGGGCTGCCGGACGAGCGGGTCGATATGGCCGGCCCGCACCACCTGCACCACCCCGGTGGACAGGTCGGCCTCGGCGTACAAGCAGGTCGCGAACCGGTCGGTGTCCAGTTCGTGCAGGAAGACCGAGGCGCGGGCCATCACGGTCGCGGGGGTGTGCCCCTCGGCCGCGTAGGCCCGCAGCACGATGCGGAGCTGGCCCATGACGGCGGCGGCATGGGTGTCATGGCCCTGGACGTCGCCGATGACCGCGCCGACCCGGCCGCCCGGCAGCGGGATCAGGTCGTACCAGTCGCCGCCGATGTCCCGGCCGAGGGTGCCCGCCGCGGTGCCGGCCCGGTAGCGGACGGCGACGTCGGCGCCGGGGACGCTCGGGATGGTGCGCGGCAGCATGGCCTGCTGGAGGCCGGTGGCCAGGTCCTTCTCCTGCTCGTAGAACATGGCCCGCTGCAGGCTCTGCGCGATGCTGCTGCCGAGGGCGACCAGGACGTTGCGGTCCTCGGGCGAGAAGCCGCGCCGGTCGCTGTAGAGCAGGCCCATGGCGCCGATCGGCCGGGCCTGGGCGATCAGCGGCAGATAGGCGGCCGAGGTGATGTCCAGGCCGGTGATGTGCTGCCACAGCCGGGGATAGCCGTCCGCGAACTCCTGCGGTGACTCGATGAACCGCGGGGTGAGGGTCCGCACCACCTCGCTCATCGGGTACGGCTCGTCGAGGCGGGTGACGCTGGTGCCGGGGACGAAGCTGCCCGCCGGGCCCTCGGCGATCAGCCGGATCCGGCCTGCCTCGACCAGGCCCATGACCAGGCTGGTGGCGCCCAGATGGGTGAGGCCGTGGGTGTCCTTCAGTACGTCGATGACGTCCTGGACCGTGCGGGCGTGCGCCAGCGCGGCGGTGGTCAGCTCGACGACGTTGGTCTGCTGCCGGCGCGCCTCGTCCGCCTCGGCCCGGTCCCGGCGCGCGGCACTCTCGGCCAGCTCGTCGGTGGCGTCCCGGACGATGCCGATGATGCGGCGCGGGCGGCCGGTCCCGTCGCGTCGGATGTAGCCCTGGGTGTGGGTCCAGCGCAGGCTGCCGTCGCGGCGGCGCAGGCGGAAGTAGGCGCCGTAGTTCTCGCTGCCGTCCTTGATGGCCTGGGCGACCATGGTGTCGAGGCGGTGCCCCTCGGCCGGCGGGACCCGGACGCCGAGGCTCTCGGGGCGGCCGTCGTACTCGTCGGGGCGCAGGTCGAAGACCTCGTGGGCCTGGGCGTCCATGTGGAACAGACCGCTGTCCAGGTCCCAGTCGAAGCTGCCCATGCGGTTGAGCGCCAGGATCGGATCCGGGTGGGCGGGCCAGTCGTCCGGGAGTGACAGGGCGCTCGCTCCCCGATCAACCATGCGCCCACCTTGCCAGGAATTGTCCGATTCTTCGACCGGGAAGGGCGGACTCGGGGAGCGAGCCGTCAACTGGTGAAGACATCCGTCGGGCTGCCGAAGATGCTGCCGGAGGCGGACCGCTCCCCGGGCGCGTCGGGGATCAGCCCGCCGGCGTCGGGCACGTCGGGCGTGTCCGGCACGGTCCCCGGGCCGATCTCGTCCGAGGCGTCGAGGGAGAGCTCCGGCTCATCAGGCATCGAGGGCTCGGTCCCGGTGTCCTCGTCCGAGGGCGCCGGCGGGCGCTGCGGCTCGGTCGGCGGCGGGGTGGCCGTGACGGTGACACTGGGGCAGTCCGTCGGAGTCGGCGGTTCCGCGGGGGCGTCCTCGGTGGCGCCGGGGGTGACGGTGACGGTGGGGGTCGCGCAGTCGGCCGGTGTGCTCTCCAGCGGTCCCTCGGGCGCTCCGTCGGGGACTCCCTCAGGCGTTGCCTCGGGCGTGGTGGAGCCGGTGCGCTCGTCGGACGGCTCGGCGCTCTCGTCGTCCGGGGCGAGGCTGTCGTCGGGGCTCGGGGTGCCGGGCGTCGAGGTGCCGGGCGTCAGCGGTTGCGGCCGCGGTACGGGGCGGTCGTGCCGCACGTCGTGGCCGACCCGGCGTTCGATCCAGGTGTTGCTGACGACGTCGATGATCGTGATGTCGGCGATCACCTGGGGTGCCGGAGTCACCACGACGACCTGGGCCGGACGGAAACCCGCCCACGCGGGGCCGCTGACGGTGGGGCTGCCCTGGGTCGCCGCGGGCGGCTTCAGCGGGTTGCCGCAGGCGCAGCGCACCCTGGGCACGCCCCGGTCGTCGACGAGGACGGCGGTGCCGGCCTGGAGGACGGATTGATAGGTGGTCGTCCGTCCGGCGCGGTACCCGTGGCTGGTGACCCCGGTGTCGGCGCGCAGCACGACGGGGGCGAGGCCGCGCAGGTACTGCGGAATCCCGGCCTCCGAGATGCCGGCGGCTCCGGCGAAGGCGCGCGCCTTGCCCTGGTCGGCGGTGAGATAGCCGATCTGCCGGTTCACATCGCAGCTGCCGACGCGCTCGGTGCCGCTGTACAGGCCGGGTGTGGACCCGGAGTAGGAGCGCACGCCGTCGGAGGTCGGGGTGGACTGCGGCGTTCGGGTGACGGGCGGCGGGGTAGCCGTCGAGGTGGCCGTGGAGTCCGTGAAGGGATCGGGTCCCGGTGCCGCCACCGGCTGGAGGAAGACCTCCCCGCTCGCCGCCGTGCCCTTGTCGCTCTCCGAGCCACAGCCGGTGACCAGCAGCGCCGCGGCGAGCGCGCCGGCCGTGACCAGGGTTCCTGTGGGGGTTCGCACCGCACTCTCCCGCCTCTTATCGGGCAGTTCGCCACTCATTGTCTGCTTCACCCGCATGGGTTACGCAACCGGAGGGGCGATGCACGCAGAGTGACCGAACGGCGGAGGCTGGCAGCACAACGGATCGAAGGAGCGCAGGCCGTGGAGTGGTTCACCGCACCCGAGTACTGGCTGAGCCGGCTGGTCTTCCAGCGGGCGCTGGCCGGCGTGTACCTCGTCGCGTTCCTGACGGCGGCGCTCCAGTTCCGCGCGCTGATCGGCGAGCGCGGCCTGCTGCCGGTGCCCGCTCACGTGGCGCGGGTGCCGTTCCGGGCGGCACCGAGCCTGTTCCACTTCCGCTACACCGACCGGCTGTTCGCGGTGTGCGCCTGGTCGGGCTGCGCGGTGTCGGCGGCGCTGCTCACCGGAGTGGACGGGCTGCTGCCGCTGTGGGGCGCCATGCTGCTGTGGCTGGTGCCCTGGGTGCTGTACCTGTCGATCGTCAACGTGGGGCAGACCTGGTACTCCTTCGGCTGGGAGTCCCTGCTGCTGGAGGTGGGTTTCCTCGCCGTCCTCCTCGGCAACGACGAGGTGGCCCCGCCGATCGTGGTGCTGTTCCTGCTGCGCTGGGTCCTGTTCCGCGTCGAGTTCGGGGCGGGTCTGATCAAGATGCGGGGCGACGAGTGCTGGCGGAAGCTGACCTGTCTCGACCACCACCACGAGACCCAGCCGATGCCCGGCCCGCTGAGCTGGTTCTTCCACCGTCTCCCGCGACCGCTGCACCGCGTGGAGGTGGCCGCCAACCACGTCACCCAACTCGTGGTGCCGTTCCTGCTGTTCACCCCCCAGCCGGTCGCCACGGCCGCCGCGGCCCTGATGATCCTCACCCAGCTGTGGCTGGTGCTGTCGGGGAACTTCTCCTGGCTGAACTGGATCACCATCGTGCTGGCGCTGTCCGCGCTCGCGCTTCCCGGCACCTCCCCCTCGGCGGTGCCGGACGCCCCCGCCTGGTACCAGGTCGTGGTCCTCGCCGTCTCCGCCCTGCTCCTCGCCCTCAGCTACCGCCCGGTCCGCAACATGCTCTCCCGCCGCCAGGTCATGAACCGCTCCTTCGACCCCCTCCACCTGGTCAACACCTACGGCGCGTTCGGCAGCGTCAGCCGGGTCCGCTACGAGGTCGTGATCGAGGGCACGGACGAGGACGTACCGCGCGAGGACTCCGACTGGCGGGAGTACGAGTTCAAGGGCAAGCCCGGCGATCCCCGGCACTGGCCGCGGCAGTTCGCGCCGTACCACCTCCGGCTGGACTGGATGATGTGGTTCGCCGCGCTCTCCCCCGCCTACGCGGGCGCCTGGTTCGGCACCCTGGTGGAGCGCCTCCTGGAGAACGACCCGGCCACCCTGAAACTGCTGCGCCGCTCCCCCTTCCCGCCCGACGCGCCGCCCCGCTACATCCGCGCCCGCCTGTTCCGCTACCGCTTCACGACGTGGCGCGAGCTGCGGGAGACGGGCGCGTGCTGGGACCGGACGTATGTGCGGGAGTATCTGCCGCCGACCCGGCTGGCGGGGGTGTCTCACAGGTCGTAGACGCGGCGAGCGGTGCCGCCGAAGATATCGTCCCCTTCGGCCAAGTTCCGGGTGAGGGCGAGCACTTCACCGTAGGGGGCGAGTGGGGTGCACACCGGCCAGTCCGAGCCGAACATCAGCCGGTGCGGCCCGAAGGCATCGAGCACGGTGTGGGCGTACGGGCGCAGGTCGTCCACCGTCCAGGAGGCGGGGTCGGCCTCGGTGAGCAGGCCGGAGAGCTTGCAGACCGTGTTGGGCAGCGCGGCCAGGGCGCGCAGGTCGGTGGCCCAGGGTTCGAGGGCGCCGGAGGCGACGGGCGGCTTGCCCGCGTGGTCCAGGACGAAGGTGAGTCCGGGCAGGGCGGCGGCCGCCTCGGCGCAGGCGGGGAGCTGAGAGGGCAGCACCACGAGGTCGTACACCAGCCCGGCCTCGGCGACGGCGGCCAGGCCGCGGCGTACGTCCGCCCGCAGCAGCCACCGCGGGTCCGGCTCGCCCTGCACCTGGTGGCGGATGCCCTTGAGGTACCGGCCGCCGGGGAGTGCGCGCAGACGGGCGAGTTCCTCGGCCACGCCGGGGCCGGTCAGGTCGGTCCAGCCGACCACCCCGGTGACGAGGTCGTGCCCGGCGGCCAGGGCCAGCAGCTCCGGGGTCTCCTCCGGCACGGTGACGGTCTGGACGAGGACCACTTGCTCCACGCCTGCCGCGCGGGCCCGAGGCGCCAGCTCCGTGACGGTGAAGTCACGTCGGAGCAGGCTGCCCGGCGCGATCCAGCCCTGGTCGCGGACGGACAGCTCCCAGACATGGACATGCGCGTCCACCACCGTCACGGCAGCTCCCCCACCCCGCCCAGCAGGCCCATGTCCCGCAGTTCCTGCCAGAAGGAGGCGGGCACCTCGGTAGCGAACTGGTCGGCGCAGTCGTGCACTTCGGCTGCCGAACGGGCGCCGACGAGCACGCTGGTGACCGCCGGGTGGGCCGCGCAGAAGGCCAGGGCCGCGGCGCGCAGGGTGATGCCGTGGCGCTCGGCCGTCTCCTTCATGCGCAGGGCGCGGTCCACCAACTCCTGCGGCGCGCGGGCGTAGTTGTACGTCGCTCCCGGCCGCGGATCCGCCAGCAGACCGGAGTTGAAGGGCCCGCCGATCACCACCGACGTGCCCCGTGCTGCGGCGGCGGGCAGGAGGTCGGCGAGGGCGCTCTGGTCGAGCAGGGTGCAGCGGCCGGCGCAGAGGACCACGTCCACGTCGGTGTCGCGGACGAAGCGGGTGAGCATCTCCGCCTGGTTCATCCCGGCGCCGATCGCGCCGACCACGCCCTCGGAGCGCAGCTTCTCCAGCGCCGGATATCCCTCGCGGAAGGCCTCTTCGGCGTGGTCGTCGGGGTCGTGGAGGTAGACCAGGTCCACCCGGTCCAGGCCCAGCCGTTCCAGGCTGGAGTCCAGGGTGCGGCGGATGCCGTCGGCGGTGAAGTCCCACACCCTGCGGTGGGTGGCGGGGACGGCGAAGCCGTGGGCCAGGTCGTCGCCGTCCCCGTCCGACGGTTCCAGGCGGCGGCCCACCTTCGTCGAGATCGTGTACTCCTCGCGCGGCCGCTCGCGCAGGGCGGCGCCCAGGCGGCGCTCGGACAGGCCGAGGCCGTAGTGCGGGGCGGTGTCGAAGTAGCGGATGCCGCGGTCCCAGGCGGCGCCGACCGCCTCGTACGCCTGCTCGTCGCTGATCGGGGTGTAGAGGTTGCCGAGGGCTCCGGCGCCGAAGCCGAGCCGGGTCACGGGGTCACCGGCCGCAGGCGCAGGCCCTGCATGCCGCCGTCCACGGCGAGGGCGGTGCCGGTGGTGGCGCCGGACAGCGGGCTGGCCAAGTAGGCGATGGCGCCCGCCACTTCCTCGGCCGTCACCAGGCGTCCGGTGGGCTGGCGGGCCTCCAGTGCGGCGCGCTCGGAAGCGGGGTCGGGGGCCTGGGAGAGCAGCCGGCCGATCCAGGGGGTGTCCGCCGTACCGGGGTTGACGCAGTTGACGCGGATGCCCTCGCGGACGTGGTCGGCGGCCATGGCGAGGGTGAGGGCGTGCACGGCACCCTTGGTGGCGCTGTACAGCGCGCGCTGGGGCAGGCCCGCCGTGGCGGCGATCGAGCAGGTGTTGACGATCGCCGCGTGCCGCGACTCGCGCAGCCGCGGCAGGGCGGCGCGGGCCGTGCGGACCATGCCGACGACGTTGACGTCCAGGACGCGGTGCCACTCGGCGTCGTCGTTGTCCTCGACGGTCCCCTGGGCGCCGATGCCCGCGTTGTTGACCAGCACGTCGAGGCCGCCGAGGTCGGCCACGGCGGCGGCGACAGCGGCCCGCACCTCGGCGTCGTCGGTGACGTCGGCGCGGTACGCGAGCAGCGGCTCCTCCACCGGGGCCGGGTCCAGGTCGAGGACGGCGACCCGGGCGCCGCGCGCGGCGAGCAGGTGCGCCGTGGCCCGTCCGATGCCGGAGGCGCCCCCGGTCACCAGCGCCTTGAGTCCCGCGAAGTCGTTCATGCGGCGTGCCCCTTCTCCTCGTCGAGGGCGGTGGTCCAGTAGGAGCCGTCCGGGAAGGTGTACCGGGCGAGGGACTCGGGGCGCATGGCCGCCGAGAAGCCCGGAGCGGTGGGTGCCGCGTAGTGGCCCTCACGGATCACCACGGGGTCGAGGAAGTGGTCGTGCAGATGGTCGACGTACTCGATGACCCGGTTCTCGGTGGTCCCGGTGACCGCGACGTAGTCGAACATCGACAGGTGCTGGACGAGTTCGCACAGTCCGACCCCGCCGGCGTGCGGGCAGACCGGCACGCCGAACTTGGCGGCCAGCAGCAGGATGGCGAGGTTCTCGTTGACACCGCCGACGCGGGCCGCGTCGAGCTGGACGATGTCGACGGCGCCGGTCTGGAGCAGCTGCTTGAACACGACCCGGTTGTGGGCGTGTTCGCCGGTGGCGACCTTCACCGGGGCGACCGCCTCGCGGATCGCCGCGTGGCCGAGGATGTCGTCGGGGCTGGTGGGCTCCTCGATCCAGTACGGGCCGAACTCGGTGAGGGCACGGGTCCAGCGGATCGCCTCGGCCACGTCCCAGCGCTGGTTGGCGTCGAGCGCCAGGCGGATCCCGGGGCCGATGGCCGAGCGGGCGACGCGGCAGCGCCGGATGTCGTCGGCCAGGTCGGCGCCGACCTTGAGCTTGATCTGGCGGAACCCGTCGGCGACGGCCTCGGTGGCGAGCCGGGTCAGCTTCGCGTCGTCGTAGCCGAGCCAGCCGGGGGAGGTGGTGTAGGCGGGGTAGCCCGTGCTCCGGAGTTCCGCCGAGCGCTCGTCGGCGCCGTCCCGGCCCCGGCGCAGAAGTTCCAGGGCCTCCTCGGGCGTGAGGGCGTCGGTGAGGTACCGGAAGTCGATCTGGCGGACGATCCACTCGGGTTCGGCGTCGGCCAGGAGCCGCCACAGCGGCTTGGCGGCGCGCTTGGCGGCCAGGTCCCACACGGCGTTGACGACCGCCCCGATCGCCATGTGCATCACGCCCTTCTCGGGTCCCAGCCACCGCAGTTGGCTGTCGCCGGTCAGTTCGCGGCTCAACGTCCCCGGATCCGCGCACAGTTCCTCGACGGACCGTCCGGTCACCTGACCGCGCAGGGCGTCGATCGCGGCGACCTGGACCTCGTTGCCCCGCCCGATGGTGAAGGCGAAGCCGTGCCCCTCGTGCCCGTCGGCGGCGTCGGTGCGCAGGACGACGTAGGCCGCCGAGTAGTCGGGGTCCGGGTTCATCGCGTCGGAGCCGTCGAGCTCCCGGGAGGTGGGGAAACGGATGTCGTAGGTGTCCACCGCGGTGATGCGATTCATACGACCATTCTCCGCCCACAGGCCCCCGAGGGGGCGGATTTCGCGGAATTCTGTCTCAGAGGTCCGATCAATCGGCGGGGAGGACGCGCACCTGGGCGGCCGGGAGCTTCTTCCACCAGTGGCCGTAGCGGCTGTAGACGCGCGGCTCGCGTGCCGCCAGCAGCGCCGGCAAGGACGCGGCCTCCCGGGCCAGTTCCTCCCACACCCCGGGCGGCAGCTCGTGGAAGGCCGTGGCCTCGATGCCGCCCTCCACAGGGCGCCAGACGCCCGCCACCTGGCCGTCGACCAGGAGCGTCGGCAGCACATCGCCGTTGACGCGGATCACCAGCGGGCGACAGGCGGGCGGGATCACCCGGGCGCGATCGGCGTACGCGAGCAGCACGCTGTCCCACATCGCCATCAGCCGGGGCGGCGCCGGGGTGTCCCCGGGCGGGCGCGGGGCGCCCGGGACGTCGTGGAGGACCGTGCCGTCGGGGCCTTCCAGCTCCTCCAGGGATCCGGCGAGCGCGCGCAGGGCGGTGCGGACGCGGGCCCGCTGCACCGTGGCGAACTGGGCCAGGTCGGCGATCGAGGCGGGCCCGAAGGACGCGAGGTAGCGCAGGGCGAGGGCCTGCAACGCCTCCTCGGGCCCGCCCTCGGCCCGGCCCTCCGGCCCCGCGACGTACGCCGGCGACGTACCGAAGGACCACGGTCCCCCGGTCACCGCGTGTACGAGCGGGGTGAAGGACCGCAGCCCCCACCACGCCCCCTCCTTCCGCTCCTCGCCGACCCGTTCCCCGAGCCACGCCGTCATCTCGCCGTTCGACCGCGGCTCGGCCGCGAACTCCAGCAGCCCCGGCTCCAGTTCGGCGGCGTCGGCCGGGGTGAGCCCGGCGGCGGCGAAGCGGTACCCGAGCCGGGAGGCGTGCAGCGTCGGCCGCATCGCCTCCCGGAGCATCCGGTAGTCCTCGTGGTGGACGGCGTGCAGGGTGATCCGCAGCAGGGTCGCCTTCAGGAGGGTGCGGTCGGCGAAGGCTGCGTCCAGATCGGCCGGCGCGAAGCCGGCGAGCCGGTTCCACAGCGCGAGATACGGCGACGCCGGCTGCTGCGCCTGCACCGCCAGGATCCGCCGTACGGCCTCGGCCACCCCCAGCGGCTCGCGGCGCAGCAGCAGTTGGCGGCCGAGGGTGGCCCGGTTCAGTTCCCGCGCGCTGATCTTCACAGCACGGATTCTGCCCTCCGGAACCGCAACGTCACCAGCTCGAACGGCCGCAGCCGTACGGCGACACGGTTGCCGTCCCGCTCGACGGCACCGTCCGCGAGCGGGCGCTCCAGCAGGTCCGTGGCGGTGACGTCCGCGACCTCGAAACCGGCGGTGAGGGTCGCGCGGGAGCGGCCTCCGTGCGCTTCGTGGAAGCGGACGACCACATCGCCGCTGCCGTCGTCGGCAAGCTTGACCGCGGTGACGACGACGGCGTCCCGGTCGACGCCGACCAGTGGGACGACCTCCCCGGCGCCGGTGCGGCGCCGCTCGGGCAGGTTGATCCGCCAGCCCTCGCGGACGGCGTCCCCGATGGCCGCGCCCGGCACCAGGGCGTGCCGGAAGCGGTGGACGCCCTGGTCGGTCTCGGGGTCGGGGAAGCGCGGGGCGCGCAGCAGGGAGACGCGCACCGTGGTGGTCGTCCCGCGGTCGCCGCCGGTACGGACCGTGCGGGTCACGTCATGCCCGTACGTCGAGTCGTTGACGATCGCCACGCCCCAGCCCGGCTCCTCCAGGTGCACGAACCGGTGGTTGCACGCCTCGAACTTCGCCGCCTCCCAGGAGGTGTTGGTGTGGGTGGGCCGGTGGACGTGCCCGAACTGGGTCTCGGCGGCGTACCGTTCGGCGTGCACGTCGAGCGGGAAGGCGAGCTTCAGGAACTTCTCCGTCTCGTGCCAGTCGACCTCCGTGTCCACGAGCAGCCGCCGCTCCCCCGGCGCGAGGGAGAGCACCTGCGTGACGCGGGAGCCGCCGAAGGACCGTACGATCCGCACCGCGTGCCCGTCGGGGACGATCTTGTCCACCTCGGTGAGATCGGTGACCGTGTTCCGGTAGAACTCGTCGACGTCCCAGGCGTCCCACATGTTGGGGAAGTCCGGGTGGAGCTGGAGGAGGTTCGCGGCGCTGCCCGGTGCGATCGTCTCGCGGTCGGCGTCGAGGTCGTAGGCGGAGACGACCAGCCCGCGCGCGTCGATCCCGACGCGCAGCAGGCCGTTGTCGAGGACGTGCCCGCCGCCGGGCCCCGAGGTGAGCCGGGTCCGGCCCTCGTCGGCCGGGGTTCCCGCGCCGCCCGCCGGGACGCCGTCGCGGGGGTGCGGGGCGGCGTTGAAGGCGAGCGGGGTCGAGCCCTCCCCGGCCAGGGCGCCCTGGGCGGCGTCGATGATCCCGTTCAGCTCCGCGGCGAGGCGCTCGTAGGTCGCCCGTGCCTCCCGGTGCACCCACGCGATGGACGAACCGGGCAGGATGTCGTGGAACTGGTGGAGCAGCACCGTCTTCCAGATACGGTCCAACTCCTCGTACGGATAAGGGAATCCGGTGCGTACCGCGGCCGTCGCGGCCCACAGTTCGGCCTCGCGCAGGAGGTGTTCGCTGCGCCGGTTGCCCTGCTTGGTCCGCGCCTGGCTGGTGAGGGTGGCGCGGTGGAGTTCCAGGTAGAGCTCGCCGACCCAGACCGGCGGGTTCGGGTACTCGGCCTGCGCCTTGGTGAAGAACTCCGCCGGGGTCTCCCACACCACCGTCGCCGAGCCTTCGAGGTCGCGCAGGCGGGCCGCCTTGGCGATCATCTCGCGGGTGGTGCCGCCGCCTCCGTCGCCCCAGCCGGTGGGCGCGAGGGAGTGCCGGGCGACGCCCTTCTCCCGGAAGTTACGGGCGGCGTGGGCGATCTCGGCGCCGTTCATGGAGCAGTTGTAGGTGTCGACGGGCGGGAAGTGCGTGAAGATCCGGGTGCCGTCGATGCCCTCCCAGCTGAAGGTGTGGTGCGGGAAGGGGTTCGTCCGCGACCAGGAGATCTTCTGCGTCAGCAGCCACTTGGAGCCCGCCGCCCTGATGATCTGCGGCAGGCCCGCGGCGAAGCCGAAGGTGTCGGGCAGCCACGCCTCGTCGTTCTCGATGCCGAACTCGTCGAGGAAGAAGCGCTTGCCGTGCACGAACTGCCGGGCCATCGCCTCCGAGCCCGGCATGTTCGTGTCCGACTCCACCCACATCCCACCGGCCGGCACGAACCGCCCGTCCGCCACCGCCTTCTTCACCCGCGCCCACACCTCGGGCCGGTGCTCCTTCACCCATGCCCACTGCTGTGCCTGGGACATGGCGAACACGAACTCCGGCTCGTCCTCCAGCAGCGCGGTCATGTTGGCGGTGGTGCGGGCCACTTTGCGGACCGTCTCGCGCAGCGGCCACAGCCACGCCGAGTCGATGTGCGCGTGGCCGACGGCGCTGATGCGGTGGGCGGAGGGCACGGCCGGTTCGGACAGCACCGTCTCCAGACGTGCCCGCGCCTGCGCCGCCGTGCCGTTGACGTCCTGGAGGTCGATCGCGTCCAGCGCCCGGTCCACCGCCCGCAGGATCTCCCAGCGCCGCGGGGAGTCCACGGGCAGCGCGGCCATCAGCTCACCGAGCACCTCCAGATCGAGCACCAGCTCCCACACCGTCTCGTCGAGGACCGCGAGATCCATCCGGGCGAGCGTGTACTGGGGTGCGCTGCCCGCGGTGTGCTGGTCGCCCAACGGCGTGGGCACGAAGGGGTGGTAGCCGAGGACGACCGGGTTGGAGGCGGCCTCGACGTGCAGCCGCACCTCCTCACCGCCCTCGACGGGCGCGCCGATCCGTACCCACTGATTGCGCGGGTTGAGTCCTTTCACCGGGCTGCCGTCGGGCCGGTAGACCAGGCCCTCGCACTGGAAGCCGGGTATGTTCTCGTCGAAGCCCAGGTCGAGCAGGGCCTCGACGGTCCGCCCGGCCCACGCCTCGGGGACGATGCCGGTGACCCGGAACCAGCTGGTGCCCCACGGAGCACCCCAGCTCGCGCCCACCTCGATCGGCTCGGGCTCGGCCGCGAGTCCCTCGGCGACCGGCACGGGCTCACCGGGCGCGTGCCACACCGCCACCTGGAGGGGTACGGACTCGGGGTACACGGCGGGACGGATGCGCTCGTCGAGGACGCGCTTGAGGCGGCCTTCGACCAGGCTGCGGTCGTCATGCATACGGGGTCTCCGTAGGTCGTCCGGGCGGGGTTCCGAGCGGGAGACGGCCACCGGGAGCGGGTGACCGTCTCAAGGGCTGACCTGGTGTACGGCTCCCCTGCCGCACCCGCTTCGAACCGGCCCCGGGGAAACCGCTCCCCGCCGGCGCCCCGCAGGGGGACAATGGCGGCATGCGGCTGCGGGGACTGGCCTGTGCCGCCGCCGGGCTGTCGCTGCTGCTGGCGGCGGGCTGCACCGGCGGCGCGGACGAGGACGCGCGCCCTACGGCGTCCGCGAGCGCAAGCCCGCGTACGACCTCCGCCGCCCCGGCACCCTCCCCCTCCCCCGTGGACCCCGTCTCCCTCCAGGCCCTGATCCAGCGCGAGCACCGCGGCTCCGGCCTGCGCCTGGGGACCGTCCTGGCGCGCACCGCCGCCTACACCTCGTACGCCGTGACGTACGAGAGCGACGGTCTGACGATCTCGGGGCTGATGAACATCCCGGCGGGCAAGGGCCCCTTCCCGGCGCTGGTGCTCGCGCACGGCTACATCGACCCGGCCGTCTACACCACCGGCCGGGGCCTGGCCCGCGAACAGGACCTGCTCGCCCGCGAGGGGTACGTCGTCCTGCACACCGACTACCGCAATCACGCCCGCTCCGACGACGACCCCGACAACGACGTGAACCTGCGCCTCGGTTACACCTCGGACGTCATCGGCGCGGTACTGGCACTGCGCGGCTCCGGCCGGCCGGAGATCGACGGGGACCGGATCGGGCTGCTCGGGCGCTCGATGGGCGGCGGGGTCGTGTACAACACGCTCGTGGTGACGCCCGGTCTGGTCGACGCGGCGGTGGTCTTCGCGCCGGTGAGCGGCCGGCCGCAGGACAACCTGGAGCGGTTCCAGCGCGGCGAGGGCGCCCCGATCGCCGCCGAGATCGACGCGGCGCACGGCACGCCCGAGGAGAACCCGCGGTTCTGGCGGAACGTCTCGCCGCTGACCTTCGCACACCGGGCGACGGAGCCGCTGCTGATCCACCACGGCACCGCCGACGACACCTGCCCGCTCGCCTGGTCGAAGCGGACGGTGGCGGCGTTCGAGGCGGCCGGGAAGGACGTGGAGCTGCGCCGGTACCGGGGCGAGGGGCACACCTTCGGACCGCGGTGGCCGGACTCGATGGAGGCGACGACGGCGTTCTTCGAGCGGCACCTGCGCTGAGCGGCGCCGGGCCGCGCTCTCGACGCCGGGGCGCTCGGCGGGCAGAGTTCTCTCCGACGTACCCGCGAGTAATCCTCCTGCGCAGCACCCGAAGGAGCCCTCTGTGAGCAGCTGGGTCGGCCGGACCGCCGTCGAGATCGCCGCCGCCGTACGGGAGAAGCGGACCACGCCCCGGGAGGTGGTCGCCGAGCACCTCGACCGGATCGCGCGCCTGGACGGCCGGATCGGCGCCTTCCGCACGGTGCGCGCGGAGGCGGCGCTCGCCGAGGCCGACGCCGTGGGCGCCCGCGGTGACCTGGCCGAACTGCCGCTGGCGGGCGTGCCCGTGGCGGTCAAGGACAACCTCGCGGTGTGCGGCGAGTCGCTGCGCGTCGGCTCCGCGGCGACATCGCGGGCACCGGCCGCCGACGACCATGTCACGGTGGCCCGGCTGCGGGCGGCGGGTGCGGTGGTCGTCGGGCTGACGAACGTGCCGGAGCTGTGCGTCTTCGGCACCACGGACGGGGTGCACGGCATCTCCCGCAATCCGTGGGACACCTCGCGCTCGGCGGGCGGTTCGTCGGGCGGCAGCGCGGCCGCGGTCGCCGCGGGCCTGGTGCCGGTCGCCCTCGGCAACGACGGCATGGGCTCCCTGCGCATCCCGGCGGCCAACTGCGGCCTGGTGACCCTGAAGCCCGGGCGCGGAGTGGTGCCGGCGGGCATCGGTGAGGGCGACTGGTTCGGCATGTCGGAGAACGGGCCCCTCGCGACGACGGTCGAGGACGCGCGCCTGCTGCTGGCGGTGATGGCCGACGGGGAGCTCCCGCCCGCCTCGACGCGGGGCGGACGGCGCGTCGCGGTGTCGCTGCGCAGCCCGATCGCGGGAGTCGCGGTGAGCGCCCCGTACCGGGCGGCGGCGCGCGAGGCGGCGGGCGTGCTGATGAAGGCGGGCCACCAGGTGCGCCGGGCGGATCCCCCGTACCCGATGACGCTCGGGCTCACCGCGCTCGCCCACTGGACGGCGGGCACGTCGGTCGACGCCCGGGGCCTGGACCCGCGGTCGCTGACCCGCCGCACGAAGGTGCACGCGGCGATCGGCAGGCGCTTCGCGGGTCAGGCCCGCAAGGGCACGGCCCGGGAGGAGTTGCGCCGGGTCCTCGACCCGTTCTTCGAGCGCTACGACATCCTGCTCACCCCCGCCCTGGCCCGCCGCTCTCCCGAGGCCGCGCCCTGGCACGAGCGGGGGTGGCTGCGCAACATCGTGGCGAACACCGCCTGCTCCCCCTTCACCCCGCCCTGGAACCTCACCGCCTGGCCGGCCATGAGCATCCCCGTCGGCGCCCTGCCCTCGGGCGCCCCGTGCGCCGTACAGCTGGTGGGCCGCCCGGGCGCGGAGACCGATCTGCTGGAACTGGCGGCCCAGTTGGAGCGCCTGCGGCCGTGGCGGCGGACCGCGCCGCTGGACCGAGCCGGGTCTTCTACAGGGCTCGGTACATGATGTGCAGGCCCACCAGCCCGTGCCGCGGATGCTCGAACGCGTCCGGGACCGTGCCGAGGATCGTGAAGCCGAGGGACAGCCACAGCGCGACGGCGGGGTTGGTCTCGACGACGGCGTTGAAGACCATGCCCCGGTAGCCGTGCGCCTTGGCGGCGGTCAGGACGTGCTCGGCGAGGAGGCGGCCGATGCCGCGGCCCGTGTGCGCGGGGTCCACCATGAAGCCCGCGTTGGCGATCCGGGCGGCGGTGCCACCGTAGTTGGGGGTGAGGTACGCGGAGGCGACGATGGCGCCGGTCTCGTCCTCGACGACGTACACCTGTTTCGCCGGGTTCGTCCACAGGACCCGGGCCGCCTCCTCGGAGGTGCCCGGGTCCCAGGCGTAGGTCTCGCCGGCGGAGACGATGCGATGCCAGAAAGGCCAGATCCGCGGCCAGTCCTCGGCCGCGGCTTCTCTGATCAGCATGGGCGCCAGTCTCGCACGCCCATGCGATCGTCGATCGCGAAGGCTTCTCGGGCCTTCAGTCCACGCTCGGCAGGATGTGGGGCTCGGCGAGGTCGTCCTCGTAACCCGCGAGGCGGATCGGGGCCGACCGGGCCCACACGTCCAGGCTGCCGAGTTCGCCGGGCCGACGGCCCGCGCGTTCGGGGCGATCCTTGGGGCGTTGTTCGCGCTTCGTCTTCTCCGGTGTCACCGCGCACTCCTTATGTGTCGGGTCACCCTCGGGACCACTGCGCCGGGCCGATGCGCCCGTCGCCGGTAGCCCGCTCGGGTGTGAGTCGAAAGACCGTTCGGACGCGGTGGCGCCGGTTCTTCGTACGGAGCAGACCGTTGTGAACCGGCTGTCCCGGGACGGACCGTGGGTGTGGGTGGGACCCATTTCTGCTGTCCGTCCGCTACAGAGTAACCAAATGAGCGGGTACCCGCTCGATGGGGCTGAAAACTCGGGGTTACTGTCTGAAGACGTCCTGTTTCCTCCCCTGCACGGGCCGTTGGGATGCCGTTGGGATGCCCTCCCCGTCGCACGTATCGCGCCGCCGCCGCACGCCGCGCAGTTCAGGTCCCGTTGGCCGAATCGCAAGCCACCCATGGTCTGCTGGCGGACGGCAACGGCTGTCCGGCGGGAGGACTGGCGCATGGAGCTGCGCAGTGTCGAGGAGCTGATGGATCTGCTGTACGCCTGCCGGGGCGCATGGGTTGCCCCCGGTCGCGTCGGCGCCGCCGGAACCGATCTGCACCAGCACGCGCTGCGCACCGCCGCGCTGCTGCGCCGGTGCCGCCCCGCCGACAAGGAACTCCAGGCGGCCGGGCTGGTCCAGGCGATCGGCCCGCTGCTCGGGCCCGGCGACCGGGCCGCCGACGCCGTACGCCCCCTGCTCGGCGAGCGGGTGGCCCGGCTGGTCCGCGCCCAGGGCCCCGGTGCCGACCCCGGCGACGACGACCTGCTCCGGCTGCGCCAGGCGGCCGAGGAGAGCCGCACCGCCGGTTTCGACGCCGGGGTCCTGGAGGACTGGCGCACCGTCCTGGAACTGCTCGCCGCCCGGAACTCCCGCCTCGGGGCTGTCGACTGACGGTCCGTCATGAGACGGTACGGCGATGACGCCGCCGTACGGACTCCAGGGCAGGGCCGCCGTGGTCACCGGTGCCACCCGCGGCATCGGTCTCGCCGTCGCCCGCGCGCTCACGGAAGCGGGCGCGCGGGTGTGCGTGACGGCGAGGGACGCGCAGGACGTGCGGCGCACGGCGGCGGAGCTGGGCGGTGCGGGGCTGCCGGGTGACGTGGCCGACCCGGCGCATCCGCGGGCGCTGGCGGACTTCTGCGTACGGGAACTGGGCCGCCTCGACATCGTGGTCAACAACGCCGCGACGAACCGGCCCTACGGCCCGCTCATGGACGTCGACCCGCTCGCCTGGCGCACGGCGTTCACGGTGAACGTGGAAGCCCCGCTGCGGCTGGTCCAGCACGCCTGGCGCGCCTGGATGCGCGACCCGGCGGCACGGTCGTCAACATCTGCACGGAGGGCGCCGGACACGTGGGCCCGCACATCGGCGCCTACGGCACCAGCAAGGCCGCCCTCCTGCACCTCACCCGCCAGCTCGCGGGCGAACTGGCCCCGAGGGTGCGCGTCAACTCCGTCTCCCCGGGCCTGATCCGCACCGACATGGCCCGCTTCGTCTGGGAGCACGCGGAACCGCAGCTGGCCGCGGCCCTCCCGCTCGCCCGCATCGGCTCCCCGCGGGACGTGGCCCGAGCCGTCGTCTGGCTGGCCTCGGACGCGGCCGAATGGGTGACCGGCGCCGACCTCCTGGTGGACGGCGGCACCCGGGTCCGGGCGGCGTCCGCGTCAGCGACCGGCTCGCCCCTCCAGGACCGTCTGCGCGACCAGGCGCCGACGGGACCGTGACGGCGGCCCGTGGCGAGCCCGGTCACCCGGTGGGATCATCGACCCCGAAGCCCTCCGGCCGGCCGCGCTGTCACCACTTGCCGGGCGCGTAGTCCTTCAGGAAGACGCCGTACACGTCCTCGCCCGCCTCGCCGCGCACCACCGGGTCGTAGACCCGGGCCGCGCCGTCGACCAGGTCCAGGGGGGCGTGGAAGCCCTCCTCGGCGAGGCGGAGCTTGTCGTAGTGGGGGCGCTCGTCGGTGATCCAGCCGGTGTCGACCGAGGTCATCAGGATGCCGTCCGACTGGAACATCTCCTGGGCGCTGGTCCGGGTCACCATGTTCATCGCGGCCTTGGCGGCGTTGGTGTTCGGGTGCCCCGCGCCCTTGTAGCCGCGGCCGAACACGCCCTCCATCGCCGAGACGTTGACGACGTACGCGCGGCCCGAGGACGCCTTGCGGGCCGCCTGTGCCATCACCGGGCGGAGCTTGCTGATCAGGATGAACGGCGCCGTGTAGTTGCACAGCTGGGTCTCCAGCAGCTCCACCGGGGAGATCTGCTCGATGGTCTGTACCCAGGTGTTGGTGTCGACGACGTCGGGGAGCAGACCGCCCGCGTCGATGGCGGTGCCGTCGCGGTGCCGCTCCACGCTGGCGTGGCCCGCGACCAGGGCGAGGTCGGCCACCTGCTGCGCGTCGAGCCCGGAGATCCCGGCGGGCAGCGCGGCCAGGCCGTCCACCGCGCCGGAGTTGAAGGCGCCGATGACGTGGTGGGCGGGCAGCTCACCGGCGGGCAGCGGCGCCGACTCGCCGTCCACCAGCGCGGCGTAGGCCGAGGGCAGGCGCCGTACCGTCTGGGTCGCGTTGTTGATCAGGATGTCCAGCGGGCCCTGCTCGCTCATCCGGTCGGCCAGGGCGACGGCCTGGGCCGGGTCGCGCAGGTCGATGCCGACGACCTCCAGGCGGTGGATCCAGTCCGCGGAGTCGTCCATGGCCTTGAAGCGGCGGATGGCGTCCTTCGGGAACCGCGTGGTGATCGTGGTGTGCGCGCCGTCGCGCAGCAGTCGCAGCGCGATGTACATGCCGATCTTGGCGCGGCCGCCGGTGAGCAGCGCCCGCTTGCCGGTGAGGTCCGCGCGGACGTCGCGCTTGGTGCGGTTCAGCGCGGCGCAGTCCGGACAGAGCTGGTGGTAGAAGTAGTCGACTTCCACGTACCGCGTCTTGCAGGTGTAGCAGGAGCGCGGGCGCTGGAGTATCCCGGCGATCCGCCCCTCCTCGGTGGGCGACGACGGCAGCAGCCCCTCGGTCTCGTCGTCGATGCGCTGCGCGGAGCCGGTCGCCGTGGCCTCGGTGACCGCCCTGTCGTGGGCGGTCTTGGCGGCCCGGCGCTCCTGGCGGCGGCGCTGCTTGACCGTGCGGTAGACGCCCGCGGTGGCCCGGCGCACGGCGACGGCGTCGGGGTGGTCGACCTCCAGCTTGTCGAGCTCCTCCAGCACGCTGAGGCAGACGGCCAGCCGCTCGGGGTCGATGCCGGGGCCGTACACGACCTCTTCCGTGGTCGCCGGACCGTCCTCTGTCACCGTCATCGCCGCTGCCGCTTCCCTGCTCACCCGTGCGGCGCTCCGACCGCGTCCGCTTTCGAACGGGGAATTCTACGGAGCGCCGGGCGTCACTACCAAAAACCGGGACGGTCAAGGGTCACAGGCCGTGATCAGCGTCTCCACCTCGTCCGACAGCGCCGCCGCCAGCCGGTCCAGATCCGGTACGGCCACCGCGTCGGCGACCAGGCCGTAGTGGACCGCGCCGCGGTACGTCGAGACCGCCACCGCGAGGGACTGGCCGCGGGCTAGCGGCGCGTAAGGGAAGACGGCGGTGACCGGGTTGCCGCCGAGTCTCAGGCCGAGGCCGGGCAGCGGGACGCTGGTGACCAGGAGGTCGAACCAGAGCCGGGCGGCCTGGCCGACCAGGGGGCCGGCGAGGCGGTGGCCGAGTGGCGGGACGTGGTCGGCGAGCAGGGCCACCGCGCCCGCGCCGCGGTTCGGGCCCGCGTCCTTGTTGCGGTCCATGGCGGCGCGGACCGTGCCGAGGCGGCGCAGCGGGTCGGGGTCGTCGACGGGCAGCCGCACGAGGTATCCGGAGAGCCGGTTGCCCTGCGGGTGCGCGGTGCGCGGGCGGCGCCTGGAGACGGGGATCAGGGCGCGGGGCGCGACGCCCTCGCTGCCGTCGCCGCGTTCGTCCAGCCAGCGGCGCAGGGCGCCGGCGACGACCGCGATCAGTACGTCGTTGACGGTGCCGCCGACGGCCTTGCGCACCCGGTGCACATCGTCGAGGTCGACGACGACTCCGGCGGTACGTCGGGTGCCGCTGGGCTCGGCGGTGAGCGCGGCCGTGGAGCGCGCGGCCAGCGTGGCGTCCAGGGTCGACACGGCGAGGGAGGCGCCGATGTCCAGGGCGCGGCCCACGTCGGACAGGGCGCCCCGGACCAGTCCGGGCAGCCCCCGCAGGTCCGGGAGCAGGCCACGCGGGGGCTCGGCCGGGCGGGGCCGTGGCTCGGGCAGGTCCATGGGGTCGAGCACGGCCGCGGCGAGGGTCAGCGCGCGCAGTCCGTCGGCGAGGGCGTGGTGGAACTTGAACAGCACGGCGAAGGACTCGCCGTCGGCGCCGGGCAGCACATGGGCCTCCCAGGGCGGCCGGCCGCGCTCCAGCGGGCGTTCCATGAGGCGTCCGGCGACCGCCTGGAAGTCGTCGGCCGGGGCGTGCAGCCGCACATGGTCCAGGGGGTCGAAGCCGGGGACCGGCTCCCGGGTGGCGGCGCCGAAGGCGAGCGGCTGCCATACGTCCCGGATGCGCATCCGCAGCCCGGGGACCGCGGCGGCGCGGGCCGCGAGGAGGTCGGCGGCGTGCGCCCCGGCCGTGGGCGACCGCGCGGAGAAGACACCCAGGGCACCGAGGTGCATCGGGTGCCGTGCGGACTCGATGTTCCAGAACGCCAGGTCGAGAGGGGCCAGCAGGTCGGAAGTCAAGGGCTTGCCTCGCGTCGACGACGGGGTGGACCAGCAGTCAATCGTCCTCGAGCGATTACGGTCAAGTACGATCAAGCTACGCACAGTTAACAGCAGATTAAGTCCAACCCGTTGGCGGAGCGCGAGGTCAGGTCACCCGCTGCCCCTTCCCCAGCGCGATGACCCCGCCCTTGGAGACCGTGTACAGCTCCGCGTCCCGCTCCGGATTGACGCCGATCGTCGCCCCCGGCGGCACCTCCACGTTCTTGTCCAGGACCGCCCCCCGCACCACCGCGCCCCGGCCTATGTGGACGTTGTCGTGCAGCACCGACCCCTGGACCACCGCCCCGGGGTCCACCACCACACCCGGCGACAGCACGGACCGCGTGACCTGCCCCCGGATCAGACAGCCCGCGCTGATGATCGACTCCCCGGCGATGCCGCCCGCGTTGAAACGGGCCGGGGAGAGCTGGCCCGAGTGGGTGTAGATGGGCCACTGCCGGTTGTAGAGGTTGAAGGCGGGCCGCTCGGCGATCAGGTCCATATGGGCGTCGTAGTACGCGTCCAGCGTGCCGACGTCCCGCCAGTACCCCTGGTCCCGGGTCGTCTCGCCGGGGACGTGGTTGGCGCTGAAGTCGTACAGCTGCGCCTCGCCCCGCTCGGTGAGCTGGGGCAGGATCGAGCCGCCCATGTCGTGCACGGACCGGTCGTCCTCGGCGTCCCGCTGGAGCGCCTCGATCAGGGCCTTGGTGGTGAAGATGTAGTTGCCCATCGAGGCGAACACGCACTCGGGGTCGTCCGGCAGGCCGGGCGGGTCGGCGGGCTTCTCCAGGAAGCGCTCCACCGTCTGCCCGTCGGAGCCGGGGCTGATCACCCCGAACGAGGCGGACTCGCCGCGCGGGACGCGTATCCCGGCCACGGTCACCCCCGCGCCGGACTCGATGTGCTGGGCCAGCATCTGCCGCGGGTCCATGCGGTACACGTGGTCGGCGCCGAACACCGCGACGTACTCGGGCCGTTCGTCGTAGATCAGGTTCAGGGACTGCAGGATCGCGTCCGCGCTGCCCAGGAACCAGCGGGGGCCCAGGCGCTGCTGGGCCGGGACCGGGGTGACGTAGTTGCCGAGCAGACTGGACATCCGCCAGGTGGTGGTGATGTGCCGGTCCAGCGAGTGCGACTTGTACTGCGTGAGCACGCAGACGCGCAGGATGTCGCCGTTGACCAGATTGGACAGGACGAAGTCGACGAGCCGGTAGGTGCCGCCGAACGTGACCGCTGGTTTCGCGCGGTCCGCCGTCAGGGGCATCAGGCGTTTGCCTTCTCCGCCCGCCAGCACGATGCCGAGCACCGAAGGTCCGCCACGACGCATGGGCCGCTCCCCTCAAGCAGATTGACCCCAGCCTGCCCCCACTCGAGGTGTCCTACGCCTGTTCGAGGATCTCCTCGTAGAGCCGGACCGTGCGCCGCGCCACCGCGTCCCAGCCGAACTCCCCCACCGCGCGCTCCCGTCCGGCCTCGCCCATCGCCCGGGCGCCCTCCGGATCCGCGAGCACGGAGTCCAGGGCCCGCGTGAGCCCCGCCTCGAAGCCGTCGTCCACCGGCACCAGCAGTCCCGTCTTGCCGTCGTCGACGACCTCGGGGATCCCGCCGGTCCGCGAGGCCACCACGGCGGTCCCGCAGGCCATCGCCTCCAGGTTGACGATGCCGAGGGGTTCGTACACCGAGGGGCAGGCGAACACGGCGGCGTGCGTGAGGAGTTGGATCACCTCGGGGCGCGGCAGCATCTGCGGGATCCAGTGCACGCCCGCGCGCACCCGGCTCAGCTCCTCGAAGAGCTCGCGGAACTCCCGGTCGATCTCCGGGGTGTCGGGGGCGCCCGCGCACAGCACGACCTGCGCGGCCGGGTCGATGTCCCGTACCGCGCGCAGCAGATGGGGCACGCCCTTCTGGCGGGTGATCCGGCCGACGAACAGGACGTACGGGCGGCCCCGGTCGATGCCGATCCTGTCCAGCACGTCGGTGCCGTGGTCGGGGCGGTACAGGTCGGTGTCGATGCCGTTGTGCACGACGCGCACCCGCGCGGGGTCCAGCCCCGGGTAGCAGGCGAGGATGTCCTCGCGCATCGCGCCCGACACGGCGATCACCGCGTCCGCGGTCTCGATCGCGGTGCGCTCCGCCCAGCTGGACAGGGCGTACCCGCCACCGAGCTGCTCGGCCTTCCAGGGCCGCAGCGGCTCCAGGGAGTGCGCGGTCATCACATGCGGGATGCCGTACAGCAGCTTGGCCAGATGGCCGCCGAGGTTGGCATACCAGGTGTGCGAGTGGACCAGTTCGCTGCCTTCCAGGGCGGCGGCCATCGCGAGGTCCACGGAGAAGGTGCGCAGCGCGTCGTTGGCGGTGTCGAGGGCGGACCAGGGGCGGTGGCGCAGCACGCCCTCGGCGCGGCCCTCGCCCCAGGAGTGCACCTCCAGGTCGACCAGGGACGTCAACTCCCGGGCGAGGAACTCCACATGGACACCGGCGCCGCCGTACACATCCGGCGGGTACTCCCGGGTCAACAGTCCCACTCGCACCAGCATCCCCCTGTCTCGGCCGGTCCCCCATGGTCACCCAGATGCGGCGCGCGCGGAAGAGCTCAGCGGGCGGGGACTCGGCTGCCTCGCGAGGGGGAAAAGTCATAGAATTGCCGTAAAGATCAGATGATGTCCAGCCCTAGGGTCGAGGTCCACGAGGAGCGGTGGCACCAAGGGCGGCCGTAGACGTCTCGGGGTGCACCCCCCACCCTCAGGAGGACGGAGGGCGTTTTGTACTCCATCGGCAGTAGGAGTCATTGCCTGCTCAGGGACGACGACGGGAAGAACTTTTAACGGCATCGTGTTGGCTATGGAAGCCGACAGCTGGCCGCGCGGGACGACGAGCCCCCGCCTCACGCAGAGGAGCCGCTCATGAGTGCCCTCGCGTTGTCCGTGCTCCTGTCCCTCGTCTCCGCCGTCGCCTACGCGGGCGGAGCGATCGTGCAGGAGCGCGTCGCGGTGTCCACGCCCGGACAGCACTACGCGCCGCTGCGCCGGCCGGTCTGGTGGGCCGCCGTGGCGCTGAACGGCCTGGGCGGGCTGCTGCACGTGGCGGCCCTCGCCTACGGACCGCTGAGCGTGGTCCAGCCGCTGGGAGCGCTCACCATCGTGTTCGCGCTGCCGATGGCGGCCCTGTTCGTCGGCCGCAAGGCCGGGGCGACCGCCTGGCGCGGCGCGATCATGGCGACCGTCGGTCTCGCCGGTCTGCTCTCCCTGGTCGGCGCCTCCGAGTCGCAGTCCCTCGACACCGCGCAGCGCACCGGCGTGGCCCTGGTCACCGCGGGCGCCGTCGCGACCCTGATGATCGCGGGCCGGGCGGCCCACCGGCACCCGGTGGTGCGCAGCGTACTGCTCGCGACCGCGTCCGGTATCGCCTTCGGCATGTCCTCGGTGTTCACGAAGATCGTCGCCGTCGACTGGGACGGCGGGGTGACGGCGGGCGACCTGCCGTCCCTGGCCACCATCGGTGTCTTCGCCACCGCCGGTCTGCTGCTGTCCCAGGCCGCCTACCGCGGCGCCGGACTCGCGGCCCCGCTGGCGGTGCTGACGGTCGTGAACCCGGTGATCGCGGCCGCGGTCGGCATCACGATGTTCGGCGAAACCTTCCGCTACGGCACCACCGGCACCGCGCTCGCGCTGAGCTGCGGTGTGGTCGCGACGGGTGGCCTGATCCTGCTGACGACGGAGCGCATTCAACGCGCTCCGGCACCCGCGCGGCCGGTCCCGGAACTCCCCGCGACACCGGCGCCGGCGCCCTCGCCCGCCTCCACCGAGGAGCTGGTCCTCGCTTCCGCCTCCGCGGAGGAGCTGGTTCTCGTGCTCCCCGCACAGCAGGAGACGACGCCGAGCGCCGCCTCACCGCACCTCTACGGGCCGTTCTACGGCGGCCCCTACGTCCCGATGCCGGTCCTGGACCGGCACCGGACGCGCGTCAGATCCTGACGCCGCCTGCCCGCAGGTAGGCCACCGGGTCGATGTCCGACCCGAAGCCGGGCCCCGTCCGCACCTCGAAGTGCAGATGCGGGCCCGAGCTGTTGCCCGTGGAACCGGCACGGCCGATGCGCTGGCCGGCGCCGACCTGCTGGCCGCTGCGCACGGAGATCGCCGACAGATGGGCGTACTGGGTGTAGCGGCCGTCGGCGTGCCGGACCACCACCTGGTAGCCGAAGGAGCCCTCCCAGCCCGCGCCGACCACCTTGCCGTCGGCCACGGACCGCACGGTCGTACCGGTGGCGACGGGGAAGTCGACGCCGGTGTGGTAGCCCTTCGACCAGGAGGTGCCCGCCTTGTGGTAGGGCGTGCCGGTGGGCGCGCTCACCGGGGAGACCATGGTCTTCTTGGAGGTCTTCGCGGGAGTGGACTTCTCGCGAGTGGACTTCGCGGGCGTGGACTTCTCGGAAGTCTTCTGTTTCGGCAGGGGCTTGGCGGCCGCCGGAGTCGTCTTCGCGGCGGACCCGGCGCCGAGGGCGAGCCGCTGCCCGGGCATGATCAGGTCCGGATCCGCGCCCACGGTCTTGCGGTTGGCGTCGTACAGCCCCCGCCAGCCGCCCCGGACGTCCTGCTCGTCGGCGATCGTGGAGAGGGTGTCGCCGCGCACCACCGTGTACATCTGGGCCTTGCCGGCCCGGGACTGCGGTGTGGTCTGCGGCTTGACGTCCGGTACCGAGGTTTTCAGCTCGGGGCTCTCCCCGCCCCGGGTGAGCCCGGCCCGTACCGAGCACACCGGCCAGGCGCCGGGGCCCTGTCCGTCCAGGACCTTCTCCGCGACGGCTATCTGCTCGTCCTTGGTGGCCAGGTCGGCCCGCGGGGCGTACCGGGTGCCGCCGTACTGCTCCCAGGTGGACTGGGCGAACTGGAGGCCGCCGTAGTAGCCGTTGCCGGTGTTGATGTTCCAGTTGTTGGTCGACTCGCACGCGGCGACCTTGTCCCAGGTCTCCACGTCCGCCGCCTGCGCGGTTCCGGTGCCGATGAGCGGGATCGCCATCCCGGCGCTGCCCGCCGTCACGGTGAGCGAGGCTCGGTTGATCCTGTTCGGCTGATACCGGCGGTGCCGGCCGCGTGCGGCCATAACGGTGCCCCCTCGACATGCGTCAGGAGGGCCAAAAGTAAGCGCCCGTAACAGGCCATGACAAGACAGCAATCGGCCGCGATGTGGCTCAAGAAGCAAGGGCGGGGCTCCGGTTGCGCAACGGCTGAGGCGGGCGGGCCCTTCCGTGCGTATCAGCCTGCGGAACATCGAGCCACCCGGGAGTGCGGCCGGAGTACCGGCACGTCAAGATGGTCCCTGCGGCAATACTGGCGGCCACGAACCGGCCACGACCGGCCACGACCGCCCACGACCGGCAC
This sequence comes from Streptomyces sp. NPDC002779, assembly GCF_042888685.1. NCBI lineage: Bacteria > Bacillati > Actinomycetota > Actinomycetes > Kitasatosporales > Streptomycetaceae > Streptomyces > Streptomyces sp. NPDC002779. Next base: position 132,949 of record NZ_JBIAQC010000008.1, read on the forward strand.
CATCGGTACCGGATTCCTTAGGAGCCAACGGAATGAGCAATTCAGCCCAGATCGGCGTCACGGGTCTCGCGGTCATGGGACGCAATCTCGCCCGCAACTTCGCCCGCAACGGCTACACGGTCGCGGTGCACAACCGGACGTCGGCGCGTACCCACGCGCTGGTGGAGGAGTTCGGCGGTGAGGGCGAGTTCATCGCGGCCGAGACCGCCAAGGACTTCGTGGCGGCGCTGGAGCGGCCCCGCCGCCTGGTCGTCATGGTGAAGGCCGGTGAGCCCACCGACGCGGTGATCCAGGAGTTCGCCCCGCTCCTGGAGCCCGGCGACATGATCATCGACGGCGGCAACGCGCACTTCGCCGACACCCGGCGCCGTGAGCGGGAACTGCGCGAGCAGGGCATCCACTTCGTCGGCATGGGCGTCTCCGGCGGCGAGGAGGGCGCGCTCAACGGCCCGAGCATCATGCCGGGCGGCCCGAAGGAGTCGTACGACTCGCTCGGCCCGATGCTGGAGAAGATCTCCGCGAAGGCGAAGGACGGGGCGCCCTGCGTGACGCACGTGGGTCCGGACGGCGCCGGGCACTTCGTGAAGATGGTGCACAACGGCATCGAGTACGCCGACATGCAGCTGATCGGTGAGGCGTACCAGCTGCTGCGCGATGTCGCGGGCTACTCCCCCGCGCAGATCGCGGAGATCTTCCGGACGTGGAACACCGGCCGTCTCGACTCCTACCTGATCGAGATCACGGCCGAGGTGCTGGCCCACGTGGACGAGGCGACGGGCAAGCCGTTCGTGGACGTCGTGGTGGACCAGGCGGAGCAGAAGGGCACGGGGCGGTGGACCGTGCAGATCGCGCTGGACCTGGGCGTCCCGGTGTCGGGTATCGCCGAGGCCGTCTTCGCGCGTTCCCTGTCCGGCCACGCGGAGCTGCGGGCCGCTTCGCGGGAGCTGGCGGGACCGAAGGCGGCGCCGCTCGGTGAAGCCGAGGCGGCCACCTTCGCCGACCGCGTCGAGCAGGCGCTGTACGCCTCGAAGATCGTGTCCTACACGCAGGGCTTCCACGAGATGGACGCGGCGCGCGCCGAGTACGACTGGGACATCGATCTCGGTGCCGTCTCCGCGATCTGGCGCGGCGGGTGCATCATCCGGGCCGCGTTCCTGGACCGGATCCGCGCGGCCTACGACGCCCGGGCGGATCTGCCGAGCCTGCTGGCGGACGAGACGTTCGCCGGCGAGATCGCGTCCGCTCAGGACGACTGGCGTGAGGTGATCGTGGCGGCGACCCGGCAGGGCGTACCGACTCCGGGCTTCTCCGCGGCCCTCGCGTACTACGACGCGCTGCGTGCCGAGCGGTTGCCCGCGGCGCTGACGCAGGGGCAGCGGGACTTCTTCGGGGCGCACACGTACCGGAGGGTGGACCGGGAGGGGTCGTTCCACACGCTGTGGGGCGGGGACCGGTCGGAGGTGACCGGGTAGGAGGGCTTGCGCGGGTGGGCGGGGGCCTGTTGCGCCCTGCGCCCCTCGGTACGTGGGCGCTCGCCGCGTTCTACTGCCGAGCCGTCTGCCTCACGACAGCGGCGGGCCCGCTCCGGGTTCGGGACCGGGCGGGGAGACCGCTTGGCGGGATCGGGCGGGCGCGGCCAGTTGCCAGCAGCCGTGCCCCTCGGCACGACTGCGCTCGCCGCGTTCTTCTGCTAGCCACCTGACTGACGACAGCAGCGGGCCCGGCCCGGGTTCGGGACCGGGCGGGGAGACCGCTTGGCGGGGCTCATGGAGGGACGCGGGGCCGATCGCGCCCCGCGTCCCTCCGTACGACTGCGCTCGCCGCGTTCTTCTACCGAGCCCCTTGCCTCACGACAGCGGCGGGCCCGGTTCCGGGTTCGGGACCGGCTCCGGGCCCGGTGGGACCGGGGACGGACTCGGGTCCGGGACCGGCTGCGGGCCCGGCGGTGAGGGCGGGGGCGTGGGGACGGGGCCCGGCGCCGGACGCGGGTCCGGGGTCGGCGGGGGACCCGGCGTCGGCGCGGGGGCCGGGTCCGGGGTCGGGGCGGGGCCCGGGGTCGGGTCCGGGTGGACCGGGTCCGGGTACGGGTTGGTCATCGTGTCCTCCAGCCTTGGATGAAGCGGCGGCTCCTAGGACTACTGCCCCGCGTACCCCGGCTCGCCCGTGCAGTCACCCGCCTGGGCCCCGGCAGCCAGGCCCGGACGCGGGCTGGAGAGCACGGGGACGGCGGTCGTGGTCAGCCGCTGCGCCGGGGCCATCGAGGCCTGGGCCAGGACGATCGCGTCGGCGTCGGTGACCTCGTCGGCGGCGGAGGCGACCAGCGTCGCGTACGCGTGCGCGTCGCCCGCCTCGAACCGCGCCCAGGCCCCCTCGACGAGCCGGGTCCGCACCTCGACCGGGCGTCCGGCGCGCTCGGCCTCCTCCCGGATCAGGTCCGCCGTCGGGCCGAGCGTGCTCTCCAGGGCGGCGAGGACAACGACGCGGGTGCCGGTCGCGACCGCGGCTGCCGCCATCGGACGGTCGACGCGCAGCACGGGTACGCCGACGTCGGCCGCCTCGGCCACGCCGCCGATGGTCGAGCAGGTGCACAGCACGGCACGCGCGCCCTCGGCGACGGCGCGGCGCAGGATCGCGGCCACGTCCTCCGCGACCGCGTCGGGGCCCTCCGCGCGGGCCCGTTCCAGCAGCCGCTCGTCGACGACGTGCCGCAGCTCCAGCCCCAGGTGGGCCTCGTCGCGTAGGACGTCGAAGACGGGGACGTGGACGGGCGAGGTGTGCAGGAGGGCGAGGGCCATCAGAAGCGGCCGGGGTGCGCCACGACCCATTCCTTCGCCGCGCGCAGCAGCTCGGGGTCGGCGACGGGGGCCTCGTCGGGGTGGCGCTCCGCCCACTTGACGACGTACGGGCACAGCGGGGCGACGACCGTGCCCTCGTGCTCGGCGACGGCGTACAGCTCGCGGGCGAGGGAGCCGGCGATGCCCTTGCCCTCATGGGCGGGCTCGACGACGGTGTGAACCGGGACCAGGGCGCGCCCGGGGGCATCGAGGACGAAGTACTCGATCCGGCCGACCACTTCGCCGCCCGCGACTGCCTCCAGGCGGCCCGCCGCCCGGTCGTCACGGATCTCGATCTCGATCTCGCTCACGGGCACGCTCCTGGTCCGTCCGGTCCGTCTGCTCCGCTCAGGCCGGTACGGCCTGCGGGCTGCGCTGCTGGTCCGAGCCCGGCACCGGCTCCGACGGGTCGGCGCCGAGAGCCACGATCCGGTTGTCGCGGTCCACGTGCACGACCCGCGGCTGGAGCGCGCGCGCCTCGGCGTCGGTGACCTGAGCGTAACTGATGATGATCACCAGATCCCCGGGGTGCACGAGATGGGCGGCGGCACCGTTGATCCCGATCACCCCGGAGCCGCGCTCGCCCTCGATGACGTACGTCTCCAGCCGGGCGCCGTTGGTGATGTCGACGATGTGCACCAGCTCGCCGGGCAGCAGATCGGCGGCGTCGAGCAGCTCCGCGTCGATGGTCACCGATCCCACGTAGTGCAGGTCGGCCTGGGTGACGGTGGCTCGGTGGATCTTGGACTTGAACATGGTTCGCAGCATGAACAGCTCCCAATTGGTCTGCTCCCTGCCCGCTCAGCGGGTCAAGGGCGGTCTTCGGAGACTACAACGACCGCCACGTCCGGTCAGCTGTCCCCCGGGTATTGACGTCTCGTGAAACAACTCAATAGTTTCAGTATCATCGACTCACAGGGGGCGCTCCCTATGGACTGGGTGGCCGTGATTCCCCGGGAGGGCTCGCCCATGGGCCGCTACAGCCGGCTCCGCCGGATCCGGCGGCTGGATCCGCAGCAGGACTTCGAGCAGATCTACCGGTGGATCATCCACTACGAGTTCCCCCGCGACTATCTCCACGGGACGTCGATCGCGTTCCTGCGCGACTACGGCGTCCCGCGCATATCCCGACTCCTGGACCGCACACAGGAGTTCGAGCGGTCCGGCCAGAAGCGCTACGACGACACGGTGCTGATCACGTACGAGATGGTCCGTGAGGGGACGGACTCGGAGCACGGGCGGGCAGCCGCCCGCCATCTGAACCGCATCCACGGGCGCTACCCCATTGTCAACGAGGACTTCCTCTACGTCCTGGCCACCACCGTGGTGGGGCCGAAGCGGTGGATCGACCGGTTCGGCTGGCGGCGCCTGTGCGAGCAGGAGACCGAGAGTCTGGCGCTGATGGGCCGGCGGATGGGCGAGATGATGGGCATCTCCGGCGTCCCCGGCACCTATGCCGAGTTCGAGCGGCTCCACGACGACTACGAGCGGGAGATGTTCTCCTACCACCCCGCCAACCGCCGGGTCGCCGCGGCCACCCTGGGGGTCCTGGCCTCCTGGTACCCGGCCCCGGTGCGGCGGCTGGCCTCCCGGGTCCCGCTCGCCGTCCTGGACGAACCGCTGCTGAAAGCCCTCGGCTTTGCGCCGGAACCGCGCTGGCTGCGGGTCGCGGTCCACCGTGCGTTCCGCACCCGGGCCGCGGCGATCCGGCTGCTGCCCGCACGGCCCGAGTGGTTCCCACGCAAGCCCAAGGCGCGCACGTACCCGTTCGGCTGGACCCTGGACGATCTCGGCCCGCACTGGGCACACTCCCGCCCGCAGACCCCGCTCCAGGACGAGACCCCGGCGGAAGGGGCCTCCGCCAAGGGGGAGCGATCGGCGGACGGGCCCTGCGCCCCGGCGCAAACACGGACGGACCGGCCCTCCGCCCCGGCGCAGAAACCGGGGGAAGGAGCCTCCACTCCGGGGCAAACACCGACGGACCGTCCCTCCGCCCCGGCACAGAAACCGACGGACGGGCCCTCCACCCAGGTGCAAACCCCGCCAGGAGAAACCTCCGTCCCGGCGCAGAACCCCAGAGGTCGAGCCTCCACCCCGGCACAAGCACCGACGGACCGCCCCTCCGCACAGGCGCAAGCCCCCACGGAAAAGCCCTCCACCCCGGCACAGAACCCCATGGACCGAGCCCCCACCCCGGCGCAGAAACCGACGGACGGGCCCTCCACCCAGCCACCGAACCCCGGGAAAGGAGCCCCCGCCCCGGCGCAGAAGCCCGCAGCGGAGCCCTCCGCCCAAGCAGCGCAGCCCTCCACCCCCGCAGCGCAGCCCTCCACCCCCGCGGCCCAGCCCTACACCCCCGCGGCGCAGCCCTCCACCCCCGCGGCGCAGCCGTCCGCCCCGCATGCCTCCCGTCAGGAGAGTCGATGACCGACACCACCCCGGCCGCCACCGCACCACCCCTCGCCACCTTCGTCACCCACTCCCCCGCCACCGGCAAGCCGCTCGCCGAGCACCCGGTGCACGGGCCGGAAGAGGTGTTCCGGGCCGTGTCGCGGGCCCGGAGCGCCCAGGCCGGGTGGGCGGCGCTCCCCGCGTCCCGGCGGCGTGAGCAGTTGCTGCGCTGGAAGAAGGCCCTCGCCACCGACCTGGACACCGTGGCCCGCACCATCGCCGAGGAGACCGGCAAGCCGCCCGGTGACGCCGCGCTGGAGGTCGTCCTCACGCTGGAGCACCTGGGCTGGGCCGCACGCCACGCCGGGCGGGTACTGCGTCGGCGGAAGGTGAGTACCGGAGTGTTCGCCGCGCACCAGCGGGCCTCGCTGGTGTACCGGCCGCTGGGCGTGGTCGGCGTGATCGGCCCCTGGAACTACCCGCTGTACACCCCCATGGGCTCCATCGGTTACGCCCTGGCCGCGGGCAACGCCGTGGTCTTCAAGCCGTCCGAACTGACCCCGGGCACCGGGGTCCTGCTGGCCGAGCTCTTCGACGCCGCCGTGCCCGAACATGCCGGACTGCTCTCCACCGTCACCGGCGCCGCGCCCACCGGGGACGCCCTGGCCCGGTCCGGGGTCGACAAGCTGGCGTTCACCGGTTCGCCGGGGACGGCCCGCAAGGTGATGGCGGTGTGCGCGCTGACGCTGACGCCGTTCCTCGCCGAGTGCGGCGGGAAGGACGCGGTGATCGTCACCGCGGACGCGGACCTGGACGCGGCCGCCGACGCGATCGTGTGGGGTGCGCTGAGCAACGCGGGCCAGACCTGTGCGGGGGTGGAGCGGGTCTACGCGGTGCGGGAGATCCACGCGGCTCTGTGCGAGCGGGTGGTCGAGCGGGCCGGGGCGGTCCGCCCTGGTGCCGAGGCGGACGCTTCCTACGGCCCGATGACGCTCCCGGGCCAGGCCGCCGTCGTGGAGCGGCATGTGACCAGCGCGCTCTCGGCGGGGGGCCGGGCCCTGCTGGGCGGACCGGAGTCGGTGCGCGCTCCGTACGTCGCGCCGGTCGTGCTGACCGACGTACCGGAGGACGCGGCGGCGATGACGGAGGAGACCTTCGGGCCGGTCGTGGCGATCAACCCGGTGGCCGACGTGGACGAGGCGGTGGCCCGCGCCAACGCCTCGCGTTACGCCCTGGGCGCCGCGGTGTTCTGCCGCGACAGACGCGCCGGTGCCGCCATCGCCGCGCGCCTGCGGGCCGGGGCGGTGTCGGTGAACTCGGTGCTCGGCTTCGCCGCCGTACCGGCGCTGCCGTTCGGGGGTGCGCAGGACTCCGGCTTCGGGCGGATCCACGGCGAGGAGGGGCTGCGCGCCTTCACCTCCGTGCAGTCGACGACCGTGCAGCGGTTCACCCCGCCGATCGCGCTGACCACCTTCACCGTCCCGGCCGCCACACGGGAGCGCGCGGTGCGGCTGGCGCGGGCCCTGCACCGGCGCCGCTGAACGGCGGGCCCGCGCGGCCGGCCGCTCAGGCGTCCAGCAGCGGGGCCAGGTAGCGGCGGGCGAAAGCCCGGGCCTGGCCCTCGTCCTCCATCTCGATGCAGCTGGCGGGGTTGAGCAGGAAGGACACGGCGACCCGCACCATCAGCTCGGCGACCGGACGCGGGTCCTGGTCGGGGCGGCCCTCGACCTGTTGCGCCCGGCGCAGATGGACCGTCAGGTACTCGACGGTGGCGGAGAGCGAGGAGCTGCCCTGCACGGTCAGATAGGGCAGCACCAACTCGGGTTCGAGGCGCAGCAGGCCGCCGAAGAGGGGATGGGCGCGCGTGTGGCGCAGGGCGACCACGAAGCCCTCGACGACCCGTTCCCTCATGGTCGGCAGCGCGGCCACCGCGGCGTCGAGACGCTGGAAGAACCGGCTGAGCTCGCGCAGCAGGGTCTCCTCGACCAGCTTGTCCTTGGTCTGGAAGCGCCGGTACACGGTGACCCGGGAGACGCCGGCCCGCTTCGCGACGTCGTCCACGGAGGAGCGGCGCAGACCGAGAAGGGTGAACTGCTCCAGTGCTGCGTCGAGGATCCGCTGCGCCGTGCGGTCCTCCGGCTCCGGCTGGGCGAGGGCCCGCGCGAGCCACGAGTCGTTCGTGTCAGTTCTCATGGTGCTCCTCACGATACCGGCGAACGACTCCCCCAGCTCCTGTGAAACAACTATCGTATCTCTGTAACATCACTGCGTGCCCGATCTGACCGAGCCGCCGACCGGCGCCGGATCCCGGAGGACCTGATGGGCAGTCGACTCACCGAGGAACAAGCCGCCTTCGCCGCGGCCGTGCGCGATTTCGCCAAGCGCGAGTGCGGCACCCGGGAACAGCGCGACGCGCTGACCGGCGGCGGCCGCGAGGCCCACCACCCCGGGCTGTACGGCAGGCTCGCCGACCTGGGCTGGCTCGGGGTGTGCCTGCCCGAGAAGTACGGGGGCTCCGGCGGCGAGGTGGCCGACGCCTGCCTCTTCCTGGAGGAGACCTCGTACGGGATGGTCCCGTGCGGGGGGTTCATCACCACCGTCATCACCGCGAAGGTGTACGAGCGGTTCGGCACCGAGCGGCAGCGGCAGGAGGTGCTGCCCGGCGCCGTACGCGGGGACGTCCTCGCCATCGCCATGTCGGAGCCAGGGGCCGGGTCGGACGTCGGCGCGCTGCGCTGCCGGGCCCGGCGGGAGAAGGACGGCACCTGGGTGATCGACGGTCAGAAGACCTGGATCTCCAACGCGCACTGCGCGCGGAGCATCCTGTTGGTGGCCCGTACCGGCGAGGACAAGCACGGCGGTCTCACCATGTTCCATCTGCCCGCCGACACCCCGGGCGTGGAGGTGCGGGGCATCGAGACCATGCGCGGCCGGGAGGTCAACGACGTCTTCCTCACCGGCGTGCGGCTGCCCGCGGACGCCGTCGTCGGCCAAGTGGACCACGGCTGGCGGCAGTTGATGGCCGGCCTGAACCACGAACGGCTCTTCCTCGCCGCGAACATGCTGGGCCTGGCACGCCGCGCCTTCGACGACGCCGTCTCCTACATCGGTGAACGCGAGCAGTTCGGCCGGCCCGTCGGCTCCTTCCAGGCGCTCCGGCACCGGGTCGCCGATCTCGCCACCGAGATCGAGTGCGTACGGCTGCTGGTGCGCGAGGTGGCCCTGGACTGCGACGCGCGGCCAGAGAGGCTGTTCCCGCGCGAGGCGTCCATGGCGAAGCTGAAGGCCACCGAGATCGCCAAGCGGACCGCCCTGGAGGGCATGCAGATGATGGGCGGCTACGGCTACACCACGGAGTTCGACATGGAGCGCCACCTGCGCGCCGCGGTCGTCTCCACGGTCTACGGCGGGACCAGCGAGATCCAGCGGGACGTCATCGGCAAGACCTACGGCCTGTGAGCCGTCCCGGCACGGTGGCCGCCCGCCCCCGGACGGGGTGGGCGGTCGCCGTGGGACGACGTCCCGGGGTCAGTCCTTGTAGAGCGCGGACAGTTCGTCGGCGTACTTGTCCCGGATGATCCGCCGCCGCATCTTCAGCGACGGCGTCAGCTCGCCGCTCGCCGGACCCCACTCCTCGGCCAGCAGCTCGTACCGCTTGACCTGCTCGGTGCGGTTGAGCCGGGTGTTGGCGGCGGCCACCGCACGGTCCACCTCGGCCCGCACGGCGGGGTGTCGCACCAGCCCGGCCAGGCCCCCCTCCGCCTCGACGCCGTGGGCCGCGGCCCAGGCGGGGGCGGCCTCCGCGTCGAGCACCAACAGGGCGACGAGGTAGGAGCGGTTGTCGCCGTGCACCATGGCCTGGCCGATCAGCGGGTGTTCCTTGAGAGCGTTCTCCACCAGAGCCGGTGAGACGTTCTTGCCGGTGGAGGTGATGATCATCTCCTTCTTCCGGTCGGTGAGCCAGAGGTAGCCGTCCGCGTCGATGCGGCCGATGTCACCGGTGGCCAGCCAGCCGTCGGCGTCCAGGGCGGACCGCGCCGAGCCGTCCGGCTGGAGGTAGCCGGAGAAGACGGACGGGCCCCGCACCAGGATCTCGCCGTCCTCGGCGACGCGGATCTCCACGCTCTCCACCGGCCGTCCCACCGAGCCGAGCCGGAAGCCCGTCTTCGGGCTGTTGCTGGTGGCCACGCCGGTGGTCTCGGTCAGCCCCCAGGCGTCCATGATGACGATGCCGAACCCGGCCCAGAACCGCACCACTTCGGCCGACATCGGCGCCGACGCGCTGGCCGTCCAGGTCACCCGGTCCAGACCGCCCGCGGCCAGCATGGGCAGCAGGACGTCCTTGCGGGCGCGCAGGTAGCGCTCCTCCAGCTCGGCGGGCGGCTCCTCGCCGCGTTCGCGGTACCCGACGTGCTCCCGGGCGACCTCGAACGCCCGCTCTATGACGGCCAGTTGGTCGGCCGGCATCAGCGAGAGGACGGCCCGCACGGCGGCGGACAGTTTCTCCCAGATCCGCGGTACGCCGAAGAACTGCCTGGGACGCACCTTGCGCACCACCTCACCCACGCGCGTCGGGTCGGCGCAGAGGTAGACGTGCGAGGCGCGGTGGCAGGGCAGGTAGATGCCGAGCATCCGCTCGGCGATGTGGGCGAAGGGGAGATAGCAGATGTGCTCGGCGTGCGGGGGCAGCTCCACCACGGCGTCCAGCGCGAGGGCGTTGGCCATCACCACGCGGTGGGTGAGGACGACGCCCTTGGGCTCGCCGGTGGTGCCCGAGGTGTAGACGACGGTCAGGGGGTCCTCGGGGCGGGCGGCGTCCAGTTCCGCGGCGAACCCCTGCGGCACCGGCTCGCGGAGCAGGTCCGCGTACGCGGTGTGACCGTTCTCGGTACCCGGCTCGGCCACCACCAGTCGCTCCAGCGGGGTTTCGCCGTCGGACAGCAGCGGCTCCCACACCGCCGCCTGGGCCGCTCCTTCCACGACGGCGAGGCGGGCACGGCAGTTGCGGGCGATGTGCTGGATCTGCTCGGGGGCGGCGGTGCCGTAGACGCTGACCGGGATCGCGCCGAGGCGGACCAACGCCAGGTCGGACAGCCAGTGTTCGGGCCGGTTGGACATCATCATCAGCACGTGGTCGCCGCGGCCCACCCCCAAGGCCCGGTAGCCGGCGGCGAGGCACCGGGTGTGCTCGTCGACCTCCGCCCAGCGATACGTCGTCCACTCGCCGTCCGAGTCCGGCGGCTGCCAGGAAAGGGCGTGGAGCTGGGGGTACTCCCGTGCGTTCCGGGCCAGCAACTGCGGCAGGGTCCGGTCGGCAGGGTCGTCCGGCAGGTCACCGGTGATGCGGGGGGCCGATGTCATCGGGGCCTCCTTGAGGTCGGAGAGGGAACTGCTGGGGAGACCGGGGCGGGGGGAAGCCCTTGCGGGCGGGCCCCGTAGGGCCGGGCGGGCGGATCAGGAGTCGGTGATCGTGTCGCCCCGCCCGGTCTCGCGCAGGAAGGGGCCGATGACGCGGGAAGTGAGGAAGCCGCGGGAGTCGTTGACCACGATGGGCGTCCTGCGGATCCGCCGCACGGTCACAGCCAGCTCCTCACGCGTTCGATCAGCCGGGCGGGATCGGGTCCGACGGGGGTGACGTTGAGCATGGTCACGCCCGCCGCGCGGAAGACCTCGACGCGGTCGCGGACGTAGCCCTCGGGGCCGGCCAGGCACAGCCGCTCCAGGAGTTCGGCCGGTACGGCGGCTTCCGCGTCCTTCTTGCGGCCCGCGAGGTAGTGCTCCTGGACAGCCGCCGCGGCGGCCTCGTAGCCGTAGGCGCAGACCAGGTCGAAGTAGAAGTTGCGGCCGGGCGCGCCCATGCCGCCGACGTAGAGGGCGACGGTGGGGCGCATCAGGTCGCGCGCGGCCTCGGCGTCGTCGCCGATGGCCAGCGGGCCGCCCGCCACGACCGACAGCGGGCCGAGCGCGGGGTCGCGCCTGGCGGTGCCCTCGGTCAGGGCGTTGCCCCAGACCTCGTCGGCGTGTTCGGGGACGTAGAGGAAGGGCAGCCAGCCGTCGGCGATCTCGGCGGTCATCCGGACGTTGGCCGGGCCCAGCGCCGCGACGTAGACGGGGATCGTGTCGCGGACCGGGTGGTTGAGCAGCTTCAGCGGTTTGCCGAGGGTGCCTCCCCGCTCGGGTGGCAGGGGCAGGTCGGTGATGCCGTGGTGCTCGATGACCTCGCGCCGCCAGATCCGCCGGGACAGCTCGATCACCTCGCGGGTGCGGCCCAGGGGGCGGTCGTACCGGCGGCCGTGCCAGCCCTCGACGACCTGGGGTCCGGAGGCGCCGACGCCGAGGAGGGCGCGGCCGCCGGTGAGGGCGTCGAGGCCGACGGCGGTCTGGGCGATCAGCGCGGGGGTGCGGGAGTAGACGTTGAGGATGGCCGAGCCGATCCGCATCCGCTCGGTCTTCGCGGCGAGGTAGCCGAGGATCGTCGGGGAGTCGAAGCCGTAGGCCTCGGCGACCCAGACGGCATCCAGACCGGCGGACTCCAGGAGGGCTGCCCGGTCCGCGGCGGCCCGTGGTTCAGCGGCGTACGTCAGGGGTGTGGACAGTTCCATCAGCGGTGGTCCTTCAGGAGTTCGGGCACGTCCCGGTCGCGGGCCAGGTCGGGGGTGTGCGCGCCGGGCACGGCCGGCGGGAGCCGGAGGGTGCCGGGGATGGCGGAGAAGCGGGGGGTGGGGGCGGGCTGGGTGATGCCGTAGGCCTCGGTGCAGGTGCCGCGGCCGGCCAGGCGCCGGTGGCCGGCCGCCTCGTGCAGCGAGAGCACGGGGGCGACGCAGGCGTCGGTGCCTTCGAGGGCCGCGGTCCACTCGGTCCGGGTGGCCATCTTGAACCGGGCGGTGAACTCGGCGCGCAGGGCGGGCCGGTTGTGCGGGTCGGCGCGGTCCGGGAGGTCCTCGGTGTCCAGGCCCAGCAGGGAGACGAAGACCGCGTGGAACTGCGGTTCCAGAGCGCCGACCGCCATCCAGCCGGCGTCGGCGGTCTCGTGGACGCCGTAGGAGGGGCAGCCGCCGTCGAGCAGGGTGCGGCCGCGGGCGTCCCGCCAGATGCCCTCGGCGAGCATGCCCCAGAACATGGTGGTGAGGTGTGCGGTGCCGTCCACGATCGCGGCGTCCACCACCTGGCCGCGGCCGGTGGCGCGGGCGGTGAGCAGCGCGGCGAGGACGCCGGTGGTCAGATGGAGGGAGCCGCCCGCGTAGTCGCCGAGCAGGTTCACCGGAGGGACGGGTTGGCCGTCCGGGGTGCCGATCATGGACAGGGCGCCGGCGGTGGCGATGCAGCCGATGTCGTGTCCGGCGAGGGAGGCGAGAGGTCCGCGCCGGCCCCAGCCGTACATCCGGCCGTAGACCAGCGCGAGGATGACGGCCAGGCACTCCTCGGGGCCGACCCCGAGCCGCTCGGCGACACCGGGGCGGTCGCCCTCCACGAGGATGTCGGCGCGCGCGGTCAACGCCCTTACGGTGCGGGGCCCTTCGGGTGACTTGAGGTCGATCACCACGGAGCGCTTGTTGCGGTTGGTCACGTCGTGGGCGGGGTCCCCGCCGAGCGGCGAGGCGCCGGGGCGGTCCACCCGCACCACGTCGGCGCCCAGGTCGGCCAGCACCATCGCGGCGAACGGACCGGGGCCGATGCCCGCCGGCTCGACCACGCGCACGCCGTCCAGCGGGCCCGTCACCTCGCGGCCGGGTCGGTCGGTGGAGTGCCGGCTCATGGGTTCCCTTCTCGGGGCGGGGCGGGCTCACCGCCCTTCAGCCGGAGACTTACTGAGCGTTCGCTAAAACGTAGAAGTGCCGTGCCGGTCGGTCAACTACCCGTGCGGGACTTGTTTTTGTGGGCGTGGGCCGGGAAAGTTGCCTCGGAACGACTGCGGATGCCACCCCTGGCTGATCGATCGCTAAGCAGGTGGAAGGAGGGGCGTCGGACTCACGGTCGTACGATGTCGCCGGTCGCCGCCCGTCCCGAGGAGAGCCGTTGAACACCGCGCCGAGCCAGGACTCCACCCCACCGGCGGAGCACTGGCGCTCCTACGCGCCCCTGGACCTGCACCCGATCCTGATGCGCGCCATGGAGGCCTTCAACGAGCACGGCTACCACGGCACTTCGGTCCGCGACATCGCCGGACGGGTCGGCGTCACCGTGCCCGCGCTGTACTACCACTACGAGAACAAGCAGGCGCTGCTGGCCACGTTGCTGGAGACGTCCATCAAGGACGTCCTGGACCGCTGCCGGGCCGCGGCCGGGGAGGCCGGGGACGATCCGCTGGCGCGCTTTTGCGGCATGGTCGAGTCGATCGTGCTGTACATGGCCCACCGTCAGCAACTGGCCTTCCTGGACACGGAGATCCGCAGCCTGGAGCCCGAGAACCGGGCGCGCTACGTCGCCCTGCGCGACTATCTGGAGCACATGCTGCTGGACACGGTCGAGACCGGCCGCGCCCAGGGCGTGTTCACCACGCCGATCCCGGCCGACGCGGTGCGTTCGGTGCTCGTGATGTGCCAGGGGGTCGCCAACTGGTTCCGGGCGGACGGCCCGCTCACGGCGGAGGAGGTCGCCGAGCGCCACGTGCTGCTGAGCCTCGGCACCGTCGGCCACCCCGGCGCGGTCACCGGTCACCCTCCGCTGCCGCATCCGCGGCGCTCCGCGCTCCGGGGTGCCGCCGCGCACACCCCGGCCCCATCCTGACGTCCCCCTTCCAGGGTGACGCTCCGACGAGAGGACACCCCGCATGGACGCGATCGAGGCCCGCGCCCGGTTCCAGGAGCTAAGGGAGCGGAACGACCTGGTCGATCCCGCCGAACTGGACGACATCTGGGCGGCGTTGGCCACCGTCCGCCCCGAGGACATGCTCGGCGAGTGGCGGGGCGGTGAGTTCGACACCGGGCATCCCCTCAACGGCATGCTGGTGAAGGCCGGCTGGTACGGCAAGACGTTCACCACCGTGCACGACGTCAAGCCGCTGATCTGCCGGGACGCTTCGGGTCAGCTGTATTCCGACCAGGAGCTCGGCCAGGGCGAGGCGAGCCTGTGGACCGTGGAGTTCCGGGGCGAGACGACGGCCACCATGATCTATGACGGCCGGCCGGTCCTGGACCACTTCAAGTGGGTCGACGACACCACCTTGATGGGGGTCATGAACGGCAAGGGGATCCCCGCGGAGGGTCCCTTCTACTACTTCTTCCTCGAACGCGTCGCCGCCCCCGGCGCCCGGCACGGCGGCGCGGGCTCCGAAGAGGGCGTGTGAGACGCGTTCGGGCCGCGGTCACCGAGGCGCCCGGTGCGCCGTTCACCGTGCGGGAAGCAGAACTTGACGACCCGCGACCACGTGAGGTGCTGGTGGCGATGACCGCCGTCGGCATCTGCCACACCGACCTGAGGATGCGGGACACCTGGCCACGGCAGCTCACCCCCATGGTCTTCGGCCACGAGGGAGCCGGACGGATCGAGGCGGTGGGCGCGGAGGTGACCGGCCTCGCCCCCGGAGACCGGGTCTGCCTCACCTTCGCCAGCTGCGGCGCCTGCGAGCAGTGCGTGACGGGGCACCCGGCCTACTGCCACGCCGCGCGGGCGCTGAACTTCTCCGGTGGCCGCGCCGACGGCACCACTCCGCTCTCCCTCGACGGCAGACCGCTGCACGCCGGTTTCTTCGGCCAGTCCAGCTTCGCCACGCATGCCGTCGTGCACGAACGCGGTGTGGTCAAGGTGGACTCCGGCCTGTCCGCCGCGGTCGCCGCGCCGCTGGGGTGCAGCGTCCAGACGGGCGCGGGCACCGTGCTCAACCGCCTGCGCCCCGAACCGGGCTCCTCGCTGGTCGTCCTGGGCGCGGGCGGGGTCGGGCTGAGCGCGTTGATGGCCGCGGTGGTCGCGGGCTGCGACCCGGTGGTGGCCGTCGACCCGGTCGCCTCCCGCCGCGCCCTGGCCACCGCACTCGGTGCCACGGCGGCGCTGGCCCCCGGGGACGGTCTGGTGGGGGCGCTGCATGACCTCACCGGCGGGGGCGCCCACCACGTCGTCGAGACCACCGGCCGTCCGGAGATGGCCCGCCGGGCCGTCGGGGCGCTGCGCCCGCGCGGCGACCTCGCCCTTCTCGGCATGGGCGGTGAGGTGACGTTCGACGTGATGGGCCTGCTCGCCAAGGGCGTCCGCGTCCACGGTGTGATCGAGGGGGACTCCGACCCCGGCCGCTTCGTCCCCGAGCTGATCGCCCTGCACGGGCGGGGTCTGCTGCCGGTCGACAAGCTGGTCACCACGTTCCCGTTCGAGGACATCGGCGCGGCCGTGACCGGCATGCGGGACGGCACCGTCGTCAAGCCGGTCCTCACCTTCGGCTGAACCATCTGCTGACCGGCCGCTCCGGCACCGGGAACGGCGCTGCCGGACGGCGTGTCCCCCGCCGAACCGCCCACGGCCCGCTTCTGACGGCCTGTGATTGACTGATCCGCATGGCCCCCGCCTCCCCGTCCGCCCGTTCGGCCGCGACCGCCGATCCGGCCGCGGCCACGCGGCCTCGCAACCGCAGGCAGCTCATCGTCGACGCGGCCGGGCGGGTCTTCAGCGAGCGCGGCTACCACAAGGCGTCCATGGAAGAGGTCGCCGCCGGGGTGGGCATCACCGCGGCCGCTCTGTACCGGCACTTCCCGAACAAGTACGCGCTGTTCGCCGAGTGCGCCCACGTCATGGTCGACCGGCTGGTCACGGCGCTCGACGAGGTGCCCTCCGGGGCGGCCCTGAGGGATGTGCTCGCCGCGCTCACCCGGGTCACCGTGGCTCATCGCGCGTCGGGCGGCGTGTACCGATGGGAGGCCAGGTACCTCGACGGCGAGGACCGCCGGCGTCTCGGAGTGAAGTTCGCCCATCTCGTCGAGCGGGTCGACGCGGCGGTACGGCGCGAACACCCCCTGCCCGACGAGCGCCTGCGGGCCATGGCGGCCCTCGGCGCGATCGGGTCCATCACCATGCACCACATCTCCATCGCCCAACGCCGGGCCGAGGACCTGCTGCTGGCGTCCGCCCTCAGGGTGGCCGCGACCGATCCGGTGGCGGGCGGGCCGGGCGCGCACCCGGTGGAGCTGCCCGCCCGGCCGGTGGCGCGCACCCGACGGGCGGAGATCCTCGCGGCCGCCATCCCGCTGTTCGCCCGGGACGGCTTCGCGAACGTCACCAACGGACGGATCGCGGAGGTGGTGGGGCTGACCCCGTCCGCGCTCTACCGCCACTACCCCGGCAAGATCGACATCCTGGCGGCGGCATGCCTGCAGGCGGCGGGACTGCTGGCCCAGGGGGTGGAGCGGAGTCTGCAGGGGGTGACCGACCCGCACGACGCCCTCGTGGCGCTGGCCGCGACGTACGTGGCCTACAGCTTCGAGTACACCGAGCTGAACAGCGTCGCCGAGGCCGAGCTCGCCGGCTTGCCGGACGACCTGCGGCGGCCGGTGGTCCTGGCGCAACGGGAGCACATCGCCGTCTGGGAGCAGCAGTTGCGGCTGGCCCGGCCGGAGCTGGACCCGCGCCAGGCCAGGGTGCTGGTGCACGCGGGATTCGGCGTGGTCGTCGAGGCGGGGCGCAGGCTGCGGTGGCAGGACAGCCCTGACCATCGTGAGGCCGTGACCGCGCTGGTCGTGGGCGCACTGGGTCTTTGAGGCAGCCCCCCTGCCCCGCCCCGGTCCGGCTGTCGCGGGGCGGGTACAGGTGGGGCGGACCGGCGGCTCAGGCCGCCCTGTTTCCGGTCGGGATGGTGATGGGGGTGGTGGCCCCGGAGGAGCCCTTGTTGAGGAACAGCATGGCCAGGGCGCGCACGAACTGGTCGAACAGGTAGAAGGTGCCGGGCATGACGGGCGACAGCCCTTCCCGGAACAGGATGAACGCCGGCCATCCGGTGCGGACCAGGGCCGCCGCCGCGTAGTCGCGCTTCAGTCCCAGCCAGTCGCCGACCTCGTCACTGAGGACATAGCGCACGAACTCGTTCAGGAACCCCCGGGTGACGCCGAGGTCGATCTGTGCGGTCAGGCCCAGGAGCTCCTCGGCCAGCTCGATGCCCTCGGTCGACGGGCTGAGGATCGGGGTGAGCACCCGCGCCGACTGCGCCTCGGCCTCCGCCCAGGTCCGCGGGATGTGCTCGTCCGGTACACCGAGCAGGTGGACGGCGACCTGCCACGAGTGCAGGAACGCCTCCCGGTCCGCGGCCGGGAACGGGATCTTCCAGTCGACCAGCTTGCGGTAGACGTAGGTGCCCAGGCTGTGGAAGGTGACCAGGATGTCGGCGGCGCTGATCGGGATGGTCTCGTCGGCCACCGCCCGCCAGTGCGGCGACTGCGGCAGCAGGTGACGCACCGCGGCGTGCACCACACGCGTCTTGTTCGCGGTGACCACGAACTGTCCCGTCGGCGTGAAGGCCCCCAGCTCGGACAGGTCGTAGCCGAACGTGAACGTCTTGGCCGCGCGGTCCTGCATGTCGGCACCGCCCGCGGACCAGTAGACGCTCTTGGCCTCGCGCGGGATGACGGTGCTCATGATGCCGCTGCCGAGCCCGTACAGCATGAAGAGGTAGGTGTCCCGGCGCCGGTTGAAGTCGGCGGCACGGGCGAGCTTGACGGGGTCGGCCCATGAGGGCAGCCGGTTGACCTGCCGCAGGTAGGCGGCGAATTCGGCCGGCAGGCCGCTGGGCAGCGGGTCGTTGTTGTTCACCCACGACGCCCACGCGGTGTTGATCGCCGGCACGTGTCCGTTCGTGAGCATCGAGGCCATCAGGGGGTCCGCCGCGTCGTCCCAGATCCACTCGGGACCGGTGCCCGCGGCGGCGCCGGTCGCCGAGCCGGTCGACGCCCACGCCTGCACGGGGTGCGCCACACTCACCAGGCCGAGTGCCACCCCGAGCGACAGAGCCTTTCGCCTGCTGAGGTTTTCCATTGACTTACCTGCTTCCCTCAAGGGCCAGATGGTTCCAGGTACGCTCGCAGACTTGCCATTTGTGTGATCCAGGACGTGCTGGAATCCCGACGCACACATGTGATTTCCGATTAACATAGCGAGGTACGTTGCCGTCGGCAATGGTGGTGGCCGAAGGCGCGTCCCTACGATGGCCGCATGATCGACGACGTGAGCGGACGTGCCTATCGCACGCAGCGGTGGGCCGCCAGAGCAGCACTGGCCGCGGCCGGACTCGCTGTGGCCGTGCCGCTCTGGTACGGCCGCCTCGGGGGCCTGCTGCTGCTCCTGGGCGGCGCGGTCGGGCTGGTCGTCACCGCGGCCGCCGTGTGGTGGACGGTGAGTCTGCGAGGGCCGGTGCGGTGGGTGGCCGCGCTGGTGGCCCTGGCCGTTCCCGCGTTCGTCATCACCCTGTTCGCCGCCACCGTCTTCTGGGCGCTGCCCCTGTCGATACTGCTCTGGGGCGTCGCCGTCTGGTGCGGCCGGTACGCGCTGCGCGGCGCCGGCGACTACCGGGTCAAGGAGCGCCGGTGCCCGCCGCCGAAGCGGCCGTTCCTGATCATGAACCCGCGCTCCGGCGGCGGGAAGGTCGTCCGGTACGGCCTGCGGGAGCGGGCCGAACGGCTCGGCGCCCGGGTCGTCGTCCTCGATCCCGAGCGGCCGCAGGACGTGACCGCGCTGGCCCGGGCCGCCGTCGCCGAGGGTGCCGATCTGCTCGGGGCCGCGGGCGGCGACGGCACCCAGGCACTGGTCGCGGCCGTGGCCGCCGAGCACGGCATCCCGTTCCTGGTGCTCAGCGCCGGTACCCGCAACCATTTCGCGCTGGACCTGGGCCTGGACCGCGACGACCCGGCCGCCGGTCTGGACGCGCTGACCGACGGCGTCGAGCTCCGGGTGGACCTCGGCTTCGCCGGTGACCGGCCGTTCGTGAACAACGCTTCCTTCGGCGCCTACGCGGCGATCGTGCAGAGCCCCTCGTACCGCGACGACAAGCTCGGCACCAGTCTGGAGCTGCTGCCCGGCCTGCTCACCGGCCGGGAGGGGACCCGGCTCACCGTCCTCGCGGGGGAGGTCGCCCTCAAGGACCCGCAGGCCGTGCTGGTGAGCAACAACCCCTACCGGACCGGCGATCCCTTCGGGTTCGGACGCCGCGACCGGCTCGACACGGGAGTGCTCGGCCTGCTCGCCATACGGGTGGAGAGCGCGGCGGAGGCCGCCGCGCTGGTCCTCGACCCGGCCCCGGCCGCGCTCACCGTCCACACCGCCCTCGAGGTCGTCGTGGAGTCCGACGGGCCCGAGGTGGAGGTGGGCCTCGACGGCGAGGCGCTGGTGCTGCCCTCACCGGTCCGCTGCCGCGTCGCGGCCGGCGCGCTCGCGGTCCGGGTGCCGCGCAAACGGCCGGGGCTCGCCGGGCACCAACCCCGGCTCGACTGGCGGCGGTTGCGCAAACTGGCCGCGACGGTCGGCCGTACGGCCGCGCCCGGCCGCCGTCCCTGACCGGTCCGGTCAGTCCGTCGCCGTGGGCCGCCGCGAGAGGCGGGTGGCCTCGGCGAGGTCGGCCAGGGGGCGCAGCCGGTAGGTGTAGGCGTAGTCGCGGTTCGCGAACAGCTTGTACTCGTCGTGCGTGTGCGCGCCCCAGCTGTTGTCGCCGCCCACCCCCATCTGGCGGTGGCTCACCCGGAGCACGACCTCCTCCCTCGGGGTCAGCTGGTAGTCGTGACGTGCGCCGACCGACAGGTCCTCCGGGGTGAAGTGCGAGGCGTTGACCTCCAGCAGGGGTTCACCGCAGACGAGCAGCCCGGTGCCGTCGGGGCCGGTGAGGGCGATCCAGCGGACGTCGGTCCGGTTGCCGTTCTCCTGGGGGCGGATGTAGGGCTCCCACTGGCCGGAGACGGTGCCGGACCAGAGGCCGACGTCGGTTCCGTTGTTGCGGTCCCAGTGGTTCTCCTCGGGGCCGCGGCCGAAGTAGTCCAGCTGCTCCAGCCGGCCGGGCAGGAAGAGCAGGTTGCCGACCTCCGGGATGTACGGCAGCGAGGCCGCGCCGGGGCGCAGGGTGTTGTCGACCTTGATCTCGGCGTTGCCGAAGACGGTGTAGGTGGTGGTGTACGCCGACTCCGTGGTCGTGGGCAGGGTGCCGCTGACCTTGATCTCGACGGCCCTGTCCCGCAGCCCGCGCACGGTGACGTCCGTGACCTTGCGGCCGGTGCCGGCGTCCCGCCAGGTCTGGTTGCGGGTGTGCTGGCCGTTGCCGCGGTCGTTGTCGGTGGGCGCCCGCCAGAAGTTCGGGACGGGGCCGGAGGTGATGAGTTCGGCGCCCGCGGCCCGGTAGGAGATGAGGACGCCGCTCTTCTTGTCGACGGTGACCGAGAAGCCGTCGCCGGTGACGGTCACCTCGCCGGCACCGTCCTGGTAGGCCAGTGCCGTGACGCTGTCCAGCGGCACCGGCGTCACGGCCGGGCTGCCCGCGTCGACCGGAAGCTGCTGCCTGGCGACCTCGAAGCCGGCCTTGGCCCACTTCGTCGTCTCCTTCGTGGTGAACGACAGCTCCAGGAAGTACTCGGCGCCCGGTGCCGGTTCGCCCACCGTGAACGGCACGGTGATGTCCTTGGCGGACAGCGGCGCCACGTCCAGCTGGGCGCGGGTCAGCTTCCCGCGCCCGAGCACCTTCCCGTCGGCGAGGAGTTCCCAGGTGCCGTCGAGTTCCCGCAGGTTCGTGAACAGGTACTCGTTGGTGAGGGTGACCGCGGCGCCAGGAGTGAGCCGGTCGCCGGAGGCGGGGGCCGCGTTGACCGCCTGGTAGATCCGCTTGACCTCGGCGGCCTTGCCGGTGTGTCCGCGGTCGGCGGTGACGACGCCGTCGGCGACGAAGTTGAAGTCGTTGGGGTTGTCGCCCCAGTCGCCGCCGTACGCGAAGAAGGTCTTCTCCTTCGGCCGCTTCTCGGTGAAACCGGCCGTCGCCGCGTCGAACCAGAACCGCACCCCCTCGTCACCGGGACCGCGGCGGTCCGGGGCGCCGAGTTCGCTCACGCTCAGGGCGCGGGCGTGGACGCGGGCCCGCCGGATGGTGCCGCTGAACTCGCGGTGGGGGTTGTCCACGTCGGTGGCGAGCGCCAGGGGGGCGGTGTTCCGGGCGGGCCGCTGGGTGGTGGTGCGGGTGGCCCTGACCTGTCCGTCGACGTAGAGGGTGAGGCTGCCCGCCTCCGCGTCGAAGACGCCCGCGACATGGTGCTCGGTGCCGGTCCAGCCGTCGGGCAGCGCCCAGGTCACGGTGATCCACTGGCCGCCGCCGTGGATGAAGAACTCCAGGTTCTTGTTGTTCTGCTTCAGCGCGTACTGGGTGTCGCCCTTGGCGATGATCGGCTGGTGGTAGCCGAGGACGCGCGGGGTGATCCACGCCTCCAGCGTCAGCGAGCCGGTGAGGTCGAGGCTCGCGTCGCGGGCGAAGACGGTGCCGCCGGAGAGGCCCTTGGCGCGATCGAAGGTGCCGCTGGGCGCGAGGATCTCGCCGCGCAGGCCGCCCGGCCCCGTCTCGGTCAGCTGCTTGCGGGTCGGGGTGGGCCAGTTCAGCGACTGGTCGGCGAAGTCCCAGATCCAGCCGCCCTGGAGGACGGGGTAGCGGCGGATCAGGTCCCAGTACTTCTTGAAGTTGCCGTTGGAGTTACCCATCGCGTGGGAGTACTCGATCATGACGTACGGCCGGGTGTCGCCGGTGTTCTTCGCCCGGGACTCGACGGTGGCGGGGGTGTCGTACATCTCCGAGCGGATGTCGCTGATCGTCGGGCGGTCGTCACCCTCGTACTGGACGACGCGGGTGGGGTCGTAGGACTTGATCCAGTCGCGCATGGCGACGAACGTGCTGCCGCCGCCCGCCTCGTTGCCGAGCGACCAGATGACGACGGAGGCGTGGTTCTTGTCGCGGTGGACCATGTTCTTCGCGCGGTCGACGCACGCCACGGTCCAGTCGGCGTGGTCGCGGGGGTACCGGCTGCTGATGCCGTGGGTCTCCAGGTTGGTCTCGTCGACCAGGTAGAGGCCGTATTCGTCCGCGAGTTCGTACCACACGGGGTTGTTGGGGTAGTGCGAGGTGCGGACGGAGTTCATGTTCAGCCGCTTGATGAGCGTGATGTCCTCGATCAGGTCCGCCCGGTTCAGGGCGATGCCGCGGTCGGGGTGCATCTCGTGCCGGTTGGTGCCGCGCAGGGAGACGGGCTTGCCGTTGATCCGCATCAGGCCGTCCTTCAGCGCGAACTCGCGCAGGCCGACACGGTGCGACAGGGTCTCGATCACCCGGCCGGACGGGTCCCGCAGGCTGAGGACGGCGGTGTAGAGGTACGGGTGCTCGGCGGACCAGAGCTGCGGCGCGGGGACGGCCTTGTCGGCCCGTACGGTCACGTCCTCGCCGACGGCGTCGACGTCGGCGCCTTGGTGCAGGGGGCGGGTCCAGACGGCGTGTCCGGCGGCGTCGTACAGCTGGGTCTCGACCGTGTAGCGTCCGGCGCCCCCGGCCGCGTAGGCGCGGACGCTCGCGGTGACCGAGAGGGCGGCTGCCCGGTAGCCGTCGCTGAGCGGGGTGTCCAGCTTGAAGTCGCGCAGGTGCACGACGGGGGTCGAGTACAGGTAGACCGAGCGGAAGATGCCGCTCAGCCGGATCATGTCCTGGTCCTCCAGCCAGTCGCCGTCGGAGTAGCGGTAGACCTCCACCGCGATCCGGTTGGTCCCGGGCTTGAGGTACTCGGTGATGTCGTACTCGGCGGGGGTGAAGGAGTCCTCCTTGTAGCCCGCCAACTCGCCGTTGATCCATACGTAGTGGGCGGATTTCACGCCCTCGAAGTGCAGGAAGGTCCGCCGCCCCGACCAGTCCTCGGGGACGGTGAAGGTACGTCGGTACTGGCCGACGGGGTTGTAGCGGGTGGGGGCGTTCGGCGGCTGGGGGTCCTCGCCGAGGCCGTTGGGACCCCAGTACGGGTAGGTGATGTTGACGTAGATCGGGAAGTCGTAGCCGTGCAGCTGCCAGACGGAGGGGACCGGGATGGTGTCCCAGTCCTGGTCGTCGAGGTCGGTGCGGTGGAAGTCGGGGTCGCGGTCGTCGGGGCGGTCGGCGTAGGCGAACTTCCAGGTGCCGTCGAGGCTCAGGCGGTACGGCGAGCGGGTGCGGTCGGCCGCCAGGGCCTGCTGGACGTCCGCGTACGGCATCAGCGTGGTGTGCGGCGGCTCGGCGCCGACCTGGAAGAGGCCGATGTTGCCGTTCCACTCCGGTGCACCGGCCGCGGCCCCGGCCTCGTCGGCCGCGTGCGCCCCCGCCGATGACGTGCCGGACAGGGCGAACGCACCAAGCACGGCCGCCCCGCCCTCCAGGAGTCGGCGGCGGCTGACGGCCACGCCCCGGGGGCGGGGCGGGCGGCCTGCGAAGGGCTCGGAGGGATGCGGCATGACCAGGGCCTTCCTCGGGACGACAGTGCGGCGCTGCACAGCTTGAGGGAGCGTCAGGTCCTGTTGGATCCTGTGGGCAAACCGAACGCACCTTAGGCTTCGCGCCCAAGTGAAGCAAGGATGTTGTCGTTCTTGGTGTGTTCCTGAGCGGCGAGTTGGCCGACGTCGGCTGTTTGCTCGAACTGCGTCCGGTACAGCTCGGCGTAACGTCCTTCCGCCGCCAGCAACTCGTCGTGCGTGCCCTGTTCCACGATCCGGCCGTCCTCGACCACCAGGATCCGGTCGGCCGCCCGCACGGTCGACAGCCGGTGCGCGATGACAATCGCGGTCCTGCCCTGAAGTGCCTCGGTGAGGGCCTCCTGGACGGCGGCCTCGGAGGTGTTGTCGAGGTGGGCGGTGGCCTCGTCGAGGATGACGACACGCTGCCGGGCCAGCAGCAGCCGGGCGATGGTCATGCGCTGGCGCTCGCCGCCGGAGAGCCGGTAGCCGCGCTCGCCGACCACCGTGTCCAGGCCGTCGGGCAGGGCGCGGACGAGGCCGTCGAGGC
Source organism: Streptomyces sp. NPDC002779 (assembly GCF_042888685.1). Lineage (NCBI taxonomy): Bacteria > Bacillati > Actinomycetota > Actinomycetes > Kitasatosporales > Streptomycetaceae > Streptomyces > Streptomyces sp. NPDC002779. Next base: position 157,117 of record NZ_JBIAQC010000008.1, read on the forward strand.
GGGAGCGGCGCAGGGCGTCCCACAGCTCCTCGTCGGTCGCGGCGGGGCGGGCCAGCAGCAGATTGGCGCGAACCGTGTCGTGGAAGAGATGGCCGTCCTGGGTGACCATGCCGAGGGTCTCGCGCAGCGAACGGGCGCTCACCTCACGGACGTCCACGCCGCCGAGGCGTACGGCGCCGCCGTCGACGTCGTACAGCCGCGGCAGCAGGCTCGCGATCGTCGACTTGCCGGCGCCGGAGGAGCCGACGAGCGCGATCGTCTGTCCCGGCTCGGCCCGGAAGGAGATGCCGCGCAGCACCTCGGCGCCGCCGCGGGCATCGAGCGCGGCGACCTCCTCCAGGGAGGCGAGGGAGACCTTGTCGGCGGACGGGTAGCCGAAGCGGACGTCGCTGAACTCCACGGAGACCGGGCCCTCGGGGATCTCGCGGGCGTCGGGGCTGTCCTGGATGAGGGGTTCGAGGTCGAGCACCTCGAAGACGCGCTCGAAGCTGACGAGGGCACTCATCACCTCGACGCGCGCCCCGGCGAGGGCGGTCAGCGGCGCGTACAGCCGGGTCAGCAGCAGGGCCAGCGAGACGACGGCGCCTGCTTCGAGGCTGCCGCGCAGGGCGAAGAAGCCGCCGAGGCCGTAGACCAGGGCGAGGGCGAGGGCGGAGACCAGGGTGAGGGCCGTGATGAACGCCGACTGGGCGGTGGCGGTGCGGATCCCGATGTCGGCGACGCGGCGGGCGCGGGCGGCGAACTCCTCGGACTCCTGCTCGGGGCGGCCGAAGAGCTTGACGAGGGTGGCGCCGGGGGCCGAGAAGCGCTCGGTCATCCGGGTGCCCATCGCCGCGTTGAGGGTGGCCGCCTCGCGCTGCATCCGGGCCATCCGGCGGCCCATGCGGCGGGCCGGGATCACGAACACCGGGAGCAGCACCAGCGCGAGCAGGGTGATCTGCCAGGACAGGGTGAGCATCACGACGAGGGTGAGCAGCAGCGTGACGAGGTTGCTCACCACGCCGGACAGGGTGTTGCTGAAGGCGCGCTGGGCGCCGATGACGTCGTTGTTGAGACGGGAGACGAGCGCTCCCGTGCGGGTGCGGGTGAAGAACGCGACCGGCATCCGCTGCACATGGTCGAAGACGGCCGTGCGCAGATCGAGGATGAGTCCCTCCCCGAGCGTCGCCGACAGGCGCCGGGAGACGATCCCGAGCGCCGCCTCCAGGACCGCGATCAGGGCGATCAGCAGGGCGAGGCGTACGACCGCGCCCTCGTCGCCGCCTGACACGATCGTGTCGACGACCTGTCCCGCCAGGACGGGCGTCGCCACCGCGAGGAGCGCGGTGGCCACCCCGAGCGCGACGAACCGCGCGATGCGCGCGCGGTGGGGGCGGGCGAACGCGCCGATGCGGCGGAGCGTGTCGCGCGCGAACGGGCGGCGCTCGTGCTCGGCGTTCATGACGGTGTGCAGCTGTGTCCACGCTGTGGTCTCCATGCTCATGGGGGAGAACGTAGAACCTCGACCTTCCTTGAGGTCAAGGCGCCGACCGGGCCGGGGGTCCCGATGACCGGACGTAAGCCGGAAGCCCTGTTTCCGCAACCCGCAGTTGGCGCGGCGCGGAGAACCTCTCCGACTGTGACAGCGGTACAGCTTTCCGACCCGCCCCCGGGACGACTCCCCCGACGCGTCCCCGTCCGGCAGATCCTGTGTCTGCTTCCGCTCGTGCTGGTCGCGGTGGTGGCGGTGCGGCACCGTGCCGTGCTCACCGAGGGCTTCGCGCAGCTGGGCACCGCCGAGTGGCCCTGGCTGCTGGCGGCGGCCGGGGCCACCTGCCTGACCTGGGTGGCCGCGGCGTGCTGCCGGCAGGGCGCCGTGGTCGAACGGCTGCCCTCGGCGCGGCTGCTCGCCACGCAGTTCGCGGCGGGCGCCGCCAACCATCTGCTGCCGACCGGCCTCGGCGCGAGCGCGGTCAACCTGCGGTTCATGACCGTGTGCGGGCTGCCGCTCGCCCGCTCCTCGGCGGCCCTCGCGCTGTATCTCCTCGCCGAGTCCATCGGCCGGCTCGCCCTGCTGGCGGCGCTGCTGCTGGCCTTCCCCGACGCGCTGCGGCTCGGCAGTCTGCTGCCGGAGGGGACGGCGGTGGGCCCGCTGCTCCTCGCGGTAGCGGCGGCGGTCCTGCTGACGGCGGGCGTCCTGGCGCTGATCCGCCGGGTCCGCACGACCGTGGCCTCCTTCCTGCGCACCGCGCTCGGCGAGGCCCGCTCGGTGCACTCCCGCGCCTCCCGGGCGCTGGCGCTGTGGGGCGGGGCGTTCGCGTTCCCGGCCCTCCAGGCGGCCGGACTGGTCGCGGTGGGCGAGGCGCTGGGCCTCGACGTGCCGCCGCTGCACGTGGCGGTCGCCTATCTCGCGGCGACGGTCGCGGTCGCGCTGATCCCCACGCCGGGCGGGCTCGGTTCGGTCGAGGCGGCGCTGATCGTGGCGCTGGTGGCGGCTGGCGGCCCGGCGGCGGTGGCCACGGCGGTGGTGCTGGCGTACCGGATCATCACGGTGTGGCTGCCGATGCTGCCGGGGGCGCTGACGCTGGGGGCGCTGGTGCGCTGGAAGGTGATCTGACAGCCGCCGTGGGGCGGGGCCTTCCCCGTGCGAGACTCCCGTGGTCGTCGCCCACCGAAGGAGATTTCGCCATGCCCGTCCGCGTCGAACGCCAGGGACCCGTCACCACGGTCGTCCTGTCCCGCCCCGAGGCCCGCAACGCCGTGGACGGCCCGACGGCCGCCGAACTCGCGCACGCCTTCCGGGAGTTCGAGGCGGACGAGGAGGCGCGGGTGGCGGTTCTGTGGGGTGCGGGCGGGACGTTCTGCGCGGGCGCGGACCTCAAGGCCCTCGGTACCGAGCGCGGCAACCAGGTCACCGAGGACGGCGACGGCCCGATGGGCCCGACCCGGATGCGGCTGTCCAAGCCGGTGATCGCGGCGGTCGCCGGGTACGCCGTGGCCGGGGGCCTGGAGCTGGCGCTCTGGTGCGATCTGCGGGTCGCCGAGGAGGACGCCGTCTTCGGCGTGTTCTGCCGCCGCTGGGGTGTCCCCCTGATCGACGGCGGCACGGTACGGCTGCCCCGGCTGATCGGCACGAGCCGCGCCCTGGACATGATCTTGACAGGGCGGCCGGTGGCGGCCCCGGAGGCGTACGGGATGGGGCTGGTCAACCGGGTGGTCCCCCCAGGCACGGCTCGCGCGCGGGCCGAGGCCCTGGCCGCCACGATCGCCGCCTTCCCCCAGGCCTGCCTGCGCGCCGACCGCGCCTCCGTCCTCGACCAGGAGGGCCTGGACGAGGAGGCCGCGCTGCGCTCGGAACTGCGGCACGGTGCGGGGGTGTTGACGGAGAGCCTGGAGGGAGCGGCACGGTTCGCCTCGGGGGCGGGACGGCACGGGGCGTTCGGGGACCTGTAGGACCGGAGCGGTCGGGTGCCCTGCGGGCCCGGAGCGATCGGGGATCGGCGGGACCGTAGCGGTGGGGCGCCAGCGGGCCTGCAGCGGCCGGAGACCTGCGGCACCCGTAGCGGTCGGGCCTACGGGCCCGGAGCAATCCGCGATCGGCGGGACCGTAGCAGTGGGGCGCCAGCGGGCCTGCACGGCCGGGGGCAGGGCCCCGTAGTGGTCGGGCCTACGGGCCCGGAGCGATCGGGGACCTGCAAACCTGAAGCGGGCGGAGACCAGTCGTCCCGGAGCGTTCGGCGGCCGGCCGGCCCGTAGCGTACTCGGGCGCGTCGCCCGGGTCCGTCCGCGCTCCGCCCGATGCGGCACCCCGCCCTCCGCGCGGGTGGCCGAAGGCCCCGCACCTGGTGCGAACTGCTGTGCGGGATACGGCAGGATGAGCCGTCATGCCCGAACGGCACGCGACCGTACCGTCCGGAAATCGAGCAGGGGACAACGTGACGAAACTTCACATCCGGCCGTCGGCGGAGCATGTCGCCGCCGCTTCTTTCACCGGAGGTGACCGGTGAAGCGCGATCTCACCATGGACGACCTGGTCATCGCCGGAATCGCGGTGGCCGCGGGCCTGTTGGCGGCGTTTCTGCTCCGGATGCTGATGCGCTGGCTGGGCAAGCACGCCGACCGGACCCGGTGGAGCGGCGACGACCTCATCGTGGACGTGCTGCGGAACGTGGTGCCGTGGGCGGCGTTCCTCGGCGGCGCGGCCTCCGCGGGCGCGGCGCTGCCGCTGACCAGGACGGTCCAGCACCACGTCAACCAGACCCTGACCGTGCTGCTGATCTTCATGGTGACGCTGGCGGTGGCCCGCGGGATCGCCGGGCTGATGCGGACGGTCACCCAGTCCCGGCCCGGTGTCGCCGGTTCGGCCACCATCTTCGTCAACATCACCCGGATCCTGGTCCTCTCCATCGGCTTCCTGGTGGTGCTCCAGACCCTGGGCATCTCCATAGCGCCCATGCTCACCGCCCTGGGCGTCGGCGGTCTGGCGGTGGCGCTCGCCCTTCAGGACACGCTCGCCAACCTCTTCGCCGGCATCCACATCCTCGCCTCCAAGACCGTCCAGCCCGGTGACTACATCCGGCTGAGCAGCGGCGAGGAGGGCTATGTCGAGGACATCAACTGGCGCCAGACGACGGTCCGCAACCTGTCCAACAACCTGGTCGTGATCCCCAACGGGCAGCTCGCGAAGACGAACATGACCAACTTCATGCGTCCCGAGCAGGAGTTGACGATCCTGATGCAGGTCGGCGTCTCCTACGACAGCGATCTGGAGCACGTCGAGCGGGTGACCAACGAGGTCATCGCCGAGGTGATGACCGAGGTCGAGGGCGCGCTGCCGGACCACGAGCCGATCATCCGCTTCCACACCTTCGGCGACTCCCGGATCGGCTTCACCGTCATCCTGGGCGTCGGCGAGTTCAGCGACCAGTACCGGATCAAGCACGAGTTCATCAAGCGCCTGCACAAGCGCTACCAGCGGGAGGGCATCCGCATCCCGGCACCCACCCGGACGGTGGCGATCCAGCAGGGGTCGGTGGCGATACCGCAGCAGCGCGGCAGGGAGCAGCACGGCGCGGAGCACGAGCCGGGCGACATCCCTTCCGCCCGGCTCGACTGACCCCCGCTCACCGGCCCCTGCTCACCGACCCCCGCCCGACCGGCCCCTCAGAGAGTGGCCGAGTTGTCGTGGTGGCCGCTCCGCCGCTTGCGCGGGGCGGCCGGGGCCGACGCCACCGGGTTGACCGTCCAGTCCGGGTGCCCCGGCATCCGCGGGGTCTTCGTGCCGTAGAGCCAGTCCCGCAGGAAGCCCGACAGGTCCTGCCCGGACACCTCGGAGGCGACGGCGATGTAGTCCTCGGTCGTCGCCGACGCGTTGCGGTAGCGCTCCAGGAAGGCGCGCTCCAACGCGTTGAAGGCGTCCTCGCCGACGGCCTGCCGCAGGGCGTACAGGACGAGGACGCCGCCCAGGTAACGCTGGGAGTCGAAGAGGTTGGCGGCATTGGGCGCGGCCACCGGACCGGACGTGGCGCGCCAGTGGTCACCCTTGGCGTAGGTGTCCTTCATCCGCGCTTCCATGGTGGTCATGCCGAGCGAGTCCGGCCAGCCGCGCTCGTAGCGGTACAGCAGCCCGTAGAAGTCGGCGTGTCCCTCGTTCATCCACAGGTCGGACCAGGCGGCGGGGGAGACGCTGTTGCCGAAGTAGGAGTGGACCAGCTCGTGCATCATGTGCGAGCCGATCTTCGACTCCTCCTGGAGGAGGTACTTCGGCCGGTAGATGGTGAGCGTCTGGGTCTCCAGGCCGGTGAAGCCGAAGGGCTCCGCGAGGTCGGAGTTGCAGGGCAGCAGGCCGTACGTCTCGAAGGGGTAGGCGCCCAGGCGCCGCTCGACCCACTCGACCAGGGCCGGGGTGAGCGCCAGCGCGGGCTCCAGGGCGGCGGCCCGCGCGGTGGGCACGACGTCCCGCAGGGGCAGCCCGTGCGGGCCCTGCCGGTCCTTGATGACGTAGTCGCCGACGGTGATCTGCACGACCTCGGTGGCGATCGGCGAGCGGGAGCGGTAGGTGTACGCGGTCCGGTCGCCGGCCAGCTGCTCGGTGCGCACGAGGTGTCCGCTCGCCACCCCGCGCAGGCCAGCGGGGACGGTGAGACGGAAGGTGAAGTCGGCCTTGTCGACCGGGTGGTCGTTGCAGGGGAAGACGGTGTGCGCGGAGTCCGGCTGGCAGGCCACCGCGAACCCGTCCGGGGTGGGGACCCAGCCGGTGTGCGGCAGGCTGCGGCGCGGGTCGGCGGCGTACTCCACGCAGACGGTGACCGATGCCTTCTTCGGCAGGGTCGCGGCCGGGGTGATCCGCAGCTTCTCCCCCGCCTGCTCGAAGGTCGCGGCGCGCCCGCCGACCCGGACGGAGCGGATGTCCAGGCCGAGGGCGTCCAGGGAGAACCGGGTCAGGGCCTGGGTGGTGCGGATGCGCAGGGTGGCGGTGGCGTCGACGAGCCGGGTCGTCGCGTCGTAGGCGAGATCGAGGTGGTACGCCGAGACGCGGTACCCGTCGTTGCCGAGGGCCGGGTAGACGGGGTCGCCGAGGGTCTCGGGGCCCGGGGTGCCGCTCCGGCCCCCGGCGGCGTGGGCCGGGGGTGCGAGGCTCAGCGCGGCGGCCGTGCCTATGAGGGCGGCCGGGGCTGTCACTCTGGTGCGATTTCTCATGCTCTGCCTTCGCTCGGGTGGCCGGGTGGTCAGGTCCGGCCATCGCCTCGGATGAGTGATCCACCTGCATGACCGCAGGAACGGCCGCGGAGGTTGCACTTCCGGCGAAACTTCTCTCCCCCGTCGCACACGCGTACGCGCGCCCCCGCCCTCACACGCGTGTGCGGACCCCTGTCGAGTCGAGGGCGATCACGAGATATCTTGATGTCGAGCAATGTTGCAGACGTGGAGCGGAGCACCCGGTGACTGACTCGACCATCATCTATACGCACACTGACGAGGCCCCGGCCCTGGCGACGTATTCCTTCCTGCCGGTGGTCCGGGCATACGCCTCGCAGGCGGGTGTCGCCGTGGAGACGCGCGACATCTCGCTGGCCGGCCGCATCATCGCGGTGTTCCCGGAGTACCTCACCGAGGACCAGCGCATCCCGGACGCCCTGGCCGAGCTCGGTGAGCTCGCGAAGACGCCCGAGGCCAACATCATCAAGCTGCCGAACATCTCGGCGTCCATCCCCCAGCTGAAGGCGGCTGTCGCCGAACTCCAGAGCCAGGGCTACGCGCTGCCGAACTACCCGGACGACCCGAAGACCGACGAGGAGCGGGACATCCAGGCCCGTTACGACAAGGTCAAGGGCTCCGCCGTGAACCCGGTCCTGCGCGAGGGCAACTCCGACCGGCGCGCCCCCGCCTCGGTCAAGAACTACGCCAAGAACCACCCGCACCGCATGGGCGCCTGGACCGCCGAGTCCAAGACGAACGTGGCGACGATGGGGGTCGACGACTTCCGTTCCACCGAGAAGTCGGCCGTGATCTCCGAGGCCGGTTCGCTGCGGATCGAGCTCAAGGGCGACGACGGCTCCACCACCGTGCTGCGCGAGTCGGTACCGGTCACCGCGGGCGAGGTCGTCGACGCCTCCGTGATGCGCGTCGCCGCGCTGCGCGAGTTCCTGACCGCGCAGGTCGCCAAGGCCAAGGCGGAGGGCGTGCTGTTCTCCGTGCACCTGAAGGCCACGATGATGAAGGTCTCCGACCCGATCATCTTCGGCCACGTCGTGCGCGCCTTCTTCCCCAAGACGTTCGCCCGGTACGGCGAGCAGCTCGCCGCCGCCGGTCTGACCCCGAACGACGGCCTCGGCGGCATCTACAAGGGCCTGGAGGCGCTGCCCGAGGGCGCCGAGATCAAGGCGTCCTTCGACGCGGAGCTGGCCGACGGCCCGGCCCTGGCGATGGTCGACTCCGACAAGGGCATCACCAACCTGCACGTCCCGTCCGACGTCATCGTCGACGCCTCGATGCCGGCCATGATCCGCACCTCCGGCCACATGTGGGGCCCGGACGGCCAGGAGGCCGACACCCTCGCGGTGCTGCCGGACTCGTCGTACTCCGGTGTCTACCAGGCCGTGATCGACGACTGCCGCGCCAACGGCGCCTACGACCCGTCGACGATGGGCTCGGTCCCGAACGTCGGCCTCATGGCGCAGAAGGCCGAGGAGTACGGCTCCCACGACAAGACCTTCGAGATCCCGGTGACCGGCACGGTCCGCCTCGTCGACCAGGACGGCGAGGTCGTCATCGAGCAGGCGGTCTCCGCGGGCGACATCTTCCGCGCCTGCCAGACCAAGGACGCGCCGATCAAGGACTGGGTGAAGCTGGCCGTCACCCGGGCCCGCGCCACCGGCGACCCGGCCGTCTTCTGGCTGGACGAGACCCGCGCGCACGACGCCAACCTGATCGCCAAGGTCAACGCCTACCTGCCGGAGCACGACACCGAGGGCCTGGACATCCGCATCCTGCCGCCGGTGGAGGCCACCAAGCTGTCGGTGGAGCGCATCCGCCGCGGCGAGAACACCATCTCGGTCACCGGCAACGTGCTGCGTGACTACCTCACCGACCTCTTCCCCATCCTGGAGCTGGGCACCAGCGCCAAGATGCTGTCGGTCGTCCCGCTGATGGCGGGCGGCGGCCTGTTCGAGACGGGCGCCGGCGGCAGCGCGCCGAAGCACGTCCAGCAGCTGGTCAAGGAGAACTACCTGCGCTGGGACTCGCTCGGTGAGTTCTTCGCCCTGGTGCCCTCGCTGGAGCACTACGCGAAGACCACGGGCAACGCCCGCGCGCAGGTCCTCGCCGACACCCTCGACCGCGCCACGGCGACCTTCCTCAACGAGGACAAGTCCCCGACCCGTCGCGTCGGCGGCATCGACAACCGCGGCAGCCACTTCTACCTGTCCCTGTACTGGGCGCAGGAGCTGGCCCGGCAGACCGACGACGCCGAGCTGGCGAAGGCCTTCGCGCCGCTCGCCGAGACGCTCACGACGAACGAGCAGAAGATCGTCGAGGAGCTGAACGCGGTGCAGGGCTCCCCGGCCGAGATCGGCGGCTACTACCAGCCCGACCCGGCGAAGGCGGCGGCGGTCATGCGTCCGTCGGCCACCTGGAACGAGGTGCTGGCGTCCCTGAGCTGACGCAGGCGCTGACTGTGCGGAGGGCCGGCACCGTTCTGGTGCCGGCCCTTCGTGCTGTTCCCTTCGCGCCGTTACCGGATGATCTCGTTCAGGCCCGCACCCCCATCGATCATGCTTACGATCGGGCCCGCGGCCTCGGGAGACACCCGTACGGCCCGCGATGGAGGGGAACCTTGTCCAGCATTTCGAGACGATCCCTGATCGGCTACTCCGGTACGACGGCCGCGGGGGCGGTGCTCGGCACCGCGGCGTCGGCGCAGCCCGCCCAGGCGGCGGAGGCCGAGGCGACCGAGTTCGCCGCCGATACGTTCTTCAAGGGCCGGACGTACCGGACCATCGGCGACGACACGCACGCCGAGGTGGAGATCGAGTTCCGGGTGGCGAACCACGAGGTCCCGTCGGCCCTCGCCGTCACCCCCCTGGAGATCGCCGAGCTGCTCAGCGAACTCGCCGCCTCCCGCGGCTGGCCCCCGATCACCTTCTACGGCACTCCCGCACCCGCACCGCTGAACTGACGCGGCACCACGCGGTCGGGGGGCGGGCCCGCACGGCATCTCGGGGCCCGCCCCCCGGAAAACCGCTTGCGCGCCGGGCGTCCGGCTCCGCATCGTGAGCCCGTGAGCGACGACGACGTACCCCAGCGATGGACCCGGGCCAGTGTCTACCCCGACATGTGGGCGGACCCCGACCAGGACCCTCGCGACAACGAGGGGCCCGGCCCGGAAGGCGAGTCGGCGACGTACCGGAGTGTGCTGCGGGACTTCCGGCTGACCCTGGAGATGAAGTGCCAGGGGCTGGACCCTGAGCAGCTGGCGCGCCGCTCGGTGCCGCCGTCGACGATGTCCCTGCTGGGGCTGGTCCGCCATCTCGCCGAGGTCGAGCGGGACTGGCGCGGCTGGATCGTGCCGGAGGGACCGGAACCGAAGCTCTACGGGGCCCGGGACGCCGACTTCGACGGTGCCGCCGCGGAACAGGCGCTGGTGGAGGGTGCGTTCGCCGACCTCGCCCGCGAACAGGCGGCGACCGACGCGGTCTTCGACGAGTACCCCGACCTGGCCACCCGGGTGGGCAAGGACCACAACTCCGTACGCGAACTGTGGGTGCACCGCATCGAGGAGTACGCCCGTCACTGCGGTCACGCGGACCTGCTGCGCGAGTGCGTCGACGGACGGGTGGGACAGTAGGGCCGCATGAACTTCTCGCTCACCCCGGGTGCCGGGCACTCCCCCGTGATCCTGCACGTCCCGCACTCGGCGCGGGAGATACCGCAGGACGTGCGGGCCGGCATCGTGCTGGACGACTCGGCGCTCCAGCGGGAGCTCGACCACATCACCGACGCGCACACCGCGCGGATCGCCGGGGAGGCGGCCGGTGCCTGTGCGCCGAGGCCCTGGGTGTTCGCCAACCGGCTGTCCCGGCTCGTCGTCGACCCCGAGCGGTTCCCCGACGAGCGGGAGGAGATGCTCGCCGCCGGCATGGGCGCCGTGTACACGCGGACCACCCACCAGGACGTGCTGCGCGAGGAGGACGGCGATCACGAGCCGCTGCTCGCGCGGTACTTCCGGCCCTACGCGCGGGCCATGAGCGACGCCGTGGCCGGGCGGCTGGCCGCCACCGGGCGGGCCGTGATCGTCGATGTGCACTCCTATCCGAGCGCCCCGCTCCCCTACGAACTGCACGGCGACGGGCCCCGCCCGGCGGTCTGCCTCGGTACCGACTCCTTCCACACGCCGCCGGGGCTGCTCGCCGCGGCCCGCGAGGCCTTCGCGGAGTGCGGGGACGTCGGCCTGGACAGCCCGTTCAGCGGGACGTACGTGCCCCTGGAGTTCTACCGAACCGATCCGCGGGTGAGTGCGCTGATGGTGGAGATCCGGCGGGACACCTACATGACCGAGCCGGGCGGGGCCGCCGGGGCGGGGCTCACCCGGATCGCCTCCGCGCTCGCGCGGCTCGTGGCCGCCCTGCCCGGCTGACCACCGCCTGGAGCACTCCCGGGCGACAGCCGGGCGCACGGGGATGAGGGTGGGGACATGACTGAGGAGACCACCACGCTCACCGGCCAGGCCCCGCCCCCGGTCCGGGACTGGCCGCCGCTGGAACTCGACGGCACCGACTTCGACCCGGTGCTCGCCGACCTCATGCGGGAGGGCCCGCTCACCCGCATCCGGCTGCCGCACGGCGCGGGCTGGGCGTGGCTGGCCACCCGCTACGACGACGTGAAGGCCATCACCAACGACCCCCGGTTCGGCCGGGCCGAGGTCACCACCCGCCAGGTGACCCGGATGGCCCCGCACTTCAAGCCCCGCCCCGGCTCGCTCGCCTTCGCCGACCAGCCCGACCACAACCGGCTGCGCAAGCCGGTCGCCGGCGCCTTCACCGTCAGCGCGATGAAGCGGCTGCGCCCCCGCGCCCAGCGGATCCTGGACACGCTGGTCGACGCGGTCGTCCAGGACGGACCCCCCGCCGACCTCGTCGAACGGGTCCTGGAGCCCTTCCCGCTCGCCGTGGTCAGCGAGGTGATGGGCGTGCCCGCCGCCGACCGGGCGCGGGTGCACGCCTGGACCCGGCGGATCATCTCCACCACCGGCGCCGAGGACGCGGAGCAGGCCAAGAACGGCCTGTACGGGTGGATCACCGAGACCGTCCGGGCCCGTGCGCACAGCAGCGGCGACGACGTGTACTCGCTGCTCGGCTCCGCCGTACAGCGCGGGGAGATCAGCGAGACCGAGGCGGTCGGGCTCGCCGGGCCGCTGCAGATCGGCGGCGAGGCCGTCACCCACAACTGCGGGCAGATGCTGTACCTGCTGCTCACCCGCCCCGAGCTGATGGAGCGGATGCGCGCCCGACCCGAGGAGCGCGGTGCCGTCCTGGACGAGCTGCTGCGCTTCATCCCGCACCGCAGCAGCGTGGGCCTGGCCCGGATCGCCCTGGAGGACGTCGAGCTGCACGGCCTGCGCATCCGGGCCGGCGACCCGGTGTACGTCTCCTACCTGGCCGCCAACCGCGATCCCGAGGTCTTCCCCGAGCCGGACCGCATCGACCCGGACCGCGCGGCGAGCCCGCACCTGGCCTTCGGCAACGGCCCGCACTTCTGCACGGGCGCGGTGCTCGCCCGCCTGCAGACCGAACTGCTGGTCGACACCCTGCTGGACCGGCTGCCGGGACTGCGGCTCGCGGTGGCGCCCGACCGGGTCGTCTGGCGCCGCAGGACCATGATCCGTGGTCCGCAGTCCCTGCCCTGCGTCTGGTGAGTCAGGCGCGCAGCCACTCCGTGACGACCACGGCACCGCCGGTCCGCAGCCGCAGCGCGAACGGGCCGGCGGGCGGGGCGTCGCCGGTGAAGCGGCCCATGGTGTCCGCCGTGAGGGGTGCCGCCGACTGCGGGCCGCTGAGCACCTCGATCCGGGCCGGCTGGGGCGGCAGCACCTGCCCCATCAGGCCCTGCGCGGTCACCTCGACGTCGACGGTGACCTCGCCCGCCCGGAAGGTGAGCATCCGCGGTACGTCCGTGGCGCCCCGGACCGGGATGGCGTCCACCACCGAGTCGAAGGTCAGCTCGGCGATCCGGGCGTCGAGGTCGTGCAGCGCGTAGGCGTCGACGGCGATCCGGCTCAGCTCGGCCGGAACCGGGTCCAGGATGGCGGCGGCCCGCCTCAGCTCCTCCTCCAGCAGGGCGCTGTCGAAGCCGGCGTCGTCGAACTCTCCGAACTCGTCGTTCATGTCGTCGTCGTTCACAGTGCTCCCCGTGCGTCGAGTCGGGCCCGCAGGCGGCGCAGACAGCGCTGGCGCAGCGGTCCGATGCTGCCCACGGCGATGCCCAGCGCGGCGGACACCTCCTGGTAGCTGGGCGGCGGTGTGGACATCAGCACCCGCAGCAACTGGCGGCAGCGGTCGCCGAGTTCCTCGAACTCCTGCCACAGCCGGCGCACGCGCTCGCTCTGGGCGGCCGCCTCCTCGGAGTCCAGCAGCGACTCCTCGGGCGTACGGTCCTCGCTGACCCGGTCCAGCACGTGCGGGTCGTCCGTCGGCGTCAGCCGCCGCAGGCTCTTCAGGACCTTCAGGCTCTCGTGCCGGGCGGTACTGGCCAGCCAGGACCCGGCCTTCTCCGGTTCCCGGATGCGGCCCAGGTGCTGGGCGAAACGGAACCAGGCGGTCTGGTACACCTCGTGCGCGTCGGCGTCGGAGAGCCGGTGGGCGCGCACCACCGACCACACCAGCGGACTCAGCCCTTCCACGAGCGCCTTCCAGGCCGCCGCGTCACCGTCGACGGCGGACTGGACGAGCGCGCCGGTTTCTGCACGATCCACGGCCCCACCCCTCGTGTACGGCAAGTCATCGTACGCCGCGGAGGGGACGGTTCCGACCCTCATGCCGGACGCGTGCGCGGGACGACGGGGACCGGACGCCAGGTGGGCGGGCGCAGCGCCGGCACATGCGACCCGCGCACCTCCGCGAACTCGGTGTTGGAGGCAAGCAGTTGGGTGCGGGCGACGCGCGGGTCGGTCTCCTTGTGCGCGCTCATGTGGGCGGCGACCATGCCGGCGACCACCGGGGTGGCGAACGAGGTGCCGCTCCAGTGCGCGAAGCCCTCGAACATCACCTGGTCCGGCTTGCCGGTGGCGGTCTCCGCCCGCTCCTCGCTCAACAGGCCGGTGTGGCGCGGCGACTGGCAGGTGCACACGTAGGCGAAGCCGTACCGGCAGGAGTCGTACGTGGAGTGCTGGTACACGTACGGGACCGGCACGTCGAAGCCGGTGAACGAGCTGGTGAGGCGCTCACCGGGGGCGTATGCCTTCACCCAGGCGCCGTGGTTGCTGAAGCAGGCCCCGTGCTCGCCGTCCCCGCGCAGCGCGCCGATCGACAGCACGGCGTCGGCGTAGGCGGGGAGGTCGGCGTAGGCCGCGGGCCAGAAGGGGGTGGCGCTGCCGTTGTTGCCCGCGGCGGCCACCAACAGGGTGCGCTGGGTGCGCAGTTCCTCCATGAAGGCGTCGAGGCCGAGCAGTCCGTCGGTCCGGCCGTTGGGGGTGCCGGCGGACAGGCTGAGGATGTCCGGCCAGCCGCCGCGGTCGACGGCCTCGAAGAGCTTGTCCCCGAACTCGGACTCCAGGATGGCTCCGGCGTCGTTGAGGGTGTTGCGGACGGTGATCTCGGTGTTGGGCGAGACGGCCGCGACGAGTCCGGCGATGAACGTGCCGTGTCCGACGTACTGCTGGAGGATCCCGTCGTCGTCGCACTCCTTGATCTGGAGGTCGCCGTCGGTGTGCGCGAGGAGGGGGTAGGAGCGGTAGTCCTTCATCAGGCCGGTGTCGATGACGAGGACGCCGACGGCGGTGTCCGCGTCGTACGTCCCCTCGGCGGGCGCGGGGTTGGGAGTCTCGGTGAGCGGGGCCGGTACCGGTTCGTCGCCGGGGCAGGCGTTCACGGCGATGGACACCACATGGTTGCGGCTGACCAGCCGGCGCCCTGCCCGGCCCTCCGCGGACCGCAGCGCCCGCAGCGCCCCCGCGACGGCCCGGTCGCCGCGCAGGTCGCCCTGACCGGGGTCGCCGACCTGGATCCGGGTGATGCCGGACCGGTTGGACTGCGGGCTCGCCCGGCGCACGTGGTCGGCGGTGAGACCGGCGAACGACGTGAAGTGCTCGCGCACGGCGTCCTCGACGACGCGCGCCTCCTCGCCGTCCCGGGCCAGCACGACGCCCTTCTCGTAGAGGAACTCGGCGGAGTCGTCGGGACCCATCGCCAGGGGGACGTCGGGCATGGAGCGCTGGATCTGATCGAACTGTTCGGTGAATCGCTGTGGTGCCATGGCGTGTCCTCCCGCTGAGGCGACGGTCGTCAGTCAGAGCCCCGCAGCCGTCGATTGATACAGCGCCGGCCCTGTGTGGGCGGCGGAGGGGAGCACTACTATCCGTAAAGTGACAGCGGGAAGCGAGTCGGTTCTCGAACTGCTGCCGAAGGTGTTCGCCGCACCCGGCGAGGCTCTGGCGGAGGCGGAAGAGGTACTCGGCGCCGATCCCTCGCCGCTGCACGCCTCCGTCGCCCATCAGGTGATCGGCATCTGGCAACGGGACTTCGGCGATCTGCGCCTCGCGCTGGCCCATCTGCGGCGGGCCCGCGACCTCGCGGCGCGCGCGGACTCCGCGGACCGGGAGGCGGACGTCCTGGGCACGCTCGGCGTGGCGCTGGTGCACGCGGGCCGCACCCGGCAGGGGCTCGCCGCGTTCGAGCGGGGGGTAGCCCGCGGCACGGGACACACCCGGGCGCGGGTGCTGTACCGGCGGGCGTACGTCTGGTGGGTGCTCGGGCATCACCGGGAGGCACTGGAGGACGTGCGGCGGGCGATCCCGGTGCTGCGGCAGGCGGACGACGTGATCTGGACGGCACGGGCGCTGACGCTGCGCGCCACGGTGCACTTGGCGCTCGGCGCGGTGGAGCGGGCGGACGCGGACTTCACGTCGGCCGAGGCGCTGTGGGAGACCACGGGCCAGGAGCACGACAAGGCGGACGCCGTGGAGAGCCGGGGGCTCGCCGCGTTCCGGTCCGGGGACATCCCGGCGGCGCTGCGGCTGCTGGACGAGGCCGAGGAGCGGTACGCCAAGCTCGGCACGCCGACGTTCATGCTCGACATCCGGCGCTGCGAGGTGCTGATGGCCGCGGGTCTCGCCCCGGAGGCGCTGGCCGAGGCGGACGCGGCGATCGGGGTGCTGGACGAGATCGGCGGACAGTCCACGCGCAAGGCGGAGCTGCTGCTCGTCGCCGCGCGGGCGGCCCGGCTGGCGGGCGATCCGCACACCGCCATCGCGCGCGCGGCCCTCGCGGTGCGGCTGTTCGCCGGGCAGCGGCGCACCTGGTGGGAGACGCACGCCCGGCTGGTGCTGATCGAGGCACGGCTGGTCACCGGGCGCGCCTCGGGGCGGCTGGTCGCGGACGCCGCCGCGGTCGCCGACCGGCTGGCCTCCTTCGGCGCCCCGGCCGCGCCCGAGGCATCCCTGCTCGCGGGCCGGATCGCGCTCGCGCTGGGCTGGCGGGCGGACGCCGAACGGCACTTGGGGACGGCCGCCCGCAGCAGGCGCGCGGGGCCGCCGCTGGCGCGGATGACGGGGTGGGCGGCGCAGGCGCTGCGGGCGCGGGCCGCGGGATCGGGGCGCGGGGTGCTGGAGGCGTGCCGGCGCGGTCTGGACGTGCTCGACGACCACCGTACGACGCTGGGCGCCTCGGAGCTCCGGGCGCGCGCCACCGCCCAGGGCGCCGAACTCGCCGCGCTGGCGCAGCGGGTGAGCCTGGACTCCGGGGGGCCGCGGCGGCTGCTGGTGTGGAGCGAGCGGTGGCGGGCGACGGTGCTGACCGCCCCGCCGACCCGGCCGCCCGCCGACCCCGCCCTGCAGAGCGGGCTCACCGCCTTCCGGGAGATCGCGGCCCGCGCGGAGGCCGCCCGCATGGAGGGCCGGCCGGTGCCCGCCCTGGAGCGCGAACAGCGCCGCCTGGAACGGGAGATACGCTCGCGGACCCTGCACATGCGCGGGGAGGCGCCCGGTGACGGGGACCGCTTCGACCCGGCGCGGCTGCTGGCCCGGCTGGGTGACGCCGTCCGGCTGGTCGCGCTGGTCGTGGTGGACGGGCGGGTGCAGGTGCTGCTGTGCGGGCAGGGGCGGGTGCGGCGCTACGAGGCGGGGCTGATCGCCGACGCGGAGACCGAGGCCGAGCATGTGCAGGCCGGGCTGCGGCGGTTGGCCCACCCGGGCGCCGAGGCGCGGCTTGCGGTGGTGGAGGCGGCGGGGCGACGGCTGGAGGAGCTGCTGCTGGGTCCGGCGGCACAGCACCTCGGCGACGGACCGGTGGTGGTCGTACCGCCGGGCCGGCTGCACCGGGTGCCGTGGTCGCTGCTGCCGTCGCTGCGCGAGCGGGTGGTCAGCGTGTCGCCGTCGGCGACCAGTTGGCTGCGGGCCCGGGAGACCGAGCCGCCGCCGGGCGGCCGTCAGGTGCTGGTGCGCGGTCCGGGCCTGGCCACCGGGGGCGCGGAGGTGCCCGAGCTGGCCGACCGGTACGGCACGGCGACGCTGCTGGAGGACGACGGGGCGAACGTGCCGCGGGTGCTCGGGGAGCTGGACGGGGCGGCGCTGGCGCACATCGCCGCGCACGGCGCCTTCCGGGCGGACAGCCCGCTCTTCTCCTCGCTGCGGATGGCGGACGGCCCGCTGATCGTGCACGACTTCGAACGCCTCGACCGCAGCCCCTACCGCATCATCCTCTCCTGCTGCGACACCGCCTGCTTCGCGTCGGTCGGCGCCGATGAACTCCTCGGCCTGGTCACCGCGTTGCTGCCGCTGGGCACGGCCGGGGTGGTGGCGTGCAGCGCCCCCGTCAACGACGCCGCGGTGGTCCCGCTGATGGTCGCCCTGCACAAGGGAGTGAGCTCGGGCCTCTCCCTGGCAGAGGCCCTCCGCGACGCCCGCGCCGCCCTTCCCGGCGACGCGGTGCACCGGGCGACGGGCTGGGCCTTCTCGGCCTTCGGAGCGGCCTGAGACCGTACCCCTTCTCACCGCTCACGCCGGTTGTGCCGCCGGCAGGTCCACCAGCCACGGCAGGGCGCCCCGGTCGCTGGCGCCGAGGCGGGCGTAGGCGCTGTAGAGGTGGTTGCCGACCGTGCGGACCGAGAGGGTGAGGCGTTCGGCGATCTGGCGGTTGCTGAGACCCGCGGCCGCCAGCGTCACGATCTGCCGTTGGCGGGCGGTCAGTTCGCCGAGCACCAGGCCGGACAGGGCCGGGGTGCGGGCGCCCTGGCAGCGGCGGGCGAGGGCGACGGCACGGGTGCGGGAGGTGCGGGCCGCGCGGGGGTCGCGATGGGCCCGTACGGCCTGGGCGTGCGCCTCGGCCGCGTACAGCAGCAGCCCGCGCTCCTGGAGCGCCTCGGCGGCCCGGTCCAGGGCGGGCCCGTCGCCGCGGGCGAGCGCGTCGGCGTGCTGCGCGAAGACGCCGTCGAGGCGTCCGGCGGCCCGCTCGGGCGCGCCGAGCCGTACGGCGTCGTACGGCTCCACGGTGGCCAGCGCGGCGTCGAGGTCTCCGCGCGCGACGGCGGGCCAGCCGTCCCCGGCACCGTCGGCCACGGCCGTCACCGCGCCCGACTGCGCGACGGCCAGGGCGAGTTCACCGCGGCAGTCCGGGTCCTGCGGTGCGTCCCGCAAACCCTCCCCGGCCCACGCCTCGGCCTCCTTCAGCCGCCCGCCGATGCGGGCGAACCGGGCACGCAGGGCCGCGTATCCGGCCGGGACCCGCGCGCCTTCGTCCACCAGCCACTCCCCCACGGGCGCCGACACCGCCCGGACGTCGGCCAGGCGGACACTGCGCGCCAGTACGGCCGCCTCGGCGTCGAGGGCCGCCGCGCACTGGTCCGGGGTGCGGGCCAGGCGCCGTGCCCGGAGCCGGCCGGCCGCGGCCCGCAGCACCGGGCCGTGCAGGGGGTGGGCGAGGCGGACCGCGCCCCGGTCGTCGATGCGGATCAGTCCGCCGGCCTCCAGGCGTTCGAGGGCCCACAGGTCGAACAGGTCCATGTCGGGGGCGAGGGGTTCGCCGAAAGCGAGGCGTTCGAGGGTCTCGCGCTCCTCGGGGTGGGTGCGGTCCAGGACGTGCGCGGCGCGCTCGCGCACGGTCGCCGTCAGCGGCAGCGGGCCCCGCCAGGCCCGGCCGTCCGTGCCCGGGACGCGGGTGAGCAGTCCCCGCTCGCGCACCGCGCCCGACAGGTCGCGCAGCAGCCTCAGATCGCCCTGGCACAGCCGGTGCAGCCGGTTCACGGTGAGGGGTTCGAGGTCGTCGCCGAGCAGTTGGGCCGTCTCCTCCGGCGGCAGCGGGTCCAGGGTGAGACGGGGCAGCAGTTCGCCGGTCCAGAGGCGCGAGACCGCCCCGGGCGCGGGGACGCCGTCGGTGGCCACGACCACGAGCCGGGTGCGGCCCTGCACGGCCAGCTGGTGGACCAGGGCGGCGGACGCGTCGTCGAGGAGGTGCGCGTCGTCCACCACCAACAGGCGTACAGCGGACAGCAATTGCACGGCCCGGTGCAGGGTGACCGCTTCGGGCAGCAGGTGCGCGAAGGCGGCGAAGGAGATGGTGCGGGCCTCGGGCGTGCCGGCCACCTTGGCGCAGTCGGTGCCACGGGTGGCCTCGGCGGCGAGCCGCGTCTTGCCGCAGCCCGCCGTTCCGGTCACCACGATGCCGTGCCGGCCCGCGGCCAGGGACCGGCGGATCAGCTCGACTTCGCTGTCCCGTCCGGTGAACGGCCAGGGCAGCTCCAGGGTCTTCGCATCCCGTTCGAATGTCATCACACCTACAAGAGCACCCCTACTCACCCCTGATACAGGGTGACTTGAGTAGCCCCCGACTCAGGCGCCCGGCCGCCGCCCACGGCAACCTTGGCCCATGACCGCCCGCTACTGCTCACTCGCGCAGCAGTCGGCCCCCGTTCTGGCACCGGGGCTGACCGCCGAGCGGCAGCGTGCGCTCATCGGCGGACGCCGGATGTGGGTCAACCACACGGTCCTGCACTACTGCTTCTTCGACGGCGACAGCGCCGCGTCCATGATTCCCGTACCGGGGACCGGGGGGTCCCGGCGGGTGTCGTGGGTCGGCTCGAAGGAGCAGCGGGACGTGGTGCGCGAGTGCTTCCAGGAGTGGCAGGGCCTTGGCATCGGGGTGTCGTTCACCGAGGTCCAGGACCGCTCGGAAGCCGAGTTGCGGATCGGGTTCCAGCTGGGTGACGGTTCGTGGTCGACGGTGGGCAAGGACGCGCTCCAGGTCGGCCGGAACGAACGGACCATGAACTTCGGCTGGGACCTGACCGCGCCTTCGGAACGCGGCACGGCCCTGCACGAGATCGGGCACGCGCTCGGCATGCTGCACGAGCACCAGAGCCCGTTCGCCGGCATCCACTGGGACGACGAGACCGTCTTCGCGGACCTGGCGGGCCCGCCGAACTTCTGGAGCCGGGAGACGACGTTCTTCAACATCCTGCGCAAGCTGGACCCGGACGAGGCCAACGGCTCCGTCTGGGACCCGCAGTCGATCATGGAGTACCCCTTCGAGGCGGGGCTCATCCTGGAGCCGGAGCAGTTCCGCGCGGGCCTGAACCCGCCCGGTGCGCTCTCCCCCGCCGACAAGGAGTACGTCCTGCGCTGGTACCCGCCGGCCGGCCCTCCTCGGCCGCCCGCGCTGGTGCCGTTCCGCTCGGCGCCGATCGCTCTCGGCCCGGGCGGACAGGCCGACTTCGCCGTCGAGCCGCCGGAGACGCGTGAGTACACGGTGGCCACGTTCGGCGACAGCGACGCCGTGGTGGTCGTCTTCGAGGAGCGGGACGGGGAACCCCGCTACCTCACCGGCCGGGACGACGGGGGCATGGCCGGGAACGCCACGATCAGGGCCCATCTCGTCAAGGGCCGCCGCTACTTCGTCCGTGTGCGTCTGTACTCCACCTGGGGATCGGGGGAGACCGCGGTGATGTGCTGGTAACGGCACGGGTACAGCCGTACGCGGGCGGACGGACCGCAAGTCCGGCGCCGGGGGAGTGGCCGAGAGACGTGACCTTCGGGGGAGGGAACGCGTCTCTCGGCCGCGGCGCTGTGTGCGCCGCGGTCAGGAGACGGCCGGTCCGGTCAGGTACCGCCCCTCCTCGTCGTACGGCCAGACATTGGGTACACAGCCGTTCAGGCCCTTGATCTGCTGCATCATCACGGGCGCGGGCTGTCCGGGGCCCGGGCAGCCGACGTGGCCGTGGCCGAGGAAGTGGCCGACCTCGTGGTTGATGATCAGCGCGCGGTAGGCCGTGACGTCCTCGGCGTAGACGGGGGTCGCCAGCAGCCAGCGCTCCAGGTTCACCATCACGTTCCGCTCCACGCTGCAGTTGTACTCGCCGCCGGTGTCCAGCCCGTACTGCCCGCAGATCCGGTCCACCGTGCCCGGGGTCGCGACCTTCACGACGAAGTCGGCCGGACCGCTCGACACCCGCCGGAACGCCGAGCGGCCGTCCGCGGTCCAGCCGCGCGGGTCGGCCAGGACGCGCTCCACCTGCCGGGCCACGTCGGCGGCCGAGAGGTCGACGGTGTCCTCGACCTCGACCCGGTAGCGCAGGGCCGTGCCCTTTCCCGCCGGTGCGCCGGAGCCGGCGGCGGGGGTGAAGGTGCCCGGTCCGGTGGCCGGGATGTCGGGTTCGGGCGGGCCGGCGGAGGTCGAGGACGAGGGCTGTGCGCCCCCTGCCGACGCGGGGGTTCCGGCCGGCCCGGCGTGCGCTCCGCCCCCGTCGTCCGTCGCCGCGAACCCGAAGGCCCCCAGCACGGCCAGTGCGACCAGCCCTGCCCACAACACCCCCCGCCGCCTGCGCGGAGAGGCATGGGACGGGCCGCCCCGCCGACGGCCACGGGGAGAACGAGCGGTACGCGTGGTCATGTCGGCCAGGCTGTGACCGCCATGTGATCGGACCGGGCGCAAACAATAACGAAGCGATAACACGCCCGCCGATTCCGGTTCATATGATCATCCCGTAACAAAGTCCCGGGTCGTCGGCTGCCGTACGGATACTGAGCGCATGCCACGCGTTCTGCTGATCGAAGACGACCGTGCCGTGCGGGAGGGAGTCGCACTCGCCCTGCGCCGCCAGGGGCACGAGGTAGCCGCCGTGGCGACCGGGGAGCACGGTCTGGAGCGGGTGCGGTCGTTCCGGCCGGACGTCGTGGTGCTGGACCTCATGCTGCCCGGCCTGCCGGGTCTCGACGTGTGCCGCGAGATACGCGCCCTCGATCAGACCCTGCCGATCATCATGGCGACCGCGCGGGGCGACGACGAGGACATCGTCGTGGGCCTGGAGGCGGGCGCCGACGACTACGTGGTCAAGCCCGTCCAGGCCCGGGTGCTCCAGGCGCGCATCCGGGCCGTGCTGCGCAGGGCGGGCGGGGCCTCCGGCGAACCCGGCATCCCGAAGATCGACACCTACGGGGAGCTGGCCGTCGACCGGTCCGGTCTCTCGGTCGCCCGCAACGGCGTGCCGATCGCGCTCGCACCGTCCGAACTGCGGCTGCTGCTCACCCTGTCCGCCTCCCCCGGCCAGGTGTTCAGCCGGCAGCAGTTGCTGGAGGCGGTCTGGGAGCACAGCTACCACGGGGACGCGCGCCTGGTGGACGCCTGCGTCAAGCGGCTGCGCGCCAAGATGGGCGAACCGCCGCGCGAGCCGCGCTACATCCAGACCGTGCGCGGCTTCGGCTACCGGTTCGCGGCCCGGTGAGGCGGCCCCGGGTGCCGCAACTGCGCGGTCTGCGGACGCGGTTGGTGGTGGCCTTCGCGCTGGTCGCCGCCGTCACCGCCGCGACCACCGGCGCCCTGACCTTCCGTGAGGCGCGCACCGGGGTGCTCCAGCAGAGCCAGGACACCGTGATCCAGCTGCTGCGCACCCAGGTCGGCCGGCTCGCCGAGGAGCTCTCCTTCCCGCCGGGCGAGCACGAACTGCGGCGGTTCGCGACCGACGTGGCCGGCGCCGACCCCTCCGGAACCTGGCGGGTCCTGGCCGCCTACGGCGACCTGAGCGCCACCTCCGCCCCGGACGACCCCTTCGAGGAACTGACGCCCGCCCTGCGTGACGCCGTGCGCTCCAGGACCGCGACCGTGTTCCAGCGGGTGGCCGGCGGCGACCACACCGCGCTGGTCGTCGGCATGTCGGTCCTGTTCGCCTCGTCCGACGAAGGCACCCACCCCTCCGGCGTGCAGATCTTCCTGACGGTGCCGCAGACCACGGAACGGGCCTATGTCGACGCCCTGGTCACCGCCGCCCAACGGGCCACCGTGCCCGCACTCGCCCTCGCCGTGCTGCTGGCGCTGCTCGCCGCGCGCGGCGTGCTCCGGCCGGTTCGGGCGCTGCGCCACGCCACCCGGCGCATCGCCGAGGGCCGACTGGACACCCGGCTCACGGTCCACGGCTCCGACGAACTGGCCGATCTGTCGCACACGTTCAACGAGACGGCCGCCGCGCTGGAGAAGTCGGTGGCCGAACTGCGCGGCATGGAGGCGCGGGCCCGCCGGTTCGCCGCTGACGTGTCGCACGAACTGCGCACCCCGCTGGCCGCCATGTCGGCGGTGACCGACGTCCTCGACGAGGACGCCGCCCGCCTGGACCCGGACACCGCGACCGCGGTCCGGCTGATCAGCGAGGAGACCGTGAAGCTGGCCCGGCTGGTGGACGACCTGATGGAGATCTCCCGCTTCGACGCGGGCGCGGTGGTGCTGCACCTGGACGAGATCGACCTCGCCGAGTCGCTGCGGCGCACCCTGGCCGCGCGCGCCTGGACCGGCCTCGTCGACTGCGACCTGCCCCCGCCGGGCACCCTGCGCGGCCGGGTCGACCCGCGCCGCCTGGACGTCGTCGTCGCCAACCTGGTCGGCAACGCCCTGCGGCACGGCGCGCGTCCCGTGCGCCTGCGGTTGTCGGGCGGGGCACGGCTCGCCGTCATCGAGGTGCTGGACAGCGGGCCCGGCATCCCCGACAGCGTGCTGCCCCATGTCTTCGAGCGGTTCTACAAGTCGGACGCCGCCCGCACCCGGACCGAGGGCAGCGGTCTGGGCCTCGCGATCACCGCGGAGAACGTCCGCATGCACGGGGGCACGGTCAGCGCGGCGAACCGGCCCGAAGGGGGCGCCGTCTTCACCGTACGACTCCCCCTGCCCGACGACGGGCCGCCCCCGGGAAGCGGCTCATGACGCCCCGTCGGCGATCCGCGCCGCTGTGGCTCGCCGCCCTGTGCGCGCTCACCTCCTGCGGCATCCCCACGACCGGAGTGGTGGAGGCGGGCGGTCCGGCAAGCGGGGTGACGCCGGTGATCCAGGTCTACTACGTCGTCGACGGCACCCTGGTCGCCGTCCCCCGCCGCACCACCGCGCCGGTGGACGTCGCGAAGGCCCTGGAAACGCTGCTCCTGGGCCCGACGGACGGGGAGCGCCGCAAGCGGATCACCACCCGACTGCCGCCCGCGGCGGGCCTGTTCACCGCCACCCCGATCCCCACGAGTCCGGACGCCCCGGGCCCCCCGCAGCAAGGGCACCGCCCGTCCGACCTCGTGACGGTGACCGAGCGGGAGGACGGGATCACCGTCCGACTCGCCCCGTCGGCGGGCCGGTTGAGCGATCTCGTCGCGGCCCAGCTCAGCTGTACGGCCACCGCGGCGCAGCGCGTCGCCGACCCGGGGTCACAACCGGTGCCGGTGACCGTCACGGGCTCGGACGGGCGACGGGTCGAGTCGAGCGGCGTGCGGTGCCCGGACGCGTAGACCCGGTCGGACGGCGCGCATGAGAAAAGGGTCCTCGCGAGCCGCTGCCCGCGAAGACCCTTCGCACCGTCGGGACGACAGGATTTGAACCTGCGACCCCTTGACCCCCAGTCAAGTGCGCTACCAAGCTGCGCCACGTCCCGGTGCGTCCCTCTCACGGTGGTGCCGCGAGAACGCGCAGGTAAACCTTACCGTACGCGGGCGGGTGTCTCAGGCGGGAAGGGCGACATGACCGGGATCCCCTGTCAACGTCAGTCCCCCCTTTTTCAGTGCGTGGTGACCAGATTTCGCGGGGCGCCCTCGGCCGGGGTCCCGCGCCCGCCGCGCAGCGCGGCTATGCCGATGAAGACCATGGACGACACTCCGGCGAGGGCGAAGGCGGTGAAGCCCCAGTCGCCGTTGCCCGCGGCGAGCAACTGCCCGCCGAGCCACGGTCCGAAGACGGCGCCGAAGCGGCCCATGCCGGAGGTCCAGCCGACGGCGGTGGCACGGTTGCCGGGGGTGGAGCGGATCGAGACCGTCGCGTAGATCATCGTCTGGGCGCTGTTGAGGAACACACCGGTGAGGAAGACGACCGTCATGGTCACCGCGAGCGGCATGTGGACGCTGAGCAGGAACACCCCGGCCGCGGTGAGCGCGAACCAGATCGCCGAGATGCGCGGGGCGCCGAAGCGGTCGGCGGCGCGTCCGGCGACCAGCATGCCGACGATGCCGCCGAGGTTGAAGACGACGACGAAGGTGAGCGCGGAGCCCAGTTCGTAGCCCTCGGCGCGCATCAGGGTGGGCAGCCAGGTGGCGACGCCGTAGACCAGCAGCAGTCCGCCGAAGGAGGCGAGCCAGTACAGCAGGGTCTGGGTCCACTCGCCGCCGCGGAAGAGGCCCCTCAGGTTGGCCCAGCGGTCACCGGCGGCCGGCTTGCCGGTCTTGGCGGCGGGGAGTTCGACGTCGTAGCGGGCGGCCAGCGCGCGGGCCTCCTCGGTGCGGCCCTTGGCCATCAGGAAGCTCAGCGACTCGGGCAGGAACCTGGCGAGGACGGGGGCGAAGAGCAGCGGGAGCACACAGACCCAGAAGGCGGCGCGCCAGCCGGCCGGCTCGATCAGCCACTTGGCGACGTAGGCGGAGAGGATGCCGCCCGCGTGGTGGGCGGTCATCAGCAGGCCGATGACGATCGCGGCGCGGCCGCGCGGGGCGTAGTCGGAGACCATGCTGATCGCGGTGGGGAGCAGCCCGCCGAGGCCTACACCGGCGAGGGTCCGGCCGAGGCCGAAGACGGCGACGGAGTCGGCGATCGCGCACACGCCCGAGGCCAGCGAGAACAGGACCACGCAGGCGACCATGAGCTTCTTGCGCCCGATCCGGTCCGCGACGGTACCGGCGGTCAGGGCGCCGACCAGCATGCCGAAGGTGGCGTAGGAGCCGAGGTCGCCGGCCTGGCCGGGGGTGAGGCCGAAGGTCCCGGTCTCCAGCAGGTGCGGCAGCACCGAGCCGTAGATGAACATGTCGAGGCCGTCGAAGAGCACGGCCAGCCAGCACAGCCCGATGACCAGGAAGGCCAGTCTGCTGCCGCGGGCGGATGGAGCGAGGGGGGACATCGTTGTTCTTCCTCTCGTGCGGGGTGCGCTAGACGCTAAGGAGCCGTACCGAAAGAGTCAACGTTTTTGTCAACAATCTCATCGACGATTCGGTACGGCTCCCGTGGCGATCGCGCTACGCGACCGGTGGCGTCCCGTGCGTGTGGAAGGACTCGATGGTCTTCAGGCCCCAGGCCTGCCCCTTCTTGCGCTCCTCCTCGGTCCAGGTGATCAGCGGCCAGTCGGGCGCCAGCACCAGCCGGGTGAGCGGATTGCACAGCTCGATCCGGTTGCCGCCCGGCTCGTAGACGTACAGGAAGAACGTCTGCTGGATGGCGTGCTTGTGCGGTCCCGTCTCGATGAACACCCCGCTGTCGATGGCGAGATCGGCGGCCCGCAGGACGTCCTCGCGGGTGTCGGTGGCGAAGGCGATGTGATGCAGCCGCCCGGCGCTGCCGGTCCAGTCCGAGGTGTAGACGACGTCGTACGACTTGTTGGTGTACGTCAGCCAGCGCGCCGCGATCTTCCCGCTGTCGAGGCGGATCTGTTCCGTCGGCCGGGCGCCGAGCACGTTCTGCTGGAACTCGGCGTTGGCGAGGACGTCGGCGGCGAGGAAGTTGACGTGGTCGAGCCGTCGGACCCCCACGCCCCGGTTGGGCTTGGCCTGCGGCTGGTTCTTCAGCGCGGGCCGCAACTCCTCGGGGGCCGCGTAGTGTTCGCTCTCCCAGTACAGGGCGTGCTCATGGCCGTCGGGGTCGGTGGTGACGTAGAGCTTGCCGAGGCCGGGCTCGTCCTCCGCCCAGTGGCCCGAGCCGCCCGACTCCTCGACCGCCCTGATCCGGCGGTGCAGCGCCTCCTCGCTGGAGGTGCGCAGCGCGAGCCGGCCGAGGCCGGGCTGTTCCCGGGCGGTGAGCACCAGGCTGTGGTGCTCGTAGTCGTCGAAGGTCCGCAAGTAGACGCTGTCGCCCTGCTGGTGATGGGCCGTCAGGCCGAGATAGTCGGTGAAGAAGGCGACGCTCGCGTCCAGGTCGGGCGTGAACAGCTGGGCGTGGCCGATGTGCGCGATGTCGCCGAGCGGCGGAGTCATCGGGGACCTCCAAGGGGTTGTGCGGCGGCCCTGGCGAAGACGGTGCCGTCGAAGATCTTGCGGGCCGTTCGGACCACGGCGGTGCGGCGGGCGGTGGGCAGGCCGTCGGCATCGGTGCCGAGACTGCTCTCGATGTCCAGGAAACCGGTGGGGTGTTCGAGCCGGATCCGGTCGCTGCCGGGGTCGAGCCGAGCGAGACCGGCGCCCACGCCTCCGTCGATCCGCAGGCCCGCGGCCACGCCGGCCGCGCCCAGCACCCCGATCGAGGTGTGGCAGCGCGCGGGGATGAAGGTGCGGGTGGTGACGGCACCGCCGTGGCGGGGCGGAGCGAGCAGCGTCAGCTTGGGCACGGTCGCCCCGGACACGTCGCCGAGGCCCATGAGGCGGCCGGCCCGCAGCCGGATCCGGCGGAGCCGGTCGGCGAGTTCGGTGTCCTCCTCCAGGTCCCGCGGCGACTCGTAGCCGGTGACCTCGAGCGCGGCGGCCGCCATGAGAACCGTCGGCATGCCGTTGTCCACACAGGTCACCGGCACCCCGTCGATCTCGTCCCGGACGTGTCCGGTGGGCAGCAGGGCGGAGGCGCCCGGCGGGAACTCGATCACCACGGGGGCGGCCGTGCCGGGCACGCCCGAGATCGCGGCGCCGCCCGTGTAGTCGACGCGTCCGTCCGGGCTCGGGAAGGTCGCCGTGGCGTAGTCACCGGAGTTGACCATGCGGATCCGGACCGCGGTCTCCCGCTCGCCCGCCGGGACGAGCCCGCGCTCCACGGCGAACGGGCCGACCCCGGCGAGGATGTTTCCGCAGTTCTGACGGTCGGTCACCTCGGGCCGGTCGACGGCCACTTGGAGGAAGAGGTAGTCGACGTCGGCCCGCGGGTCGGCCGACGGCGACACCACGGCCACCTTGCTGGTGAGCGGGTGAGCCCCGCCGAGTCCGTCGATCTGGCGCGGGTCCGGGCTGCCCATGATCCGCAGCAGCAGCTCGTCCCGGGCGTCCGGTTCGGCGGGCAGGTCACCGGCGAGGAAGTAGGCGCCCTTGGACGTGCCGCCGCGCATCAGCAGACAGGGCACCTCCGCGGTCACGGCCGCTCTCCCTCGTACTGCTCGTACGTCCGGTACTCGACGCCGAGTTCCTTCAGCCTGTCCCGCAGCCCGTAGCGGTCCAGGCCGAGCTGTCCGTCGAGGAAGGCGGCCCGGGTGGCGGTCTCCTTGTCCTCACGGGCCCGGGACTTCCGCACCGTCTCGCGCACGCGCTCCCGGGGGACGACCACGACGCCGTCGTCGTCGGCGAGGATCGCGTCCCCGGGGCGGACGACCTGGCCGTCGATGGCGATCGGCACATTGACCGAGCCGCCCGTCGCCTTGACCGTGCCCTGCGAGGAGACCGCCCGGGACCAGGCGGCGAAGCCCATGTCCCGCAGCTCCTGGGTATCGCGGACCCCGGTGTTCAGCACCACGCCGCGCACCCCGCGCTGCTGGAGGGCGGTCGCGAACAGCTCGCCGAACAGGCCGTCGGTGCACGGCGAGGTGGTGGTGACGACCAGGATGTCGCCCTCACCGCACTGCTCGACGGCGGCATGGATCATGAGGTTGTCGCCGGGCCAGCTCAGCACGGTGACCGCGGTGCCGGCGACCCGTACGCCCTGCTGCACCGGCCGGATCCCCGGGCCCAGCAGGCCGGTGCGGCCCATGGCCTCGCTCACGGTGGCCACGCCGTACCCGGCCAGCGCGTCGATGTCCTCGAGGGCCGCCTTCGGGGGGCCGGTGACGATGACGCCGCTCATGCCAGCTCCTTCGCGATCTGCGGGTAGGGGCGCATGTACGCCTCGGCCATGGTCCGGTGGGCGAGGCCCAGGTTGGGGCCCGCGTTGCGCCTGAGCTGGACTCCGCGCCGGCCGGCGAGGTCGGTGTAGTAGTCCCACAGATGCTGCTGGGCGCCGAGGCACTCCATGGCCTTGCGCTTGGTCTCCCAGACCTCGGTGATGTCGAGCAGCACCTCGGGCTTGAAGCCGCTCATCTCGGGCTGGTGGGGCTCGAAGAAGAAGACCGGCGGGGCGCCGATGATCTCGCCCTCGCCCGGGTAGCCGATGGCCTGGGCGAGCACCCGGGCCTCCAGTGCCATGCGGTTGGCGGCGGGGTGGTCGCCGTTGTACGGGTCCTCGGTGGGGTGGGTCAGCACGACGTCCGGCTGGGTCGCGCGGTAGACCTCGACGAGCCGGTCGGTCAGCTCGGCGGTGGGGATCAGCGGGTAGTCGCCGGCGTCGAAGAAGCGGACCTCGGCGCCCAGGGTGGCGGCGGCCCGCTCGGCCTCGTCCCGCCGTATCGCCTTGATCTCCGCCAGCTTCTTCCCCTCGCGCCACGCCTTGGCGGACTCGCCGCGCTCGCCGAAGGTCAGACAGGCGATGGTGACTTTCTCGCCGCGGGACGCGGCCAGGGCGATGGCACCGCCGGCGCGCCACACGAAGTCACCGGCGTGCGCGGTGACGACGAGTGTCGAGCGTGCTGGGGCGGGCGCGTTGGCCTGAGTCATGGTGGAGAACTCCTTGCTGGACAGGTGGGCGCCCGCCTCGCGCGAGGTTCAGTCGCGCAGCGCCTCGATCACGCTGCTGAGGTGGGCGCGGACGGCCGCCTCGGCCGCCTCAGGGTCCCTGGCCCTGATCGCCTCGATCATCGCCAGATGCTCGCTCAGGGACTGCTGCGGCCGCCCCGGCCTCAGTGCCAGCTGGAAGCGGTGGCGCACCAGTTGGGCGTTGAGCCGCTCCAGCAGCTCCAGCGCGGTCTGCTGGCCGGAGAACTCCCGGATCCTGGTGTGCAGTTCGTGGTTGAGGTCGGAGTAGGTGACCGGTTCACCGGCGGCCACGGCCTTGGTCATCGCCGTGCCCAGCTCGGTGAGTTCGGCCAGCTGCTCGTCGCTCGCCGCGACGGCCGCCTTCGCCGCGCACAGTCCTTCGAGGACCATGCGGCACTCGGTGATGGCGACGGCTTCCTCCACCGTCACCACCCGCACCCGCGAGCCGCGGTTGCGGATCCGCTCCACGAGGCCCTGGGCCTCCAGATCGATGAGCGCGGCGCGGATGCTCGCCCGTGTCACACCGAACTGCTCGGCGAGTTCGTTCTCCACCAGCCGCTGGGCCGGTGCCATCTCGCCGTGCAGGATCGCCTGCCGCAGCCGCGCGAGCGCGTGCTGTTTGGCCTGCTCCCCGGTGCTCGGACGGGCTTCTTTCGGCATGGTGTGCCCTCCCTGAGTGAGTGCCTGTCGAACCTAAATCTAGTCAAACAAGATTGTCAACAATTTTGTCCGATGTATTGCGGGCATGATGCGGGGGCTGGCTCACTCCCCCGGGCGGCGCTCCCTCGGTCGCGACGAAGTGTCCTCCCGCGCGGGTGGATACCGCACACTGTGCCGACGGCGTTGATCCACTGCGGCCGGTTAGGGTCCTGGCATGAGCCACAGTTTCGTCGTCCACATCCCCGACGCCGCACTCGAACCCGAGCCGCTCGCGCACGAGCAGATCGTCTCCGGCACGCCCGAGGTAACCGGGAAGGTGCTCTGGGAGTCCGCGGACGGCCGGCAGATCCGGGGGATCTGGCAGATCACCCCGGGCGTGGTCACCGACACCGAGGCGGACGAACTGTTCGTGGTGATCAGCGGCTCGGCCACCATCGAGGTCGAGGACGGGCCGACGCTGACGGTGGGCCCCGGCGACATGGCGGTGCTGCGCGCGGGCGACCGTACGACCTGGACGGTGCACGAGACGCTGCGCAAGGCGTACGCGATCAATCTGTGAGCGGCGGGGCCGTGGTGCCCCGGATCTCCAGCGCGGGCGCGGCAAGGCGGAGGCGGCCCGGTGCCCCGGGCCGTTCGAAGCGGTCGAGGAGGCAGCGGGCGGCGCGTCGGCCGACGTCGTGGCCGCCGCCGTCCACGGTGGTCAGCCACAGGTGCCGCAGCCGGGAGATGCTCGTGTTGTCGTAGCCGGCCACGGACAGGTCGCGCGGCACGTCGAGGCCGAGTTCCCCGGCCGCCGAGAGCGCGCCGACGCAGGCGATGTCGTTGACGGCGAAGACGGCGGTCGGCCGGTCGGGGCGGCCGAGCAGGCGGACCGTGGCGCGGTAGCCGCCCTCCTCGGTCATGTCGCAGGCTTCGACGCGCGCGCCGTCCGCCAGGCCGTGCGCGCTCATCGTCGCCTCGAAGCTCCGTCTGCGCAGCTCGCCGACCGCCCCATAGCCCGCGAGGTGCGCGATCCGGCGGTGGCCGAGGCCGATGAGGTGCTCGGTGACCAGGCGGGCGCCTTGCTCGTCGTCACCGGCGACGACGTCGACCCGCGGCGGCACCGCCTCGCGGGCGCCCGCCACGACCACCGGCATCCGCTCGGCGACCGCCTCGAGCCCGGCCGGATCGGGCAGGGTGCCGACCACGACCAGGCCGTCGACGCGCAGGTCGAGGAAGGGGGCGGCGGGGTCCTGGCCGGTGCGGCGGTTGAGCCGGGCGTCGGCGAGCAGCATGTGCAGGCCGTGGTCGTGCAGCAGCGGATTCAGCCCGTCGAGCAGCTCCACGAACCAGGGGTTGCGCAGGTCGTTGAGGAGGACTCCGACGGTCCGGGTGCGCCGCTCGCTGAGGCTGCGGGCGGCGGTGTTGGGCCGGTAACCGAGTTCCCGCACGGCCCGCAGCACGGCCTCCCGCTTCTCGGGGCGCACCTGCTCGGAGCCGCGCAGCACCAGCGAGACCAGGGACTTGGAGACCCCGGCCCGTTCGGCCACGTCGCGGATGGTCGGCGGTCGCATGACATGGACCGTTCCACGGGCAGTCCGGGCTTGTCAAAGGGTTGACACCCGGCGCGGACCGCGCCCAGTGTGGGTGAAAAGGCTTCTGGACCGGTCCAAAAAGGGGCTGTCATGGTGGATGCGTTTGGGGTCGCCGTCGTCGGATTCGGCTGGATGGGGCGGGTGCACACCCAGGCCTACGCCCGCGTGCGCCACCACTACCCGCGGCTGCCCCTGCGTCCGGAGCTGGTCACCGTCGCCGAGGAGGTGCCGGGCCGGGCCGAGGAGGCCGCGGCGCAGTTCGGCTTCACCGCCACGACCCGCCACTGGCGCGAGGTGGCCGCCGACCCGCGGGTGCGGGCGGTCAGCATCACCGCCCCGAACTTCCTGCACCGCGAGATCGGCGTCGCGATGGCGGAGGCGGGCAAGCACATCTGGATCGAGAAGCCGGTCGGCCTGACCGCCGAGGACGCCCGCGCGGTCGCCGCCGCGGTGGCGCGGGCCGGGGTGTGCGGGGCGGTCGGCTTCAACTACCGCAACGCGCCCGCGGTGGAGAAGGCCCGCGACCTGATCGCCGCCGGGGAGATCGGCACGGTCACGCATGTGCGCGTGCGGCTGTTCAGCGACTACGCCGCCCATCCCGAGTCCGCGCTGACCTGGCGCTACGAGCGCGAGCGCGGCGGCAGCGGAGTCCTCGGGGATCTCGCCTCGCACGGCGTGGACCTGGCCCGGTACCTGCTCGGCGAGCTCGCCTCCCTCACCGCCGACACCGCGGTCTTCGTACCGGAGCGGGCCCGCCCGACCGGCGCCACCGCGGGCCACACCCGGGCCCGGGGCGGCGAACTCGGCCCGGTCGAGAACGAGGACTACGTCAACTGCCTGCTCCGCTTCGCCTCCGGCGCCCGCGGCGTCCTGGAGGCCAGCCGGGTCGCGGTCGGCGAGCAGAACACCTACGGCTTCGAGATCCACGGCACCCGGGGCGCGCTGCTGTGGGACTTCCGCCGGATGAACGAGCTCGGCATCAGCCGCGGTACGGCCTACCAGGACCAGCCCGTCAGCACGGTGTACGTCGGCCCGGGCGACGGCGAGTTCGGCGCCTTCCAGCCCGGCGCGGCCAACGCCATGGGCTACGACGACCTGAAGGTGGTGGAGGCCTACCGCTTCCTGCGCTCCATCGCCGAGCGCAGGCCCTACGGCGCCACCCTCACCGACGCCGTACGCAGCGCGGAGGCACTCGGCGCGATGACCCGCTCCGCCGCGACCGGCACCTGGGCCGACCTGCCTACACCGTAGGCATGTTGTACGGCGTCACCACCTGGATCGGGGTCGGCAGCGAGGGTCCCGCGGGCGGCAGGGCGCCGTGGGCCCGCATCACGTGGTGGCAGGCCTCGCGCAGGTCCTGGCGGAGGTCGTGGTGGAGGACGGCGGAGAGCCGGTGCTCACGCAGCAGGCGGGTGTTGTCGTGGTCGAGGTCGTGCGCCACGAACACCGCGCACACGCGGCCGAGTTCCTCGAAGGCCCGCAGGGTGGCGATGTTGCCGCCGCCGATGGAGTACACGGCGCGGATGTCCGGGTCGCGTTCCAGGGCCGCCCGGACCAGGTCGTACTGGGTGGCGTCCAGGCCCTGGCCCTCGGCGATCTCCACCAGCGCGCGCTCGGGATGCCGGGCGCGCATCGCGCTGCGGAACCCCATCTCGCGCTCCTCCTCGTTGCGGAAGAAGCCGCTGGAGAGGCTGGTGAGCACATTGCCGGGCCGGTCCCCGAGCCACTGGCCCATGAGGTACGCGGCGGTCGCCCCGGCGGCCCGGTTGTCGATGCCGACGTAGGCCAGGCGAGGCGTGGCGGGCAGGTCGGTCACCAGCGTCACCACCGGGATCCCGGCCGCCGTCAGCCGGCCCGCCGCGGCGGTGACCTCGGGGACGTCCGGCGCCTTGAGGATGACGCCCTGCGAGCCGCGCCGCGCGATCCGGTCGAGCGTCCGGATCAGTTCGGAGGCCGGCCCCGTCTGACGGAAGTGGAAGCGCGAGCGGACCACCGCCGGGTGCAGGGACGGCAGTTCCGCCTCCAGGGCGGCCCGCACGGCGGTGGAGAACCGCTCCGGGGCCTGCATCACGATGTCCACCATGAAGGTACGGCCGACCAGCCGGACCTGGGTGCGCTGCCGGTCCAGGTCGGCGACGGCCCGGCGGACCTCGTGCGCGGTGCTCTCCCGCACCCCTCCCCTGCCGTTGAGCACCCGGTCCACGGTGGCCTCGCTCAGACCCGCCTGCCGCGCGATCTCCCGGATCGGGAACGGGTGGCCCATACCGAGGCTCCTTGAGGGGTTTTTGATGGCTGCCTGCCGGTTGTTCGACGGCTTTGTCCTGACAAGAATGACAGGACTGCGTCGCCCCTGTCACCGAGAGGACACCGATGTCCCCGATGTCCCGCACTTCCCGGCTGTCCGCGCGGGACTGCGACCTCGACGCGTTCCGCACGCTCGTCGAGCGGACCACCGACCCCGCCGACTACCCGCACGCCGCCGCCGTCGAGCGCGAGGTGCCCGTCTACGAGGGGACGGCGCCCGAGGACGAGCTGGTCCGCGCCCTCACCGACGGCCCCGGCGTGGTGGTCTTCCGCGGCGCCTTCGACCGGGAGGCCGTCGACCGGCTCACCGCGGTGTTCGAGGCGCTGATCGCCGGGCAGCGTGCCTCGGGCACGAGCGCCGGCGACCACTTCGCGCGGCCCGGTGCTAACGACCGGGTCTGGAACGCGCTGGAGAAGGCCGCCCTGCACGACCCGGAGGCCTTCGCCGACTACTACGCCAACGACATCCTGGCGCTGGTGTCGCGGGCCTGGCTCGGCCCCGGCTACCAGGTGACCTCGCAGGTCAACGTCGTCAACCCCGGCGGCGCCGCCCAGAGCGCGCACCGCGACTACCACCTGGGTTTCCTGCCGGACGAGACGGCGGCCGCCTACCCGGCGCACGTCCACCGCCTCTCCCCCGTGCTGACCCTCCAGGGCGCCGTCGCGCACGGTGACATGCCGGTGGAGTCGGGCCCGACGATGTACCTGCCGTACTCACAGACCTACGAACCGGGCTATCTGGCCTGGCGCCGCCCGGAGTTCCAGCGGTACTTCGACGCCCACCACGTGCAGCTCCCGCTCGCGAAGGGCGACGCGGCCTTCTTCAGCCCGGCCCTCTTCCACGCCGCCGGCACCAACCGCACCACGGACGTGAGGCGGACGGCCAATCTCCTGCAGGTGTCGTCCGCGTTCGGGCGGGCGATGGAGACGGTCGACCGGGAGGCGGTCGTCAACGCCGTGTACCCGGTGCTGCTCAGGCGCCGGAGCGAGGGCGCGGAAGTGGCACGGCTGGAGAACGTGATCGCCGCGAGCGCCGAGGGCTACCCCTTCCCCACGAACCTCGACCGCGACCCGCCCCTCGACGGACTCGCCCCGTCCTCGCAGGCGGACGTGGTGCGCCGCGCGCTGCGGGAGGGATGGGCTCCGCAGGCGCTGCGGGACGAGCTGAGGGCCCGCGCCGAGCGGCGCCGGAGCTGAAAGGACCAGTAACGCCATGGGACTTCTCGACGACAAGGTGGTCCTCGTCAACGGCGGCACCCAGGGCGTCGGCGCCGCCGTCGCACGGGCCGCGGCCCGCGAGGGGGCGGTCGTGGCCGTCACGGGCCGGCGCCCTCAACCGGGCGAGGCACTGGTGGCGGAGCTGACGGCCGCCGGCGCCGAGGCGCTGTTCCTTCGGGCCGACCTGGCGGACGCCGAGCGGTCCAGGGGCGCCGTCGCCGAGGTCGTGGCGGCCCGGGGCCGGATCGACTGCCTGGTGAACGCGGCGGGGCTGACCTCCCGGGGCACCCTGCTGGACACCACGCCCGAGCTGTTCGACCAGCACATCGCCGTCAACCTCAGGGCGCCCTTCTTCGCCATGCAGGCCGCGGTCGCCGACATGGTGGCCCGCGGGGCGCCGGGCTCGATCGTCAACGTCATCACCTCCTCGGCGCACGGCGGACAGCCCTTCCTCGCGCCGTACGTCGCCGCCAAGGCCGGGTTGATCGGCCTGACCCGCAACGCCGCCCACGCGCACCGCTTCGACCGGATCCGGATCAACGGCCTGAATATCGGCTGGACCGAGACCGAGGGCGAGGACGCGACCCAGCGGACCTTCCACGGCGCCGGGGACGACTGGCGCGAACGGGCCGCCGCCCGGCTGCCGATGGGCAGGCTCGGCCGGCCCGACGAGATCGCCGACTTCGTGGTGTTCCTGCTCTCGGAGCGCTCCGGAGTGGTCACCGGATCGGTGATCGAGTGGGACCAGAACGTACTCGGCGGCCTCGACTGACCCCCTCACCCCAGGAGCTGCACCACCATGCGCATCGGAATCCTCGGCCTCGGCCGCATCGGCGCCTTCCACGCCGAGACCCTCTCTGGACTCGACGCCGTCGACTCCCTCGTCCTCACCGACCCCGTCGCGGACGCCGCCAAGTCCGCCGCCGAGCGGTTCGGCGGCGAGGTGGTGGACTCGCCCGAGGCCCTGCTGTCCGCCGGGGTGGACGGCATCGTCGTCGCGGCGGCCACGGACGCCCATCCCGCGCTGATCCTGGCCGGGGTGGAGGCAGGTGTCCCCGTCTTCTGCGAGAAGCCCGTCGCCCGCACCATGCCCGAGGGGGTAGAGGTCCTGCGGGCCGTGGAGGGCGCGGGCGTGCCGATCCAGATCGGCTACAACCGCCGCTTCGACGCCGGTTTCGTCGCCGCGCGGGCCGCCGTGCGGGGCGGCGAGCTGGGCACGCTGCACACCGTGCGGTCGACCACGCTGGACCCGGCGCCGCCGCCCGCCGGGTACATCGCCGCCTCCGGGGGCATCTTCCGGGACTGCTCGGTCCACGACTTCGACATCATCCGCTGGGTGACGGGACGCGAGGTCAGCGAGGTGTACGCGGTGGGCGGCAACCGGGGCGCCGACTACATCGCGCGGGCGGGCGACGCCGACACCACGTCCGCGATCCTCACCCTGGACGACGGCACCCTGGCGGTGGTCTCCAACTCCCGCCACAACGGCCGGGGTTACGACGTCCGGATGGAGCTGCACGGCTTCCGGGACTCCATCGCCGTCGGCCTGGAGGACAAGCTGCCGCTGCGCTCGGTCGAGCCGGGGACCGCCTTCCCCGCGGGCACCCCGCACGACTTCTTCATGGACCGCTTCGCCGCGGCCTACCGCGCCGAACTCACCGCGTTCACCGAGGTCGTGGCCGGCACCCGGACCTCCCCGTGCACGGTCGCGGACGCCCTGGAGGCCGGCTGGATCGCCGAGGCGTGCACCCGGTCACTGCACGAGCACCGCCCCGTCACCGTCGCGGAGATACGGCAGGCGTGAGCGGGCCGGGCGACGGCGGTCAGCCCTGGGAACCGCTGATGTTGACCATCCACGGCACGCCGAAGCGGTCGGTGCACATGCCGAAGACATCGCCCCACATCTGCTTCTCCAGCGGCACCGCCACCTGCCCGCCCTCGGACAGCTTCTCCCAGTAGCCACGCAGCTCGGCCTCGTCGTCGCCGCTCAGGCTCACGGAGAAGTTGTTCTCGGTGTGCTTCTCTGTCCCGGGCGGGTTGTCGGCGCCCATCAGGGTGAACCCGCCCGGGGTCTCCAGCATGCCGTGCATGATCTTGTCGGCCATGGGGGCGTCCGTCTGCCCGAGGTCGCCGTACGAATTGAGGTCCAGGGTGCCGCCGAAGACCTCCTGGTAGAACTCCATGGCCTGCCGGGCGTCGCCGGCGAAGGTGAGGTAGGGGTTGAGTCGCGAAGCCATCACAAGCCTCCCGGAGCGGGAACGGTCACTGCTGTGCACGCTAGCGCGCGGCACTGACAACGGCCCGCCGAGCGCCGCTCAGCCGTACAGCGCGGGCCGCTCGGCCAGCTCCACCGTCACCCGGCCGCCCTCGCGCAGCGCCCGCGTCCCCGCCTCGCAGACGGCGGCCGCCGCATAGCCGTCCCAGCTGCCCGGCCCGGTGACCTCGCCCCGCCGGGTGGCGTCGACCCAGGCCTGGACCTCCCGGTCGTAGGCGTCCGCGAACCGCTCGGTCCAGTCCTGGGCGATGCTGCCGCCCCAGCGGCCCGCCGCGGCGGTGACCAGATCGTGGGCGTCACCGATGCGGGCGGTGCCGCCTTCGCAGACCACCTCGGCCTGCACCTGGTAGCCGAATCCGCAGTTGACGAAGATCTCCACGTCCGACAGCGCGCCGCCCGCGGTCTCCAGGACGACGAACTGCGGGTCGGCCAGCCCCTCGGGGGCGCCGGCGGAGGGCGCGGGGCGGTGCACCGTGACCGCCGTGATCTCATGGCCGAGCAGCCAGCGCGTGACGTCCACCTCGTGGGCGACGGAGTCGGTGATGAGCATCTCGGAGGTGAAGAAGTCCGGGCTCGCGACATTGCGGTGCCGGTTGTGCAGCATCAGCGGACGGCCCAGGCGCCCGGTCTCCAGCAGCGCCTTGAGCCGCGCGTACTCGGGGTCGTAGCGGCGCATGAAGCCGACCTGGACGCGGCGTCGGCCGAGGGCCTGTTCGGCCTCGACGAGGCGCAGCGCGGAGGCCGCGTCGGGGGTGAGGGGCTTCTCGCACAGCACGGGCAGGTCGTGCGCGAAGGCGGCCATGAGCGCGGCCTCGTGGGCCGGGCCGGGCGAGGCGACGAGGACGGCGTCGACGTCCGCCGACGCCATCGCCTTGGCGGGGTCGGTGTGCACGGCGCAGCCGCCGGCGCGGGCGGCCACGGCCTCGGCGCGCTCCGCGTCGACGTCCACCACGGCGGTGACGCGGGCCCCGCTGATCACTTCCTGGATACGGCGGACGTGGTCGGCGCCCATGCGGCCGGTACCGATGACGGCTACGCCGAGCGGTGCGTGCTCAGGCACCGCAGGACCTCAGGAACTTCCGGGTGCGCACCGCGATCGGCAGCGGCCGGTCCGGTGCGCAGGGGTACATGTCCTGCTCGACGATGGCGAACAGCTCGACCCCGAGCCGCTGCGCGGCCACCAGCACCGGTTCGAGGTCCGGGACCCCGGCGGGCGGTTCGCACATCACGCCGCGCTGTACGGCGGGCCCGAACGGGATCTCGTCGCGCACCACGTCCGCGAGGATCTCCGGGTCGACCTGCTTGAGGTGCAGATAGCCGATGCGCTCGCCGTAGGTCTCGATCAGCTTGACGCTGTCGCCGCCGCAGTAGGCGTAGTGCCCGGTGTCCAGGCAGAGGTTGACCAGCTCGGCGTCGGTGGAGTCGAGGAAGCGCTCCACGTGGTCCTCGGTGTCGAGGTGGGTGTCGGCGTGCGGGTGGACGACGATGTCGAGGCCGTAGGCCTCCTTGACCTCGTGCCCGAGCCGTTCCATGCCCTTGGTGAGGTGGGCCCACTGCTCGCCGGTCAGCTCCGGCGGTTCCAGGATCTCGGCGGTCTTGTCGTCGCGCCAGAAGGAGGGGATGACCACGAGGTGGCGGGCGCCCATAGCCCGGGTGAGCGCGGCGACCTGGCTGACGTGTTCCCAGGTGGACTCCCACACGGACGGGCCGCGGTGCAGGCCGGTGAAGACCGTGCCGGCGGACACCGTGAGGTTCCGGCGGGCGACCTCGTCGGTGAGCCGGGCCGGGTCGGTGGGGAGATAGCCGTACGGGCCGAGCTCGATCCACTCGTATCCGGCCTCGGCGACCTCGTCCAGGAAGCGCTGCCAGGGCACCTGCCGGGGGTCGTCGGGGAACCACACGCCCCAGGAGTCGGGGGCCGAGCCGACCCGGATACGGTCGAGTGCCGCCATGTTCACGCCTTTCCTTCGGGGGTGCCGGCCACCGGTGCGGTGAGGTCCGCCGCCTCGGGGAGCTTTTCGACGTCGACGCCCCGCACCTGGGACAGCTCGTGCTTGAGGGCGGCGAGTTCGGCGCCGCCGGCCATGTGGTTGGTGAGTTCCTCCAGGCTCACCCGGTCGCGGTCGGCGGACAGCTCCAGGGTGCCGAGCCGCAGCACGCTGAAGTGGTCGCCGACCATATAGGCGTGGTGGGGGTTGTGGGTGATGAAGATGACGCCGAGGCCGCGGTCGCGGGCGGCGGCGATGTACTTGAGGACCACTCCGGACTGCTTGACGCCGAGGGCGGCGGTGGGCTCGTCCAGGATGAGGACGCGGGCGCCGAAGTGGACGGCGCGGGCGATGGCCACGCACTGGCGCTGGCCGCCGGAGAGGGTGCCGATGGGCTGTTCCAGGTCGTCGAGGACGATGCCCATCTCGCGCAGTTGGTGATCGGCGGTGCGTTTCATGGCGGCGATGTCGAGGCGGCGGACCGGCCAGGGGCCCTTGGTCAGCTCGGAGCCGAGGAAGAAGTTGCGCCAGACCGGCATCAGCGGGACGGTCGCCAGGTCCTGGTAGACGGTGGCGATACCGCGGTCGAGGGCCTCGCGGGGGGTGCTGAAGCGGACCGGTTCGCCGTCGACGAGGAACTCGCCCTCGGTGTGCTGGTGCAGACCCGAGACGATCTTGATGAGGGTGGACTTGCCGGCGCCGTTGTCGCCGAGCACGCAGGTCACCTTGCCGGGGTGGACGGCGACGTTCACCCCGTGCAGGGCGCGGATGTTGCCGTAGGACTTGCCGGCGCCGCGCAGTTCGACGATCGGCCGGTCCTCCTCGGGGGCCGGGTCGGTGAGGATGGCTCCGTGCGGGGTCGTCATTGCGGTCACCTCCGGGTCGCCGTGCGGCGGACCCACAGATTGATGAGCGTGGCGCCGAGGAGCATCACGCCCAGGAACGCCTTGAACCAGTCCGGGTTCCAGCCGGCGTACACGATGCCCTGCTGGACCATGCCGAACATGAACGCGCCGAAGACCGGGCCGATCGCCGAGCCGTAGCCGCCGGTCAGCAGACAGCCGCCGATGACCGCCGCGGCGATGTAGATGAGCTCCTGGCCGACGCCTTCGCCGGACTGCACGGTGTTGAAGGAGAACAGCTGGTGCATGCCGACGAACCAGGCGCCGAAGCCGACCAGCATGAACAGCGAGATCTTGGTGAACGTCACCGGCACGCCGACGGCCCGGGCGGACTCCTTGCTGCCGCCGACGGCGAAGACCCAGTTGCCGTACTTGGTGCGCAGCAGCACCCAGGTGGCGAGCGCGGCGAAGACCAGCCACCACACGATGGTGATCTTCACCTGGACGCCGCCGACGTCGAAGGAGGACGCGAACAGGGCCTTGGCCTGGTCGAATCCGTCCATGGTGCTGATGTCGTCGGTGGCGACGTTGCCGGTGATCAGCTTGGTGACGGCGAGGTTCGCGCCCTGGAGGATCAGGAAGGTGCCGAGGGTCACCAGGAAGCTCGGCAGGCCGGTTTTGACCAGCATCCAGCCGTTGAAGAGCCCGATCGCGAGCGACACGACCAGGGCCACGATCACCCCGACCCAGACGTTCATGGTCAGCTGGTAGCTGATCATGCTGGCGGTCAGCGCCGAGGCGATCACCGCGACACCGGCCGACAGGTCGAACTCGCCGCCGATCATCAGCAGGGCCACGGGCAGCGCCATGATCCCGATGGTCGACGACTGGTACAGGATGTTGGCCATCGAGCTGCCGTCGCGCACCGGCGGGGCGGTGACGAGGAAGAAGACCAGCACCGCCACGGCGCCCAGGAAGACGCCCACTTCGGGC
Source organism: Streptomyces sp. NPDC002779 (assembly GCF_042888685.1). NCBI lineage: Bacteria > Bacillati > Actinomycetota > Actinomycetes > Kitasatosporales > Streptomycetaceae > Streptomyces > Streptomyces sp. NPDC002779. The sequence goes on from NZ_JBIAQC010000008.1 coordinate 198,630, forward strand.
CGGGCGAGGAGCCGGAGCGCGAGCGGGCGCTCGGCGGTCCGCCCGTCGCCGCCCTTGGGGCCGGGGGCCGGCGGTGAGGTCACCGCCGGCTCAGCCTGCTGGGTCATACCGATCACCGGGTGCCCTTCGCGGCGAACCCGGCTACCGCCTCGACATTGGACTTGTCGACGAAGGCCGGGCCGGTCAGCACCGGCTGCTCACCGCCGCCCATGTAGTTGCCGTTGTTCTTGTAGAGCCACAGCGAGTCGATGGCCAGGTAGCCCTGGAGGTAGGGCTGCTGGTCGACGGCGAACTCGATGGTGCCCTTGCTGATGGCTCCGGTCAGGTCCTTGTTGAGGTCGAAGGTGGCGACCTTGGCGGAGCTGCCCGACTCCGCCACGGACTGCGCCGCGGTGAGCGCGAAGGGGGCGCCGAGGGTGACCACGTGGTCGATGGCCTTGTCCTCGGCGAGTTTGGCGGTGATCGTCGACTTCACGGACGGCATGTCGGTGCCGTTGACGTTGAGCGTCTCGACCGTGCCGGAGAAGGTCTTCTCGACGCCGTCGCAGCGCTGGGTGAGGCCGATGTTGCCCTGTTCCTGGATGACGCAGACGGCCTTCTTGGCGCCGGCCTCGTTGAGCCGCTTGCCGAGCGCCTCGCCGGCGACCGTCTCGTCCTGGCCGAAGAACTCCATCAGGCCGAGTTCCTGCCACTCGCTGACACCGGAGTTGAGGCCGACGACGGGTATGTTCGCGGCCTTCGCCTTGGCTATGACGTCCTTGAGGGCGTCCGGCTTGGCGAGGGTGACGGCGATGCCGTCGACCTTCTGGTCGACGGCGTTCTGCACGAGGTTGGCCTGGACGCCCGCGCTGGGGTCGGCCGAGTAGATGAGCTTGATGTTGTCCTTGGCGGCGGCGGCCTCGGCCCCCTTGCGGACGATGTCCCAGAAGGTGTCGCCCGGCGACTGGTGGGTGACCAGGGCGACGGTCATGCGCGGGGTGTCGGCCTTGCCCGCGGAGGCGCCGTCCGCGCTTTCCTCGGCCTTCTTGCCGCCGGAGCCGCTGGAGCAGCCTGCGAGGGTCAGTGCTGCCGCAGCGGCCAGGGCCACCAGGGAGGCCGTTCTGCGGGAGCGGGAGTGCGAAGAGCGGTCCATCTTTCCTGCACCTCACTGTGCGACGGGGGAACGACGGGAAAGAAACGCGGCTGGTGCGTTGGTCCCGGATCCAATCCCCTGATGGGCCCGCTGTCAATACTTTGTTAAGACATCATTTCACAAGCAGGTCCGAATGTAAGTACAAAGTAGGTCTGACAGCGGGACCCCCCTTCGGGCCAGGTCAGTGCGCGGCGTCCAGCCGGGCCCGCTGCTCCCCCGTCAGCTCCAGGTCCAGCGCCGCCAGGTTCTCCTCCAGCTGGGCCACCGAGGACGCCCCGGCCAGCGGGATCAGCGGCAGGTCGCCGCCGATCTGCCAGGCCAGGACGACCTGGTTGACGGTCGCGCCGGTCTCCCGGGCGACCTCCCGCAGCACCTGGAGGCGGGCCGGGGTGCCGGGGTGGTCGTAGTCCCCCGGCAGCGGCTTGTCCTCGCGGGTGTAGGCGCCGGCGAGCAGCGGTGAGTAGGCGACCAGGGCGAGGTCGGGCTCGGCGCGCAGGTAGCTCAGGAGCTCGGGCCCCGCGTGGCCGAGGCTGCCGTCGGGGAAGAGGTCGCTCGGCACGTCGAAGCGCGGGCGCAGCAGGCTGTGCTGGTACTGGAGCACCTGGTAGCCGGGCAGTCCGGCCGCGGCGGCCAGCGCGCGGGCCCGTTCCACCCGCCACACGGCGTGGTTGCTGACGCCCAGCAGTCCGACGGTGCCCTCGGCGACCAGCTCGGCGAACCCCTCCACGGTCTCGGCGAGCGGCACCTTCCGGTCCTCGATGTGGGCGTAGAGGAGGTCGATCTTCTCCACCCCGAGCCGTTCCCGGCTGCGTTCGGCGGCTTCCCGGATGACCTTCGCGGACAGGCCCTCCGGGTTGTCGACGTAGCCGGTGCCGGGGGCCAGGGGGCGGGCGCCGAGCTTGGTGGCGATGACGATCTCGTCACCGATTCCCCGGCTGCGCCGCCACCGGCCGAGCAGTTCCTCGCTCTGGCCGCCCTGGCCCCCGTCCGCCCAGAAGGCGTAGTTGTCGGACGTGTCGATGAAGTTCCCGCCGGCCTCGACATAGCGGTCGAGTACGGCGAAGGACGTCTCCTCGTCGGTGTACGAGCCGAACAGCATCGCGCCGAGCGCGAGGACGCTGACCTCGCGGCGGTGCAGCGGGTCGGTGCCGATGGTGCGGTACTTCATGCCGGGTTCCCTCCCGTGGGTGGTGTACGAGGGGGAGTCTTCAGCTTGAAGTGCACTTCAAGTCAAGCGCGTGGCCGCCTACTTGGCGAACGGGCCCTCCAGCGCCGCCCATTGGAGCAGCATGATCGTCTTGGCGTCGGCGATCTCCCCGCTTCGAATCATCTCCAGGGCCTGCCGGAAGGGCAGTTCGAGGATCTCGATGTCCTCGCCCTCCTCGCCCAGGCCGCCGCCCTCGTGGGTGCGGGTGGACGGCCCGTACTCGGCCGCGTAGAAGCTCACCCGTTCGGTGACCGAGCCGGGGCTCATATAGACGTCGAACACATGCTGTACGGCGCCGATGGTGTGGCCGGTCTCCTCCACCACCTCGCGCCGCACGGCGATCTCGGGATGCTCGTCGTCCTCGTCGAGCAGTCCGCCCGGGGTCTCCACGAGCATCCCGTCGGGGTGGCCGTTGACGTACACGGGAAAGCGGAACTGCCGGGTGAGCAGCACCGTTTCGCGTACGGCGTCGTACAGGAGCATCGTGGCGCCGTTGCCGCGGTCGTGGGTCTCGCGCTCCTGGCGGCTCCAGGTGCCGTCGGCGTGCCGGAAGTCGAAGGTCGTGGACCGCTCGACGTACCAGTGGCTGGAGAGCAGCTTCACGTCCCGCACCTTCACGCGCGGGTTGCCGGTCAGGTCCCGGCCGGTCCGGTCGAGGCCGGTGCGGCCGCGGCGGTCGGGGGTGTCGATGCCGGGCACGGAGGAAGAGGTCATGGTCCGCTTCTATCATCGCGCGGCGGTCTCAGCCCTCGGCGCCCGTGCGCAGCGCGGCCAGCACATCGGCGTCGGTGAGCTGCGCGAAGTCGTCGTACCAGAGCCCGACGGCCATGAAGTCGGCCGGCCGGTGCGGGCAGATGACCTCGTCGGCCTCCCGGCTCATCAGGTGCACGCCCTCGGGCGAGCCGACCGGCACCGCCAGCAGCACGCGCGCGGGCGACCGGCCCCGGATCCAGCGCAGCGCGGCCCGGGCGGTGGCGCCGGTGGCGAGTCCGTCGTCGACCACGATCACGGTCCGCCCGCGCAGGTCGAGAGCGGAGCGGCCGTGCCGGTACAGCTCCTCGCGGCGGTGCAGTTCCGCGCGCTCACGGGCCACCACCGGTTCCAGCGCGGCCCGGGTGAGACCGAGCCGGTTCAGGGACCGGTCGTCGAAGACGGGGGGATCGTCACCGCAGATCGCGCCGACACCGAGCTCCTCCTGGAAGGGCGCGCCGATCTTGCGCGCGACCAGCACGTCGAGCGGGGCGTCCAGCGCGCGGGCCACTTCCTGGGCCACGGTCACCCCACCCCGGGGAAGCGCGAGGACGACGGGATCCTGCTCGTGCCGGCCGCGCAGCTCCCGGGCCAGCTCCCGTCCGGCGTGCCCACGATCACGGAACAGCGTCATGATCGTCACCCCATTCCCGTGCCGCGCGCTCCGCGTACCCGGGACGGGAAACGTTATACAAAAGAGGGCTTTACGCGCTCTCGCCCGACGCGCAGGGATCGGGCTCCGGTCGCCCGCCACTCACCAGTTGGGCGTTGAACTGCGCGCCCGCCAGCAGCACGACATGGGAGACCCACAGCCACACCAGGAACACCACTCCGCCCGCCAGGGAGCCGTAGAGACGGTTGTACGACGCGATGTGCGACGCGTAGAAGGCGAAGCCCGCCGAGGCCAGCAGCCAGAGCAGCACCGCCAGTGTTCCGCCGGGCAGGGTCTGCCGCAGTCCGCGGGTCTCCGGCGGCCCGGACCGGAAGAGGAGCAGGACCAGGGCGACGACCACCGTGAACAGCAGCGGCCACTTCAACCCGGCCCACACGAGGGCGGCCTGATGGTCCGTTCCCGTGCCCTGGCCGATGGCTCGGGCGATCCACTCGGCGGCCGTCAGCGTCAGCACCCCGCTGACCAGCAGGGCGAGCACGGTCAACGCCCTGAGGAGGGTGGCGGGGAACGCCCGCCACACCGGGCGGCAGTCGGCGACGCCGTGCATCGCGTGCAGCGCCCGCCGGAAGACGGCCAGGTAACTGGAGGCGGACCACAGCGCGGCTCCGCCGGTCACCACGAGCAGCAGCCAGCGGCCCGACGAGCCCCCCGGCGGGCTGCTCAGCGCCTGCTCGAGGATCGGACGGGCCGCCTCCGGCACGAAGACGGCCAGTTGCGCGACGACCTCCTGAGGGGAGTCCGCGCCGAGCAGCGCGATGGAGAAGACCACCACCAGCAGGGCCGGGAAGACGGCCAGCACCGCGTAGTACGTCAGCGCCGCCGCCCAGTCGGTGAGGTCGTCCTCCCAGACGGCGACCGGTGTACGGGCCATGGCCCTGGCGTACGTCCCGTGCTCGCGCCGACCCGACGCCGAGCCGCTCGCGGGTACACCGATCGTCATGACACCACCGCTCCGTTCAGAGCTTGCCGCCCTGGCCGCCACCGCCCCGAGAGGGGCCGGCGAGTTGCCTGTCAGGTGCCCCGTCAGGGCGGTGTCACGCCAGCGAGCCACAGCGGTGTCACCGCGCGTGCTTGCCCTTCGCCTGCTTCGCCTTCCCCTTCCGCGCCTTGGCCTTCTCGGGAGCCGGGCCGGCTGCTCCGGAGTCGGCCGCATGGCCGCGCTGCGCCTCCCGGCCGACGGGAGCCGCCGGCGTACCGTCGTCGATCGCCGCGTCCTCGGCGCCGGTGCGCGCAGGAGATCGCGGCGCTGATGCGGAGGAGGAGGCGGCGTCGGCTACGGCTGCGGCCGCGGCCGACGGGGAGGCCGACGGGGACGGGCTCGGCCGGTCCCCGCCCGGTGCGGCCGGCTCGGTCGTGGCGGGGCGGGGCGGACCGGCCGCGGCGTTCTCCGCCTCGGCGGCCGGTCCGCCCACCGAACCGGCCAGTCCGACGCCGAGGACGGTCAGGGCCGCTCCGGCGGTCAGCAGCATCCGGCCGCCCCGGCGCGCGGCGGGACGGCCGGAAGGAGATCGCGCCGGTACGGGCCCGCCGGTGGCGGGGGCGGCGGCCTCGGCCCCGGCGACCCGCAGTCCCGCGCCCGAGCCGTGCGACCGCAGCGTGTCCGGGTTCCGCTCGTCGGCGTCGTCCCCACCGCTCACGGGCACGGCCCCGAGCACGGAGGGTCCCGCGGGCGCGTCGGCCGCTCCCGCGAGTCCCTCGGACGCGAAGGCGGCCAGCGCGCGCCCACAGGCCGGGGCGTCGGGCCGGCGGCTCTCGTCCGCGTCGGTCATGGCTTCCAGCAGTTCGGCGAGCGCCGCCGGTATGTCCGGCGGCATGACCGGGGGCCGGTGCAGACGGGCGATCGCGGCCTCCAGCGGCGCCCCGTCGTACTCCAGTTCCCCCTTGATGCACTCGATGAGCACCAGTCCCAGGCTGTAGATGTCCGCTGCCGGCCCGGCGCCCCGGCCCAGCACCTGCTCCGGGGCCATGTAGGCGGCGGTCCCCACCAGGGCGCCGGTGACGGTGTGGGCCGTGGTGCCGAGCAGCCGGGAGATGCCGAAGTCCGTGAGGTGGGGTGCGCCCTCCTCGTCCAGCAGGATGTTCGCGGGCTTGACGTCGCGGTGGACGACTCCGGCCCGGTGCACATGCGCCAGCGCCGAGGCCAGCGCGGCGCCGATCCGGCATGCCGCGGCGGGCGCCAGCGGGGCCTCGGTGATCCGCCGGCGCAGCGTCGTGCCCCTGACCAGTTCCATCACCAGGTAGGGCGTCGCGTCGTCCCGCCCGCAGTCGTACACGGTGATCAGGCCGGGGTGCTGCAACTGGGCGAGCAGCCGGCCCTCGCTGTCGAACCGTTCCTCCGTGTCGGCGGCCCCGTCCGGACGGAAGACCTTCACCGCGACCGGCCGCCGCAGGCGCAGGTCCATGCCTTCGTACACGTCGGCCGCGCCGCCGCGGCCCAGCAGGTCGTCGAGCCGGTAACGTCCGGCCACCACCTGGGCGGTGAGCCGGAGGTCCGGTCGGATCGGCCACGAGCGGACTTTCATCACTGCGCTCCCTGCGTCCTGTCGTCATCTGCCGTCGTCCGCCCGCCCACGTGTGCTGCCGATGGCCGTGTGTTGCGAGCACCGTGTGCACGTGTGCCCCCTCAGCTGCCGGGCATCCCCTCCGCGTCGCACCCGATCTCACCGGCGGGGGTTCGGCGTCGTGTCGGCATGATGGAGTCATGCGGACTCGACCGGTGCTCGTCTTCGACGGTGACTGCGGCTTCTGTACGTCGTCCGTGTCCTTCGTCGAACGCCGCCTCCGTCCCGACTGCGACACCGTCCCCTGGCAGTTCGCGGATCTGGCGGCGCTGGGCGTGACGCCGGAGCGCGCCGCACACGAAGCCCTGTGGGTGACCCCGACGGGCCGGGTGTACGGCGGTGCCCGCGCGGTGGCGAAGATCCTGCTGCGCACGGGCGGGGGCTGGGCGCCGCTCGGAGCCCTGCTCATGCTGCCCCCGGTGCGGTGGGTCACCCACGCCGTCTACCGGCTGGTGGCGGACAACCGGCACCGGATGCCGGGCGGGACGGCGGCGTGCGCGGCACCGGCGCCGCGTCGAAGCTGACCGGAGCCGGGCGGTGGCTCCTCGCCGGAGGGGGTAGGTGATGCAGCACACGATCATCGCGTCTGCGAAGGAGACGAGCATGACCGACGACGCCTACCTGTTCCTCGTGGACGACCCGGCGACCCCGCTGGGCGCATCCGTCGCCGCTGTCGGCGACCTGGCGTGCCTGGAGACGCCCGCCGTGCACGCCTGGCTCGGCGCGCACGAGGTGACCGCCGCCTCCGCGGGCGTCCGGCTGCTGCCGCCGGAGGAGACGGGCGCCATCCCCGACGGGGCCGAGAGGCTGCCCGTTCCGTTGAGTGACGAGGAACTCGACCGGCTCCGCCTGGCGCTGGCACCGGCTGCCCTCGCCCGCGTGGAGGAGGAGCTGCTGGCCTATCGCGACTGCGCGGGCGAGCGGGACGCCCTGCTGGCGCGGGCCGCGGCCGCCGGGGTTCCGCCGCACCGCATCGTCGAACTCACCGGCGAGGACCCCCGGACCGTGGCATCGGCGACGCGGCGGGACGGCGGGGGCGCCGCATGACGCCCGAGGAGACCCGGAGCAGGCTTCGGGAGCTGGAGGACCGGCTCGGCGAGCGCACCCCGGCGCCGATCGAGGGCCAGACCCGCATCCCCCTCCCCCGGCCCACCTCGGCGGACGACAAGGACGAGGGGGACGGCGGTGTCGGGGGGTGACGGGGATATCGGGGAGTATCGGGGGTGACGGGATCCGGTCCGCAAACGATCGAGGAGCCGCCGCAGATTGCTCTGCGACGGCTCCTCGACCTGCGACTCTCACAAGTCGGGACGACAGGATTTGAACCTGCGACCCCTTGACCCCCAGTCAAGTGCGCTACCAAGCTGCGCCACGTCCCGGTGCGCTCACCCACGGTGACCTGTGTGATCGCGCGAACAGCACTTTACCGCACACCCTAGGGCGGCTTCGAAGGGGGCACCGGGCGCGGCACAATCGGCGTATGGGCAGCACATCGTCGAGTCGGGAAGCCGGGGCACGGGACCGGGACAACGAGGGGCGGGCACGCAACGCGCGGCCCCGGGACGGGCTCGGGCGGCCCCTGCCGTACGGAGCGAGCGGAGTGGACCGGCAGCCCGAGGGCGTCGTGCGCACCCCCGAGCAGACCGTCGCCGAGGCGCAGGAGCTGCTGGACGCGGGGCGGCCGTTCCACGCGCACGAGGTCTTCGAGGACGCGTGGAAGTCGGGCCCGGACCGGGAGCGCGGTCTGTGGCGGGGGCTGGCCCAGCTCGCGGTGGGCCTGACGCACTCGGCCCGCGGGAACGTCACCGGGGGCGCCCGGCTGCTCCGGCGCGGGGCCGGGGCGGTCGACGAGTGGGCGGCCGGCACCGGGCTGCGGCGGCCGTACGGGATGGACCTGGCGGGGGTGACCGCCTGGGCGCGGGAGCTGGCGGCGACCGTGGAGGCGCGGTCGGCGCCGGTCGACGCGGGCCGGTGCGCGCCGACGCTGCGCGGGGCGCGGTAGGTCCTGCCGCTCGGATCAGCCCGTGCGGCGAATCCCGTAGGGACGACGCGGTGTCGGCGCTGGCCGTGGGGTGCGGCAGACTCGGGGGGTGCGAAAGATTCATGTCATCGGTATCGGCGCGGGCGACCCCGACCAGTTGACCCTCCAGGCGGTCCGGGCGCTGCGGAGCACGGACGTGTTCTTCGTCCTGGACAAGGGCGAGGTGAAGTCGGACCTCACCCGGCTGCGCCGGGACATGCTGGACGCACATGTGCCGCCGGGGACGTACCGCGTGGTCGAGGCGCGCGACCCGGAGCGGGACCGCTCGGCCGGCGGGTCCGCCTACTCCCCCGCCGTCGGCGACTGGCGCAGTGCCCGCGCCGGCATCTACGAGCGGCTGATCACCGAGGAGCTCGGCGCGGACGAGACCGGGGCGTTCCTGGTCTGGGGCGATCCGGCGCTCTACGACAGCACGCTGGGGATCCTGGAGGAGGTGCTGCGCAAGGGCGCGGTGACCTTCGTGTACGACGTCATCCCCGGCATCAGCAGTGTCTCCGCGCTCGTCGCCCGCCATCGGACCGGGCTCAACCGGGTCGCCCGTCCCGTGCAGATCACCACCGGGCGGCGCCTCACCGAGGGGTTCCCCGAGGGCGTGGACGACGTGGTGGTGATGCTCGACGCGCACCAGACCTTCCGGCAGTACGCCGACCAGGACATCGACATCTACTGGGGCGCCTACATAGGCACCCCGGACGAGATCCTCGCCTCCGGCCCGATCGCCGAGGCGGCGCCGCGGATCGAGCGGCTGCGCGCCGAGGCCCGCGAGCGCAAGGGCTGGATCATGGACACGTATCTGCTGCGCCGCAACCCGGAGCACGGCCCGGACCACACCTAGGGCCCGTCCCGCGTGCGGGGGCAACCGCCCGGTGTGATCGTGTCCTCGTGACCATCGCCGAGGAAACCGCGCGTCCGCCCGCCGCAGAGCCTCCCGTGCTGGACAAGCGCCGGCGCAACGTCGTCTTCGTCACGATCATGCTGGGCATGCTGCTGGCCGCCCTGGACCAGACGATCGTCGGCACCGCGCTGCCCACGATCGTGTCGGACCTCGGCGGTGCCGCGCACATGTCGTGGGTGGTGACGTCGTACCTCCTCGCCGAGACCGTCGCGACCGTGCTGGTGGGCAAGTTCGGCGACATGTTCGGCCGCAAGGTGGTCTTCCAGGTCTCGGCGATCGTGTTCATCACGGGCTCGTTCCTGTGCGGCCTCGCCGACAACATGACGCTGCTGATCATGTGGCGGGCGATGCAGGGCGTCGGCGCGGGCGGGCTCATGGTCACCTCGATGGCGCTGATCGCCGATGTGATCCCGCTGCGCGAGCGCGGCAAGTACCAGGGCGCGATCGGCGCCGTGTTCGGGGTGGCCACGGTCGTCGGGCCGCTGCTGGGCGGCCTGTTCACCGACCATCTCTCCTGGCGCTGGGCCTTCTACGTCAACGTCCCCATCGCGATCGTCGTCGTCATCGCCGCCGCCCGCACCATTCCGGTGGTGAAGTCGGCCGCCCGGCCGGTCATCGACTATCTCGGCATCGCGTTCGTCGCGATCGGCGCCAGCGCGCTGATCCTGGCGACGAGTTGGGGCGGCAACGAGTACGCGTGGGGCTCGGGCGTCATCATCGGCCTGTTCGTCGGCGGGGTGCTCGCCCTCGGGCTCTTCTGCTGGGTGGAGACCCGCGCGGCCGAACCGATGCTGCCCATGCGACTGTTCGGCAACCCGGTCTTCACGGTCTGCTCGGTCCTCAGCTTCATCGTCGGCTTCGCCATGCTGGGCGCGCTGACCTATCTGCCGACGTACCTGCAGTACGTGGACGGCGACTCCGCCACCGTCTCCGGCGTGCGGACGCTGCCGATGGTGGCCGGACTGCTGATCGCGTCGGTCTTCAGCGGCAACGTCGTCAGCAAGACCGGCAGATACCGGATCTTCCCGATCATCGGCTCCCTGGTCATGGGCGTCGGGCTGTATCTGATGTCCCTGATGGGGCCGTCCACCGGGGCCTGGCTGGAGTCGCTGTACATGTTCGTGCTCGGCACCGGCATCGGCCTGTGCATGCAGGTGCTGACGATCGCGGTGCAGAACACCGTGGAGTACGCCGATCTCGGCACCGCGACCTCGGGCGTGACCTTCTTCCGTACGCTCGGCAGCTCCTTCGGTACGGCCGTCTTCGGCACGATCTACACCAACAGCCTCACGCCCCACCTGCGGGAGGGAGTCGAGGCCGCCGCCCGGACCGGGGAGGTGGACCCGGCGACCGTCGCCCGGGCGGCGACCAGTCCCGAGGGCGTGCACGAGCTGCCGCCGGCGGTCGCGGGGCCCATCGTCGACGCCTACGCCGACACCCTCCAGACGGTGTTCCTGTGGACGGTGCCGGTCGCGGCGCTCGGTTTCCTCGTCGCCCTGTTCCTCAAGCAGGTCCAGCTGCGGGACAGTGCCCGGATGGGGTCGACGGACATGGGCGAGGGGTTCGCGCAGCCGCGCGGCGCCGACTCGCAGCGGGTGCTGGAAGCCTCCGTCATGAAGATCATCGGCAGTACCGATCTGGACACCGCACGCGAGCTGGTGCGGTCCTCCGACACCCGTCTCGACGTGGCCGGTGCCTGGGCGGTGATGCAGGTGGAGCTGCTGACCCGGATGGTCGGCCACGCGAGCCTGGGGCTGATCGCCGCCCGCCGCCATGTGCCGCCCGAGGTACTGCTGCCGGTCTTCGACCGGATGGTCGAGGAGGGCTATCTGACCCGCGACGGCTCCCTGCTCTCGCACACCCGGGCGGGCGCCCGTGAGGCCGAGGTGATCAGCCGTTCCTGGGCCGTCTGGCTGGAGGAGCGGGTGGAGCGGGACATCGGCCGCCCCTCGGGCACGGATCTGCGCGCCGCCGTAGACACGATCGCCAAGCGGCTGCTCCTGGAGGACCTGAGCAGCGGCATGCCGGCCCGGCTGAGGGAACCGGCGACGGCGGCCGCCCGCTGAAAGCCGATTGCCCCGCGGCACCGGTCACCGTCATGATCGGGCCATGTCTCCCGCACCGGTCCGCTTCCACGATCCCGGCACGGGCGGGTACGGCTACCGCGACTCGGTGCTGGTCCGCTGCCCGGGCTGCGACCGCGTCGCCCACTTCGAGTCGGCCAGGGTGATCTGCCGGTCCTGCGGCCGGTGCGGCCCCGTCGCACAGGGCACCTGGCCGGCGCTGTGGCTCCGGGCGGAGACCCGGCACGGTGAGCTGTGGGCGTACAGCCTGGAACACCTGGACCTGATCCGCCGGTTCGTCGCGGCGGATCTGCGCGAGCGGGCGCCCTGGTACGAGCACGGCCGGAAGATGACCGTCGTGGCGAGGCTCCCCGCCTGGGTCAAGAGCGCCAAGAACCGTACCGAGGTGCTGCGCGTCATCGACCGGATGCGGCGCTCGGTCATCGAGGGCTGAGACCCAGCCGTTCCAGTACGCCCGCCACGTCCGGCACCGCCACGACGTCCTCGGGCAGCGGCGGACGCCGTACGACCACCACGGGGAGCGCGAGGTGCCGGGCGGCCGTGAGTTTCGCCGCCGTCGCCTGCCCGCCGCTGTCCTTGGTCACCAGGACGTCTACACAGTGGCCCAGCAGCAGGGCCGTCTCGTCGGCCACGGTGAACGGGCCGCGGGCCAGCAGGACTTCGGTGCGCGGCGGCAGCGGCGGCTCGGGCGGCTCCACGGACCGTACGACGAAGTGCAGGTCCGTCAGCCGGGCGAAGGCCGCGAGGCCGAGGCGGCCCGTGGTCAGGAAGACCCGGCGGCCCAGGCTCGGCAGCAGTTCGGCCGCCGCGTCCAGGGAGGCGACCGGATGCCAGCGGTCCTGCGGGCCGGGCTGCCAGCCGGGGCGGCGCAGCACCACCGCCGGTACTCCGGTCGCCGCGGCGGCGCGGGCGGCGTTCGCCGTGATCGACGCGGCGAAGGGGTGGGTGGCGTCGGCGAGGGCGTCCACGCGCTCCTCGCGCAGCCACTGCGCGAGCCCGTCCGCACCGCCGAACCCTCCGATGCGGACCTCGCCGGTGACGGTGCCGGGCCGCTTGACGCGGCCCGCGAGCGAGGTGGTCACCCGGACACCGGGCAGCGCGGTGAGCACGGCGGCGAGCTCACGGGCCTCCGTGGTGCCGCCGAGGATGAGGACATGCGGGGCCATGGGGTGAGCCTACGGCCGTCCGTTCAGGGCAGCAGGAGCTGGACGCCGCCCACCACGGTCGCCGCGATGACGAGGTGCTCGAAGAGTCGCTGGTCGATCCGGTTCACAGCCCATTTGCCGAGGAGCGCGCCCGGCACCACGAACCCCACGAGCGCGGCGTCCAGCAGTAGCGAGCGCCTGTCGATGAGGCCGAGCCCGACGCTGAACGGCACCTTGGAGACGTTGACGATCAGGAAGAAGAAGGCCGAGGTGCCCAGGAACCCGAGCTTCCGGAAGCCCGCCGAGAGCAGGTACATCGCCATCACCGGGCCACCGGCGTTGGCGACCATGGTGGTGAACCCGCCGAGGACGCCGTAGGAGCGGGCCTTGATCCGGCCGCCGCGGGTCACCACCGCGTCCGGGTCCCGCTCGGCGTCGGCGGTCCTGCGCCGCCACACCGTCACGGCGGCCATCAGCAGCAGGATCGCGCCGATCGACGTCCGGACGATCCCGTCGTCGGCCCACATCAGGAACACCGTGCCCGCGACCACTCCGCCCGCGACCGCGGGGAACAGCCGCCACAGCGTGGGCCAGTGCGCGTGCCGCCGGTAGGTGAGCACGGCGAGCAGGTCCCCGGCGATCAGCACCGGAAGCAGGACACCCGTGGAGGCACGGGCGGGCAGCACCGCGGCGAAGACCGCCAGGCTGACCGTGTTGGCCCCGCTCACGGCGGTCTTGGAGAAGCCGACGAGCAGCGCCGCGAAGGCGAGCGCGACGAACTCCCAGCCGGTGAGGTGCCACAGCGTCATCGTGTCCATGCGAAGACCGATGCTATGCACATCCAACCAGCACGTCAGCAGGCGCCTCACCGGTCGGCGAACGCAACCCCGCCAGGTATCGCCCGGCAAGCGGTCAGGTGCCGGCAGGCCCTAGTGGCGCTCGACCAGCACCGCGCTCCCCTGCCCCACCCCGACGCACATCGTGGCCAGGCCGCGCTCCGCACCCGTGCGGCGCATGCGGTGCAGCAGGGTCGTCAGGATGCGGGCGCCCGAGCAGCCCAGGGGATGGCCGAGAGCGATCGCGCCGCCCGTCGGATTGACCAGCTCCGGATCGATCCCGAGGCGGTCGACACAGGCCAGCGCCTGCGCCGCGAACGCCTCGTTGAACTCGGCCTCCTGGATGTCCGCCACGCTCCACCGCGCCCGCGCGAGCACCTTCTGCGTGGCCGGAACCGGCCCGATCCCCATCACATCCGGATGCACACCCGCGGACGCGCCGCCCGCGTACCGTCCGAGCGATTCGAGACCGAGTTCGTTCAGGGCCTCCTCGCTGACGAGGAGCAGCCCCGCGGCACCGTCGTTCATCGGCGAGGCGTTCCCCGCGGTGACCGTGCCGCCCTCCCGGAAGACGGGCTTGAGCCGCGCGAGTTTCTCCACCGAGGTGTCCTCGCGCACGCACTCGTCGCTGTCGACGACCACCCCGTCGGGCCGCTCGACCGGCAGCAGTTCGTCGTCGAAGTGGCCGTTCTTGCGGGCCTCGGCGGCCAGCCGGTGGCTGCGCAGCGCGAACTCGTCCTGCCGCTCGCGCGAGACGCCGTGGCGCGAGGCGACCTCCTCCGCGGTCTCCCCCATGGACAGCAGCCCGTGGAGGTCCTTCATCGCCGGGTTGACCAGCCGCCAGCCGAGCCGGGTGTCGACGGTCTCGATGCGGTGCGCAAGGGCCTCGTCGGGCCGGGCCAGGACGAAGGGCGCGCGGCTCATCGACTCGGATCCGCCCGCGAGCACGATGTCGGCCTCGCCCGCGGCGATGGTGCGGGCGGCGGTGGTCACGGCCTCCAGACCGGACGCGCACAGCCGGTTCACGGTCGCGCCGGGCACCGACTCGGGCAGCCCGGCGAGCAGCGCGGCCATGCGGGCGACGTTGCGGTTGTCCTCGCCGGACTGGTTGGCGGCGCCCCAGTACACGTCGTCGATGCGCGCCGGGTCGAGCGCGGGCACGTCGGCGACCAGCCCGCGGATCACGGTCGCGGCGAGGTCGTCGGGACGTACACAGGACAGGGCTCCGCGCAGTTTGCCGATGGGGGTGCGGCGGGCGGCCGCGAAGTGGACGGGACGCACGAGAAGGACTCCTGACCGACAACGACTCTCTTAATTAGCACCGCTAGTTTTTGACTATAGACCGCCGCCCCTCCCCCTGGGAAGAACCCCGGCCGACGGCGGAACGCCGCGTTTGCACGAGTACACCCCGGGCACCCGCGCCTCATGGAGTGGTTGCGGAGAGCAGCCTGCGCAGGGGAGGACCCCGAGTTGTTCTTTCCCGTGGGCCTACGCGGGCCGGCGCTGCGGGAGACCGCGGCGGCCAAGCGCGTGTGCGCCCGCTGCCCGGTGATCACCCAGTGTCTGGCCTTCGCGCTGCACAGCGGCCAGGCATCGGGTGTGTGGGGCGGAACCTGCGAGGAGGAACGCGCCGTACTGCTCCGGACGTCAAGGCAGCACGCCGAGAGGAGAAGCACCCTATGACCGTGGTGAAGAGCACTCTGCCCGACAAGGAATGCCGCATCGCCGGTGACGCCCTCCAGGACACGCTGGTCGACCTGCTGGGTCTGTCACTGATCGGCAAGCAGGCGCACTGGAACGTCGTCGGACCGAGGTTCCGCTCGATCCACCTGCAGCTGGACGAGGTCGTCCTGGCCGCCCGCGAGCACGCCGACACCGTCGCCGAACGCGCCGCCGCGATCGGCGTCTCCCCCGACGGCCGCCCGGAGACCGTCGCCGCATCCCTCGGCCTGCCCAGCGCGGATGAGGGCTGGCTGCGCGACACCGAGGTCGTCAAGCTGATGGTGGCCGCGCTGGAATCGGCCATCGGCCGGCTGCGCGCCCGTATCGATGCCACCGAGAAGGCGGATCCCGTCACCCAGGACCTGCTCATCAGCGTCACCGGCGACCTGGAGAAGCAGCGCTGGATGTTCGACGCCGAGAACTGGCCCCGGGACGAGTAGGCGCACGGCTGAGCAAGAGGGCGAGTGAAAGGGGCTGACCATGACCGACTCCCTCGAACTCGACGCGCTGTGGGAGGACTTCCACCGTGCCGTGAACATGACCTCGCAGGAACTGGCCGCCTGGCTGCGGGTCAGCGAGGCCTCCGAGGAGACCGAACCCCTCCCCGAGCACGCCGGTTCGCCGACCGGACAGCATGTCCTGGCGATCCTCCAGAAGCGCCGCACGGACCTCACCGACGACGACGTCACGGTGATGTACGAGGTGGTCGACACGGTCGCCGAACAGGCGGACGTGGAGAACGAACCCGCGGCGGAGGACCCCCGCCGCAGGCACCTGCTGATGTCCCTGGGCCACGACCCGCTCAAGGCGTGAGCGCCGTGAACGGGCGGCGCCGACACGGGTGTTGAGGTGGCCGACAGCCGACCGTGAGGTGGCCGAAGACAGTCTCCGCCGTCTCCGGTGATCGTGAAAGACTGCCCGCAGCGCACCCCCGTGCCGAGCGAGCAGAGGAGCCATGTGTGACCGGGACCGAGCCGGCCGTCCGTATCGACACGACCCGGCCCCATCCGGCCCGGGTCTACGACTGGTACCTCGGCGGCAAGGACAACTACCCGGTCGACGAGGCCCTCGGCCGCCAGATCATGGCGATCGACACGGGTGCGCCGCGGGCGGCGCGCAGCAACCGCTGCTTCATGCAGCGGGCCACGCGCCACCTCGCCGGGACGACCGGCATACGCCAGTTCCTGGACATCGGCACGGGCATACCCACCGAGCCCAACCTCCACCAGATCGCCCAGTCCTTCGCCCCGGACGCGCGCGTGGTCTACGTCGACAACGACCCCATCGTCCTCGCGCACGCCGAGGCGCTGCTGCGCGGCACCCCGGAGGGCGTGACGGAGTACCTCCAGGCGGACGCCCGCGAGCCCGGCGTGATCCTTGAACAGGCCGCCCGGCTGCTGGACTTCGACCGCCCGATCGCCCTGTCCCTGATCGCCCTGCTGCACTTCGTCGCGGACGAGGACGGCGCCTACGAGCTGGTGGACACCCTCGTCGAGGCACTGGCGCCGGGCAGTTGTCTGGTCCTGTCCTGCATGACCGCCGACTTCGAGCCGGAGAACGTCCGGCAGGGCATCGAGCGGTACGCGGCGGGCGGAGTGACGCTCGTCGCGCGCAGCCGGGCCGAAGTGGGCGGATTCTTCAAGGGACTCGACCTGATGGAGCCGGGGATCGTGTCGGTGCGGGACTGGCGCCCCGACCTCGCCCGGGACGAGGCCCCGCTCGGCGATGGCCCCGTCTCCCTCTACGGCGGGGTCGCCCGCAAACCCTGAGGCATCCTGCTCACCCTCCTCCTCCCTCCCAGGGCCCAACCTCCCCTGCCCCTGCACGGTTCCGGAGACGCCGATTCCGAAGACAGGATGATCAAGGGACGGCACAATGGCCCCAGGGCCGGTTTCCGACTCTCCCGTTGCGGTGCCGCAGGACGGCACGGTGGCCGTGAAACCCTGACGCCCCAGCGAGTGTCGCGGCCCAGCTCGACGAGGAGAACGGATGACCACCCTTGCCGATCCCGTGCCCGGAGGGCGTCCCGGGGACATCGAGCGGGCCACCGCGCTGAGCGGCGAGCTGTCCGGGCGGGGCGTGCACGGCATCGTGCTGGCCTACGTGGACACCGCCGGAATCGGCAGGGTGAAGGCGATCCCGACCGCGAAGCTGCCCGCGGCGGCGGCCTGGGGCGTCGGCATGTCCCCCGTGTTCGACACCTTCCTCGCGGACGACTCCATCGTCACCACCGGCCACCTCGGCTCCCCCGACGGCGATCTGCGGCTCTACCCCCACCTCGGGCGCCTGGTGGCGCTGTCCCGGCAGCCCGGCTGGGCGTGGGCCCCGGTCGACCGGATCACCCAGGAGGGCGACCCGCACCCAGGGTGCAGCCGCACCTTCCTGCGGCACCTGGTCACCGACTCCGCCCGCCAGGGCCTCGCCTTCCGCGCGTCGATCGAGATCGAGTGGACCATCGGCCAGGGCCCCTCGCCCGAGGGCGAGTTGGTGCCCGCGACGACCGGCCCCGCCTACGGCGCCGCCCGGCAGGTCGAGCTGAGCGACTGTTCCGCCGACCTGCTGGCCGCGCTCGCCGAACAGGGCGTGGACGTCGACCAGATCCATCCCGAGTACGCGGCCGGGCAGTTCGAGGTGTCGGTGGGCGCGCTGGACCCGGTCGCGGCGGCCGACCGCAGTGTGCTGGTGCGCCAGACGATCCGGGCGGTGGCCCGGCGCCACGGCCTCGTCGTCTCCTTCGCCCCCGCGGTGGTCGCCGAGGGCGTCGGCAACGGCGGCCACCTCCACCTTTCCGCCTGGCGCGACGGCGTCAATCTGCACGCGGGCGGCGACCGCCGCCACGGCATGACGGCCGAGGCCGAGTCCTTCACGGCCGGTGTGCTCACCCGCCTCCCGGCGCTCACCGCGGTGACCGCGCCCAGCCCCGCCAGCTATCTGCGCCTCAAGCCCTCCCGGTGGGCAGGGGCGTTCACCGCGTGGGGCCGGGAGACCCGCGAGGCGGGCGTGCGGGTGATCACCGGCACCGCCGGCCTCCAGGACCGGTCCGCGAACATCGAGATCAAGCCGGCCGACCTCGCCGCCAACCCCTATCTCGCCCTCGGCTGCGTCATCGCCGCCGGCCTCGACGGCATGGCGAGGTCCACGCCCCTGCCCCAGGAGACCACCGGCAACCCGGAGTTGCTGGACGCCGGACAGGCCCGCGCCCGGGGTGTGCGCCGGCTGCCGGCCTCGCTCGGTGAGGCCGTGGCGGAGTTCCGGGCGGACGAGGTGCTGCGCACCGCCCTCGGGCCGGTGCTCACCGACGCGGTGATCGCCGTACGCGAAGGGGAGATCGCCGCCGCCGACGGGCTCGACGACGGGCGGATCGCGGCGGCGTACCGCTGGCGGTACTGACGTGCCGGCCACCGCGGGCCACCAGACCCTCGCCGCCCACCCGCTCACCGATCACCACTGCCACGGCGTGGTCACCGGGGACCTGGACCGGCCGGGCTTCGAGTCCCTGCTGACCGAGGGCGCCCCCTGGCCCGGCGTCTCCCCCTTCGACACCCCGGTGGGCGTGGCGGTACGCCGGCCCTGCGCACCCGTGCTGGACCTCCCCCGGCACGCGCCCGCCGAGCAGTACCTCGCCCGGCGCGCCGAACTCGGCCCGGCCGAGGTGAACCGCCGCTTCCTCACCGTCGCCCTCTGCGTCGACACCGGCCACGCCCCGCACTCCCTCACCACGCCGCGTCAACTCGCCGAGCCGGCCGGCGCCGACGCCTTCGAGGTCGTACGGCTGGAGAACATCGCGGAGGCGACCGTACGGGCCGGGATCGAGCCGGACGCGTACGGCGCCGCCTTCCGCGCGGCCGCCGAGGACGCCGTGCGCCGGCCCGGGGTGGTGGCGGTGAAGTCCGTCGCCGCCTACCGGACCGGCTTCGATCTCGACCCGGCACGGCCCACGGACGCGGAGGTCACCGGGGCGGCCCGGCGGTGGCTCGCGGGCGGCGGACGCCTCGCCGATCCGGTGCTGGGTGGGCCTGACCCTGCACCACGTCGGCCCGGCCCGCGCGCGTGGAGTCCTGGACGAGGCGCTGGAGATCACACCGTTCCGCAAACTGCTGTACAGCTCCGACGGCTCCGCCAACGCCCGCCGCCTGTACGGACTTCCCGCCGAAACCGTCCACCGTCGCGACTGAGCGCGCGCCGATCCCGGAAAGTATGATCAAGCAATGTCTGATATGACCGAAACCACGCCCGGCTGGCTGACCTCCGACGAGCTGGAGATGGCCCGTGCCCGGATGCCGATCCTCTATGTCGAGGCCGTGCCCGTGCGCGTCGACGACAGCGGCGAGGTCACCAGCATCGGCCTGCTCCTGCGCATCGGACCGGACGGAACGGTCAGCCGGACCCTGGTCTCCGGCCGGGTGCTGCACCACGAGCGGGTGCGCGACGCGCTCCTGCGGCACCTGGAGAAGGACCTCGGCCCGGTCGCACTGCCCCGGGTCCCGGCCTCCCTCCAGCCCTTCACGGTCGCGGAGTACTTCCCCACGCACGGTGTCACGCCGTACCACGACCCGCGCCAGCACGCGGTCTCCCTCGCCTATGTGGTGCCGGTCACCGGGGACTGCCGCCCCCGCCAGGACGCCCTGGACCTGGTGTGGTTCAGCCCTCAGGAGGCGCTGTCCCCGGCGGTGCAGAGCGAGATGCCGGGCGGGCACGGCGTGCTGCTGAAGCAGGCGCTGGCGCATGTCGGCTGTGTGATCTGACGGTCACGCGCAGTCGCCGCGCGGTCGCCCAGTGGTCGATTCCGGCTCGATGTCCGCTCGTCATTAAATTTGAACCGTTCGTTTTCTTGAACCATTCGTGTTTATGAGGGTAGGTTCGGCGCATGAGCTCATCCGGAACCCCCACCACCGCCGAGGAGCTGCGCGGCGCCGGCCTGCGGGTGACGGCTGCCCGGGTCGCGCTGCTGGAGACCGTCCGGCACGGCGACCACCTGGGTGTCGAGGCCATCGCCTCCGGCGTGCGGGACCGCGTGGGCCATGTCTCCCTGCAAGCCGTGTACGAAGGCCTGCACGCCCTCACCACGGCCGGGCTCGTCCGCCGTATCGAGCCGGCCGGCAGTCCGGCCCGGTTCGAGGGCCGCGTCGGGGACAACCACCACCACGTCCTGTGCCGGTCGTGCGGTGCCGTCGCCGACGTCGACTGCGCGGTCGGCGACGCCCCCTGCCTGACGGCCTCGGACGACCACGGCTTCGCGATCGACGAGGCCGAGGTCATCTACTGGGGCGTGTGCCCCGACTGCTCGCCCTCCCAGACTCTTTGAGCACCCGCTCCACCCAAAGCCCGGAAGGATTCCCATGGCTGAGAACCCCGACGCAATCGTCACCGACCCCAAGACGGAGGAGGTCACGGGGGGCTGCCCCGTCGCGCACGGTCGTGCCGCGCACCCGACCCAGGGCGGCGGCAACCGCCAGTGGTGGCCCGAGCGGCTCAACCTGAAGATCCTTGCCAAGGACCCGGTGGTCGCGAACCCGCTCGGTGCGGACTTCGATTACGCGGAGGCGTTCCAGTCCCTCGACCTGGCCGCCGTGAAGCAGGACATCGCCGAGGTGCTCACCTCCTCGCAGGACTGGTGGCCCGCCGACTTCGGCAACTACGCCCCGCTGATGGTCCGTATGGCCTGGCACAGCGCCGGCACCTACCGCATCAGCGACGGCCGCGGCGGTGGCGGCCGCGGGCAGCAGCGCTTCGCGCCGCTGAACAGCTGGCCGGACAACGGCAACCTCGACAAGGCCCGCCGTCTGCTGTGGCCGGTCAAGAAGAAGTACGGCCAGTCCCTGTCCTGGGCCGACCTCATGATCCTCACGGGCAACGTGGCGCTGGAGCAGATGGGCTTCGAGACCTTCGGCTTCGGCGGCGGCCGCGCCGACGTCTGGGAGGCCGACGAGGACGTCTACTGGGGCCCCGAGACCACCTGGCTCGACGACCAGCGCTACAGCGGCGACCGTGAGCTGGAGAACCCGCTCGGCGCGGTCCAGATGGGCCTCATCTACGTCAACCCGGAGGGCCCCAACGGCAACCCGGACCCGATCGCCGCGGCCCGCGACATCCGGGAGACGTTCCACCGGATGGCGATGAACGACGAGGAGACCGTCGCGCTGATCGCCGGTGGCCACACCTTCGGCAAGACCCACGGCGCCGGCCCGGCCGACCATGTCGGCAACGACCCCGAGGCCGCCTCCATGGAGGAGCAGGGCCTGGGCTGGAAGTCCACCTACGGCACCGGCAAGGGCGGCGACGCGATCACCAGTGGTCTGGAGGTCACCTGGACCACCAAGCCCACCCAGTGGAGCAACGACTTCTTCGACATCCTCTTCGGCTTCGAGTGGGAGCTGACCGAGTCCCCGGCGGGCGCCAAGCAGTGGGTGGCCAAGGACGCCGAGGCGATCATCCCCGACGCGCACGACCCGTCGAAGAAGCGTCTGCCCACGATGCTCACCACCGACCTCTCGCTGCGCTTCGACCCGATCTACGGCCCGATCTCCAAGCGCTTCCACGAGAACCCGGCCGAGTTCGCGGACGCCTTCGCCCGCGCCTGGTACAAGCTGACCCACCGTGACCTGGGCCCGAAGTCGCTGTACCTCGGCCCGGAGGTCCCCGAGGAGACGATGCTGTGGCAGGACCCGCTGCCGCAGGCCGAGGGCGAGGTCATCGACGCCGCCGACGTGGCGGCCCTGAAGGCCAGGATCCTCGCCTCGGGTCTGACCGTCCCGCAGCTGGTCTCCGCCGCGTGGGCGTCGGCCTCGACGTTCCGCGGCAGTGACAAGCGCGGTGGCGCCAACGGTGCCCGGATCCGCCTGGAGCCGCAGCGCGGCTGGGAGGTCAACAACCCCGACGAGCTCGCCCAGGTGCTGCGCACCCTGGAGGAGATCCAGAGCGAGTTCAACTCCGGCGCCAAGAAGGTCTCCCTGGCCGACCTGATCGTCCTCGGTGGCACCGCCGCCGTGGAGCAGGCCGCCAAGGACGCCGGTGTCGAGGTCGAGGTGGCGTTCTCCCCGGGCCGGGTCGACGCGACCGAGGAGCAGACCGACGTCGAGTCGTTCGCGGCGCTGGAGCCGACGTCCGACGGGTTCCGCAACTACCTCGGCAAGGGCAACCGGCTGCCGGCCGAGTACCTGCTGCTGGACCGGGCGAACCTGCTCACGCTGAGCGCCCCCGAGATGACCGTGCTCGTCGGCGGTCTGCGGGTCCTCGGCGCCAACCACAACGGCTCCAAGCACGGCGTGCTCACCGAGACGCCGGGCAAGCTGACCAACGACTTCTTCGTCAACCTGCTCGACCTGGGCACGGAGTGGAAGTCGACGTCCCCGGACCAGACCACCTTCGAGGGCCGTGACGCGGCCTCCGGCGCGGTCAAGTGGACCGGCACCCGCGCCGACCTGGTCTTCGGCTCCAACTCCGAGCTGCGGGCGCTCGCGGAGGTCTACGCGAGCGACGACGCGAAGGAGAAGTTCGTGCGGGACTTCGCCGCGGCGTGGACCAAGGTCATGGACCTGGACCGCTTCGACCTGGTCTGAGCGAACCCCGCCCCTGGACACCCGGGCCGGCCGACACACCCGTCGGCCGGCCCGGCCGTCTGTGTACTGTGCCTCTCCCACCGCATAGCTGTCCCGAATCGAGGCTGACCTGTTGGAACTCGCCTTCACCGGCCAGGTGATCGAATGGCGCGGCCCGTCGCCGTACTACTTCGTCCCCGTACCGCGGGAGGAGTCCGCCGACATCCACCAGGTGGCGTCCGCGGCCACCTACGGCTGGGGCGTGATCCCGGTGGAGGCCCGCATCGGCGCGGTCGCCTTCACCACGTCACTGTTCCCGAGGGACGGCCGCTACCTGCTGCCGCTGAAGGCCGCGGTACGCATGCCGCAGGGCCTGGAGGCGGGCGACGAGGTGGAGATAGAACTGACGGTCCGCTGGCAGTGACCCCGGACATGACGGAGGAGCCTGTGATGGGTGAGCAGACGAAGCCCGAGGTCGACGTTCCCGAGGGTGCCGCTCCCACCGAGCTGACCGTGCGCGACCTGGTCGTCGGGGACGGGCCCGAGGTGAGGCCGGGCATGGTGGTCCGGGTGCACTACGTAGGGGTGACCTTGGAGTCCGGGACGCAGTTCGACGCTTCCTGGGACCGCGGCGAGCCGTTCAAGTTCGCCCTCGGCGGCGGCAGGGTCATCAAGGGCATGGACCGGGGTGTGCGGGGGATGAAGGTCGGCGGTCGGCGCGAGATCGTCATCCCTCCGCGTCTCGGCTACGGCAAGGAGTCGCCGTCCCCGTTGATCCCGGCGCACTCGACCCTCGTCTTCGTGGTGGACCTGCTCGACGCGTACTCCCGGAGCACCGGGTGGAGCAGCACGTCCTGAGACGGCGACGGTCGCTTCAGGAACCTTCCAGCAGATCGCGCAACGTCTCGGCGGCGCGTACCGCGGCGTCACCGCAGCAGTTGTTGAACAGGACGTGCAGCTCCTCGGCCCGGTCCGCCAGAGAGCGCAGGCGCGGCAGCCAGGCGGCCAGTTCCTCCCGCGTGTAGGTATGGCGGAAGCGGTCCTCCTTGCTTCCGGTCCCCCAGGCGGCGCTACGGCCGTGAAAGCGGACCACCGCGAGCCTCGAGGACGTGACGGGCGTGACGGCGGGCATCGAGGTGGGCAGCCCTTGGACCGTGTCGACGGCCACCGCGGTGGCGTCCAGGTCCCTCAACAGGGCGGCCGTGCGCTCCCGCCGGTCCTCGCACCACCAGTCGGGATGGCGGAACTCCACGGCCATCGGCCACTGGTACGCCCGTTTCCTGGTGGCATCGAGCACGGTCTCCGCCCGCGCGTCCGGACCGAACCACGGCGGGAACTGGAACAGTACGGCGCCCAGCCGGCCGGACTCCTGGAGGGGCCGCAGGGCCGCGCCGAAACGGTGCCAGACCTCGTCGAGCAGCTCCGGGTCGTCGAGGGCGTGGCCGCGCAGGTCGGCGGGCAGGGCGGTCCTGCGGGTGGGGTGCCCGGTGAGGAGGGAGAACGCCTTGACATCGAACCGGAAGCCCGGCGGAGTGCGTTCGTTCCAGAGCAGACTGTTGCGCACGCTGGGGAGCGCGTAGTAACCGGCGTCGACCTCCACAACAGAGAAGTGCTCGGCGTAGTGCCGCAGCCGCCCCTCCGGGTCACGCCGCCCCGGTGGGTACCATCCGCCGGCCACCAGCGCCTTGTCCGTCCACGAACACGTCCCGATCAGAAACTCGCCCATCCCGGCCGTCCTTTCCTCGCGGCCCCACTACCCGGGAAAGCCCTCACCCCCTCCATGACGTTCTCCGTGCTTTTCTGCCGCCCCCGGACGTACGAAAGGCCGCCCTCTCGTGATGAGAGAACGGCCTCCGACCTGCGTTTCCGCACAGTCGGGACGACAGGATTTGAACCTGCGACCCCTTGACCCCCAGTCAAGTGCGCTACCAAGCTGCGCCACGTCCCGATGCCCGCCTGACCTGGGCTTTCCCCGGGCCGAACGAACAGGGAAACAATACCGCACTCGGGTCCGTGGTCGCGCACCGGTTTATTCGGTGCGGGCCCGCTCCGGCTGCCCGGCGGGTATCGATCCGGCGGTCGGCGCGTCGGCCCGCACCAGGTCACGCACCGGCCGGACCGCGAGCAGGGTCGCCGCGACGACCAGGCTCATCACACCCGCGACCAGCAGGACGTTCTCGGCGCCGAGGGCGGACGCGGAGGGGCCCGCGAGGGCCTGGCCCACCGGCATCATGGCCAGGGAGCCGGCCACGTCGTAGGCGTGGATGCGGTTGAGGACGTCCGCAGGGACCTGGGTCTGGACGGTGGTCGCCCACATCACGCTCCAGAAGGACATGCCCGCGCCCGCCACCGCGGCGCCCGCCGCCATCGCCGGTACGTCGAGGCCGAGACCCACGGTCGCCGGGAAGCCGACGAAGGCGAAGAGGCTGATCGCGCCCGCCCGGAGCATACGGCGGGGGCGCAGGCGCAGGGCGAGGAGGCCGCCGACGACGGTGCCCGCGCCCAGGGCGGAGTTGATCAGGCCGTAGGCGCCGGCGCCGTGCTCCTGGACCACCTCGGTCGCGACCAGCGGCAGGGTCGGGCCCCACACCATGAGCATGTACAGGCACCAGACGGCGATGACGGCCCAGAGCCAGGTGCGCGCCCGGAACTCCCGCCAGCCCTCGACCAGGTCCGCCCGGAAGGTGCTCGGTACCGGCGCGCTGCCGGAGGCGAGCGGGGGCAGGCGCAGCAGGAGCAGGCACAGGGCGCTCACCGCGTACGTCGCCGCGTGGGCGGCGAAGACACCTCCCGGGGAGGCGAGGCCGACGAGGAGCCCGGCGAGGGCGGGGCCCGCGAGGTGGGCCGCGGACTCCGCGATGCGTATGGCGCCGTTCGCGCCCTGGACGTCGGTGGCGAGCCGGGGGGTCGTACTGGCGACACCGGGCTGGAAGACGGCGCCCGCGACACCGTTGACGAAACCGATCGCGCAGATCTCCCACAGCACCACATGACCGCTGAAGAACAGGGCCGCGGCGAGGGCCTGGGTGCCCAGGCGCACCAGGTCGGCGCCGATCATCAGCCGACGGGTGCTGAAGCGGTCGGCGATCACCCCGCCGAAGACGACGAATCCGGCGAAGGCGGCTGCCGTGGCGGCCATGGCCAGGCCGACCGCGCCCGCGCCGTACCCGTGCTGGAGCAGTCCGGCGGCGAGGGCCACCGGCAGCATGGTGTCGCCGAGCCGGGCGACGGCACGGGCGGCGAAGAAGAGGGCGAAGTCCCGGGACCAGACCGGACGGACCTCGCCCGACACCTTCGACCGCCGCCTCGCCATCCCCGCGCTCCCCTCCCCGTGCACCGGTCACCGCGGCAGCCGGGGCCCCCTCCGCCCCGCCTTCCGCTCACGTCTCCGGATCATGCCACGCGGCACTGACAACGCCCGAGGGAATTTCAGTCCGCGGCCGGAAGCCCCAACTCCGGGTAGGCCTCCAGGAGTCGGGTGGGTGCCGCCTGGCGCCAGGAGTCGGCGAGGATGTCCCGCAGCTCGTCCCCGTCCTCCAGCGCCGCGAGCCGGACCCGCGCCCAGGCGAACTGCGCCTCGTGGCCGGCGATCCAGAACTTCCCCGGCTCGGCCAGCACCAGTTCGTCGCGCTCCTCCTTGGGGCAGCGCACGGCGATGGAGGTCTCGTCCTCGGGCAGCGTCGCGAACATCTTCCCCGCCACCCGGAACGTGGGCATGTTCCAGGCGGTCTTCTCCGTCGTGTCCGGCAGGGACAGCGCGGTACGGCGTACGTCTTCGGCATCCTGCATGGCAGGCACCGTAACCGCTCGCACTGACATCACCGGGCGGGTACGGGCGCTCCGACCTGCTTGTAGTACAGCGTCGTCGGCCGCAGCGCTCCGCCCGGGTCCGCCGCGTAGTCGGGGATCACCCCGGCCCGGGTCCAGCCGGCGGAGCGGTAGAGGTGCTCGGCGGGGCTGCCGGTCTCGGTGTCGAGGTGCAGGAGGGTGATGCCCGCGGCGGCGGCCGCCTGCTCGGCGGTGGCCAGGAGGGTACGGCCGAGGCCGCGGCCGCGCGCGTCCCGGTGCACCATCAGCTTGACCAGCTCGGCGCGGTGGCGGCTGTTGGGCTTGTCGGGGAAGGCCAGGCTGACGGTGCCGACGATCCGCCCGCCGTCGACCGCCGCCCACACCGCGAACGGCCCGTCAGCCCGGGCTTTCCACCACTCCTCCGCGACGGCCGGGTCCAGCGGCGCGAGGAACCCGACCGAGGCGCCCCCCGCCACGGCGTCCACCAGCAACCTCGCCAACTCATCGCTACGGGCCAGCAGTTGCCCCTCGTCCAGACGGAGGACGGTCACGGCAGCACCACCGCCAGCACATACCGCGCCTCGCCGGTTCCGGTGCACCGGAACCGCGTGGGGCCCCACACCCGCAACCGCAGGCAGTCCCCCGCCTCCAGGTGGTGCTGGGCGTCCTGCGCCGTCACCTCCAGCTCCCCTTCGAGAACCCAGAGGTGCTGCTCCAGACCCGGCACGGGCGGCCGGTCGTAGGCGATGTCGGCGCCCGCGGCGAGCCGGCCCTCGACGAGTTCGCCGCGCAGCCCGGGATGCGGCGGGGAGACGGACCGCCGGACGAAGCCGGAGGCCCGGTCCGCCCAGACCTGCTGCTCCGCGGCCCGCACCAGCAGCGCGGGCTCGGATTCCACCTCGCTGAGCAGCTGGGACATGGTCCGCCCGTACACCCCGCAGAGCCGGTTGAGCAGCGCGGCGGTGGGGCTGATCTCCGCCCGCTCGGCCCGGGACAGGGTGGACTTGCTGACGCCGCTGCGCTCCGCCACCTCACCCAGCGACCACCCGCGCTCGGCCCGCAGCGCGGCCAGCCGCGCGCCGAGCCGGACATCGACGGGGTCGACCTCCACACTCTGTTTCACATACGGGACTGTATCCCAAATATGAAACGACCGTCACGCCGTCCCCTCGCCCGCCGCCCGCAGGGCGTCCAGCACGGGGCGGATCAGCGGGTGCTCCTCGGCGCCGCGGCGTACGGCCGCGAAGACCCGTCGGGTGGGCGCCACGCCGTCGACCGGGCGGACCACCACCCCGGTGAGGTCCATGCCGGTCAGCGCCGAGCGCGGGACCAGGGCGACGCCCGCGTCCGCGGAGGCCAGCGCCACCACCGCGCGGAAGTCGTCCGAGGAGTGCTCCAGGCGCGGCTGGAAGCCGGCGCTCTCGCAGGCGAGCACGACCACGTCGTGGCAGGGGTTGCCGGGGTACGGGCCGATCCACGAGTCCTTGGCCAGTTCCCCCAGCGGCACCTCGGCCGCGTCCGCCAGCCGGTGCGTCATCGGCACGACCGCGTCGAAGGGCTCGGCG
Source organism: Streptomyces sp. NPDC002779 (assembly GCF_042888685.1). NCBI lineage: Bacteria > Bacillati > Actinomycetota > Actinomycetes > Kitasatosporales > Streptomycetaceae > Streptomyces > Streptomyces sp. NPDC002779. The sequence goes on from NZ_JBIAQC010000008.1 coordinate 226,568, forward strand.
TACAGCGGGACATGGCTCAGCCGGGGGTCGTCGGCGGGCGGGGCCCCGCGGTACTCGACGGCGACCGCGATGTCGACCTGCCGGTCCAGCACCATCGGCAGGCTGGCGTCGCCCTCGGCGTCCTGGACGCGGATCCGGATGCCGGGCGCCGACGCGGCGAGGCGGGCCACGGCCGGGGCCACCACCTGGGCGATGCCGGTCGCGAAGGCGGCGACGGTGACCGTGCCGGCCGCCCCGGAGCCGTAGGCGGCCAGCTCCGCCTCGGCGCGCTCCAGCTGGGCGAGGACGGCGTGGGTGTGGCTCAGCAGGATCTCACCGGCCGGGGTGAGCCGTACGCCCTTGGCGCCGCGCTCCACCAGGCGGTGGCCGGTCTCCTGCTCCAGCGCGGTGAGCTGCTGCGACACGGCCGAGGGCGTGAGATACAGCGCGGCGGCAGCCGCCGTCACGGTGCGATGGTCGGCCACCGCACGGAGGATGTGGAGCCGCCGCGCTTCGATCACGGATCGATTCTCTCAGGTCAGGCGGTCAGCTCCGCGCGGGCGGCGACGAAGGCGTCCACGGCCCGGTTCACGTCGGCGGTGGAGTGCGCGGCGGACAGCTGCACCCGGATGCGGGCCTGGCCCTGCGGCACCACCGGATAGGAGAAGCCGATGACGTACACCCCGCGCTCCAGCAGCAGCTCCGCCAGCCGGCCGGCGACAGCGGCGTCCCCGATCATCACGGGCGCGATGGCGTGGTCGCCGGGGAGGATGTCGAAGCCCTCCTCGGTCATCCGGCGGCGGAACAGCGCGGTGTTCTCGTTCAGCCGGACGCGCAGGTCGTCCGCCGACTCCAGCAGGTCGAGCACCTTCAGGGAGGCCGCGGCGATCACCGGGGCGAGGGTGTTGGAGAAGAGGTACGGGCGGGAGCGCTGGCGGAGCAGGGCGACGATCTCGGCGCGGGCCGCCACGTAGCCGCCGGAGGCTCCGCCGAGGGCCTTGCCGAGGGTGCCGGTGATGATGTCGACGCGGTCCATCACGTCGTGCAGCTCGGGGGTGCCGCGGCCGCCGGGGCCGACGAAGCCGACCGCGTGCGAGTCGTCGACCATGACCATGGCGTCGTAGCGGTCGGCGAGGTCGCAGATCTCGGCGAGCGGCGCGACGTAGCCGTCCATGGAGAAGACGCCGTCGGTGACGATCAGCCGGCGCCGGGCGTCGGAGGCATCCTTCAACTGCCGTTCCAGGTCGGCCAGATCACGGTTGGCGTAGCGGAACCGGCGGGCCTTGGACAGCCGGATGCCATCGATGATGGAGGCGTGGTTGAGGGCGTCGGAGATCACCGCGTCCTCGGGGCCGAGCAGGGTCTCGAAGACACCGCCGTTGGCGTCGAAGCAGGAGGAGTACAGGATCGTGTCCTCCTGCCCGAGGAAGGCGGAAAGCCGCGCTTCCAGCTCCTTGTGCACTTCCTGCGTACCGCAGATGAAGCGCACGGAGGCCATGCCGTAGCCCCAGCGGTCCAGCGCCGCGTGGGCGGCGGCGATCACCTCGGGGTGGTCGGCGAGGCCGAGGTAGTTGTTGGCGCAGAAGTTGAGGACCTCGCCGGGACGGCCGCCCGCGGTCACGTCGACGGTCGCGGACTGCGGGGTGCCGATGACCCGCTCGGGCTTGTGCAGTCCGGCGGCCCGGATCTCGTCGAGGGTGACGCGCAGGTCGTCGCGCACGGAGTCGAACATCGAAGAAGCTCCTAAGGGGTTACGCGGTCCAGTCGAGGATGACCTTGCCGCCGCGGCCGCTCGCCGCGTCGGCGAAGGCCGCCTCGAAGTCACGGAAGCCGTACCGGCCGGTGATCACGGGGCTGAGGTCGAGGCCGCCCTCCAGGAGGACCGACATCGCGTACCAGGTCTCGAACATCTCGCGGCCGTAGATGCCCTTGATGGTGATCATCGAGGTGACGATGCGGGCCCAGTCCACCGCGAACTCCTCGGCGGGCAGACCGAGCATGGCGATCCGGCCGCCGTGCGTCATGTTGGCGATCATGTCGCGCATGGCCTCGGGGCGGCCGGACATCTCCAGCCCGATGTCGAAGCCCTCACGCAGCCCCAGCTCCCGCTGGCCGTCCGCGATCCCGGTCTCCGCCACGTTCAGGGCCAGGCTCACGCCGATCTTGCGGGCGAGATCCAGCCGCTCCTCACTGACGTCGGTGATCACGACGTTGCGGGCGCCCGCGTGCCGGGCGACGGCGGCGGCCATCAGACCGATCGGGCCCGCGCCGGTGATCAGGACGTCCTCGCCGACCAGCGGGAAGGACAGCGCGGTGTGCACGGCGTTGCCGAACGGGTCGAAGATCGCGGCCACATCGAGGTCGACCGGGACCCGGTGCACCCAGACGTTGGCGGCGGGCAGCACGACGTACTCGGCGAACGCGCCGTCGCGCCCCACCCCGAGCCCGATCGTGGCCCGGCACAGGTGCCGCCGTCCGGCCAGGCAGTTGCGGCACTTGCCGCACACCAGATGCCCCTCGCCGCTGACCCGGTCGCCCGGCCGGATGTCGGTGACGTCCCGGCCGGTGTCGACGACCTCGCCGACGAACTCGTGGCCGAGCACCAGCGGGGTGCGGATCGCCTGCCGCGCCCAGCCGTCCCAGGACCGGATGTGCAGATCGGTGCCGCAGATGCCGGTGCGCAGCACCTTGATGAGTACGTCGCCGGGACCGACGGCGGGCTCGGGGACGTCCGTGAGCCACAGCCCGGGCTCCGCCTTCTCCTTGACCAGCGCCTTCACTCGTACGGCTCCTGTGGGTACGGCCCCGGGCGCGGGCATGCCGAAGGCGCCCGCATCCGGGGAGAGGGGTGGAATCGCCTAGCAATCTGCCGTACCTCGGCGCCCCGGTCCATCGAGGATTTCTTAAGCGGAGCCGCAGATCTCCTTCACACCGGTCCCAAAAGGACCGAAGGAGGCAACAATCAACGGGGCACACCGCACCGGCCGACCGACCTGGAGCCGCACATGAACACCGCACGGGATCTCGCGCTCGTCGCCCTGGACCCGGCGCCCGGCCGTTCCGTGGAGCAGGGCGATCTCTCGCTCGCGCTCGCGGGAGCCGAGGTGCTGGACCTGGTCGAGGCCGGGGCGCTCACGCTGGACGACGACCGCCTCGTACCGGGCGCGACGACGGCGACGGGCGACCGGCTGCTGGACGAGGCCGCCGCGGCGCTGCTGCGGAAGGAGCCGTACGAGACCGTCACGGACTGGCTGTGGCGGCGGGGCTCCGGGCTCTTCGCTGCCTACGTCGACGATCTGGAGCGGACCGGCCTGGCTGCCCGCGGGCGCGGCCCCCGCTTCCCGCGGGGGTCCGGCCGGGCGGTGCCCGTCGACTCTCCGGCCCGGGCCGGCGCCGAGGAGCGCCGGGCGTCCGGTGAGCCCGTCCTCGCCGCGCTCGCCGCGGCCGCCGGCCTGGCGGACCCGGCCGACACCGCCGAGGACCTCACCGACGACACGGTCACGACGGTGCTGGCCGCCGTGGGCGACGCGGTGATGGAACTGGAGGCCGTACGGCAGCGGCGGTCGATCGAGGACTCCGCGTTCGACAACGTCTGGCGGGGCTTCTAGACCGGACCAGGTCTCAGGGCAGCGGCAGGTCGTCGGCCGCCCGTCGTTCCAGCCGGGCGACGAGATCCGCGGCCGACGCCTTGATCGCCTCCAGGCCCGGTCTCCCCCACGGCCGTGGCTGCACGTCGGCGACGCACACGGTGCCGAGCACCATCCCCGTGGTGTCGATCAGCGGTGCGCCGAGGTAGGAGCGGATGCCGAACTCGTCGACCACCGGGTTGCCCGCGAACCGCGGATAGTCGCAGACGTCCTCCAGGACGAGCGCCTTGCGCCGGACCACCACATGGGGGCAGAACCCGTGGTCGCGCGGCAGGGTGCGGCCGACCCGCGGACTGGTGCCGTCGCCCTTCACGAACAGCGCGGCCGCCGGGAGATGCAGGCCCGCGAAGAACTGCCGGTTCTCGTCGATGAAGTTGACCATGGCGTACGGCGCCCCGGTCATCTCGGCGAGGGCGGCGGCGTAGGCGTCGAGGACGGGTTCCGTCCGCTCGCCGAGGCCGAGTCGGCGCAGCCGGTCCGCTCGGGCGGGTGCCTCCTTGTCCTCGGGCGTGAGCAGCAGTCGACCGGCCGGGCGGGGCGGGTCGTAGCTCATCGGCGCGCTCCGGGGGTGTGGGCGTATGGCATAGGAGGGCTCCGTGGGGTGTGCGGGGATCACATATGGGCGCCGTAGCCGGTCGCGGGGGCCGGAGCGTGCGCGATGAGGTGTTTGACGAGGGTCAGCAGGGTCTGGACGCCCGAGCTGGAGATCCGGGCGTCGCAGCGCACGACGGGGACCCCGGGGTCGAGGTCGATGGCGGCGCGCACCTCCTCGGGGTCGTAGCGGTAGGCGCCGTCGAAGTCGTTGATGGCGAGGATGAAGCCGAGGCCGCGCTGCTCGAAGAAGTCGACGGCGGCGAAGCAGTCCTCCAGGCGCCGGGTGTCGGCGAGGACGACCGCGCCGAGGGCGCCTTCGCAGAGCTCGTCCCACATGAACCAGAACCGCTCCTGTCCGGGCGTGCCGAACAGGTACAGGACATGTTGGGGGTCGAGCGTGATGCGGCCGAAGTCCATGGCGACCGTGGTCTCGACCTTGTTCTCGATGCCGTCGAGATTGTCGGTCGCGGCGCTGACCGTGGTGAGCAGTTCCTCGGTGCTGAGCGGTGCGATCTCGCTGACCGCGCCGACGAAGGTCGTCTTGCCGACCCCGAACCCGCCCGCCACGAGGATCTTCAGTGCGGTGGGGAAGGGGTCGGCGCCGTCGGCGTAGTCAGAGCTGTCGTCGTAGTCCATCGAGCACTGCCTCCAGAAGGGCCCGGTCAGTGGGGTTGTGGTGGAACTCGGGGGGCTTGGTGGTGAGCGCCCCGCAGTCGACGAGGTCCGCCAGCAGCACCTTGGTCACTGCCGCCGGCAGCTTCAGGTGGGCCGCGACCTCGGCGACCGATACGGGGGCGCGGCATGAGTCGAGCGCCTCCGTGTGTTCAGGGCCCAGATAGCCGAGGGGGGTCGCCCCGGTGGCCATCACCTGGGAGATCAGGTCGAGGGCGACGGTGGGCCGGGTCCGGCCGTTGCTGACCGTGAAGGGGCGCACCAGCCGTCCGGCCGCGTCATCGAGCCAGGGCCCGTCACCGGCCGCCGCCACGCTCAAGGCCTCGACGCCGACGGTTCGACGGCGTGGTGGCGGGGCGCGGTCACCAGATAGGGGCGGACGCTCTTGACCAGCATCGCCATCTCGTAGCCGAGCACGGCGGCGTCGGCCTCGCGTCCGGCCAGCACGGCCAGACAGGTGCCGGATCCGGCGGTGGTGACGAACAGCAGGGTGGAGTCGAGTTCGACGACGACCTGGCGGACGTCTCCGCCGTCACCGAAGCGGACCCCGGCGCTGCGGCCGAGGGAGTACAGACCGGAGGCGAGGGCCGCCATGTGGTCGGCGCTGTCCGCGTCGAGGCCGTGGACCGACTTCACGAGCCCGTCGCAGGACAGGAGCACCGCGCTGCTGGTGTGCGGTACGCGCTGCACGAGGCCGCTCATCAGCCAGTCGAGATCGGATGCATGGCCGGTCGGCGCTTCGCTCGCCATGGTGGATCGACTCCTTGAGGTACGAAGGTCAGCGGGAGCGCTGGGACAGGACCTGGGCGTGGGGGTGGGGGTGGGTGCGTGCGTGGTCATCCGGCTGATGCGCTCCCGTCGTGCCGGTTGGTGTGCTCGGGGCGGGACAGGTGCGCGGGGCTCGCCTGGGGTATGCGCGCCGGCGTCACGTCCGCCGCCGTGAAGTCCGCGGCCGTGAAGTCCGCGGCGAGGGCGTCGGGTCCGAGCTGGTCCGGGTGCTCGGACTCCAGGTGCTGCTGGGCCTCGGCGAGGCCGACGCCGCGCTGGAAGGCGGCCATCAGTCCGGGGTCGTGTCCGGCGAGGTGCTCGGGTTCCTGCCGTGGCGCGGGACCGTCGCGCAGTTGGGGGGCGAGGTGTTCCTGGGCGCGGCGCTTGGGCAGGTGGGGCTTGCCCATGGTGCCGCGCACGGCACTGGAGCGCGGGATGGGCGGCGCGACGGTGTGCTCGGCGACGACCGCCCGGTCCTCGGGGCTGATGCCGGGCACGGCCTCCGCGATGGTGCGCCGCTCCTCATGGGCGCCGCGCACCGGCAACGGCACGGGCCCGGAGCCGTTCGCCCTGGGCGTCGCGGCCCGGGGGCCCGGCCGCTGCGACGGGGCGTGTGCGGGGGGCGGCCCGGCCACCTGCGGCTGCGGCGCTTGCGGGGCTACGGCGGTCCCGGTGCCGCCGGGCGCGCTGCCGAGCAGGCCCTGCGGTACGACGAGGACGGCCTGCACTCCGCCGTAGATGTTGGTCTGGAGCCGGACGTTGATGCCGTGCCGCTTGGCGAGCTGGGAGACCACGAACAGGCCGATGCGGCCGTCCGCCAGCAGGCTGGCGACGTTGACCTGGTCGGGGTCGGCGAGCAGGGCGTTCATCCGCTCCTGTTCGCCGACGGGCATGCCCAGGCCGCGGTCCTCGACCTCGACGGCGAGCCCGGAGGTGACGAGGTTGGCGCGCAGCAGCACCTGGGTGTGCGGGGCGGAGAACACGGTGGCGTTCTCCACGAGTTCGGCGAGCAGATGGATGACGTCGGCGACGGCGTGTCCGCGCAGGGTGCCCTCGATCGGCGGCACGAGCTTGACCCGGGAGTACTGCTCGACCTCGGCGATGGCCGAGCGCAGCACCTCGGTCATGGAGACCGGGTTGCTCCACTGGCGGCGCGAGACGGCACCGCCGAGGACGGCGAGGTTCTCGGCGTGGCGGCGGATCCGGGTGGCGAGGTGGTCGACGTGGAAGAGGCCCTTGAGCAGGTCGGGGTCCTCGATCTCGTTCTCCAGCTCGTCGAGGATCGAGATCTCGCGGTGCACCAGCGACTGCAGGCGCCGGGCGAGGTTGACGAAGACCTCCAGCTTCTGTTCGCTGCCGGCCTGGCTGGACAGCTGTGCGGCCTGGACGACGGCGGTGACGGCCCCGTCGTGGGCGCGGGCCAGGTCGGCGGCGAGCAGTTCGAGGTCGTCGGCGTCCTCGGGCGGGCCGCTGCGCGGTTTGCGCCGGGGCGGGCTGTCGCCCCGGCGCAGGGATTCGACCAGGGCGCGCAGGTCGGCCTCGCCGCGGGCGCTGCTGCGGCGCAGGGCGCCGATGCGTTCGCTGACATACCTGGCGGTGCGGTCGGCGGCCACGGCGGCGATCACGATCCCCGAGAGGGCGACCGCGCCGGCGCCGGCGAGCATGCCCCACAGGGTGAGGCCCGGCCGGGCGCCGGTGGTGCGGACGGTGAACAGCACGGCCGCGCAGCCGGCGAGGGCGACCGCGACCGGGGGCAGCACGGCGAGCCGCAGGAGCTGCGGCCGTATGTGCGTCTCGGGCAGGCTCGGGGCGGGGCGGGCGACCGGCCGACCGTGCCGCCCGCCCTCACGGCGGTCTGCGCGTGCGGCCGGTGCGCGGAGGTGAGACATCGGTGTCCTCGTACTGTCCGTCGGGCGCGCCACCGGGCCGGGGCGCGGGCGGGCGCGGCGCCATCGCGGTGTCGGTCGGCGGGACCGAGGAATTCGGCCCTGCGTCGCCCGACGGACACTGACAGTAGTCGGCAACGCATCAGGTGCGGTGGGCAGTTGACAAACTCGTACGCGGAGCATCCACCTCTGGTATGAGCGCTCGTACGGCAGATCGACCGCCCGAAGCGGATCCCGCCACCGAACGCAAAAGCATCGATCACACCTGATCGGAAGTGGTCACAGGCGGACGACGAGGGCCGGGAAGCCCTTCGCTTCCCGGCCCTCGTCGTCCGCCGTTTCTCCGACCGGCGTCAACCCGCCGACGCCGCTTTCACACCCTCGGGGGTTTTGGCCCGACCGTCACCCGCCGTGTCGGGGTGTGTCTGCCGCTGCTCAGCGGTCACCGGCCAGATCGAGGTCACCGCGGGCGCCCTCCTCGGGCGCGGCCACCGGCTCCGGACGGCGCCAAGGGTGCGGGAGCGGCGCCGAGAGCGAGCGCCACCAGGGCTGGACGGGCAGCAGTCCGGCGGGCTCGAACGGCTCGCCGGGCCGCGGGAAGGCGGCCGCCTGGCCGGCCTCGTCGGCGGCGTCCCGGGTCCACTCCCCGGGCTCCGCCCACGCGTGCGTGGCGAGGTTGAAGGTGGCCCAGTGGATCGGCAGCAGCACGCCGTGCGGCTGTCCGCCCTGGAGGTCGAGGTGGGCGCGCATGCCCTCCTCGGGCGTCATGTGGATGTCCGGCCAGAAGTCGCTGTACGCGCCGATCTGGATCATCGTCGTGTCGAACGGGCCGTACGCGGCGCCGATGTCCTTGAAGCCCTCGAAGTACCCGGTGTCGCCGCTGTGGAAGATCCGGTGCTCGGAGCCGGCCACGGACCAGGAGGCCCACAGCGTGTGCTGGGTGTTGCGCAGACCGCGGCCGCAGAAGTGCCGGGCCGGGGTGGCGGTAAGGGTGAGCCCGCCGACCTTGGCCGACTCGTGCCAGTCCAGCTCGCGCAGCCGGTCGGGGGAGACGCCCCAGCGCTCCAGGTGGGCGCCGACGCCGAGCGGCACGGCGAACACGGTGTCCGTGCCGGCCAGCGCCCTGATGGAGGGCAGGTCCAGGTGGTCGTAGTGGTCGTGCGAGATGACGACGACGTCGACCGGGCCGAGCGCGGCCAGCGGCAGCGGCGCCGGGTGCAGTCGCTTGGGCCCGGCGAAGGAGAACGGGGAGCAGCGCTCGCCCCAGACGGGGTCGAAGAGCACCCGGTGCCCGTCGATCTCCGCGAGCACGCTGGAGTGGCCCATCCAGGTGATGCGCAGTCCGGTGGCGGGCGGGCGCGCGAGGTCGGCGAGCGTGGTGGAGTGCACGGGCACGCTGCCGCGGGGGGATCTGCGCGGGCGCTCGTCCTTGGCGAAGAAGACCTTGGCGAACTCCAGCATCGAGCCGGAGGGCCGGGTCCGGGCGAGTCCTCCGGGGTTCTGGAAGACGCCGTCCTTGAAGTGGGGCGATCTGCGGATGCGCGCCAGGCGCTCGCCGCTCGGCTCCGCGCCGAAGCCCGCCGGCTCCAGCGCACGGAGCACGGAGCTCAGGGAACGGAAACCGGTCACGGTACCTCCATGTGGAGTCGTCGAGGCATCCCATTATGGTCGGCCCCTCCGACAACGCCCTCGGCCCGGCCCGCCACACTCGACCGCACCCTCGTCACGCGCCTCACCCTGTTCCTTGGGCCCCGGTACGCCGGGCGTGGCGGCGGTGAGGATCGCCGACGTGGCGTCGGCGCTCGGCGTGAGCAACGTTCTGGTGCTGTACCACTTCTCCAGCAAGGAGAAGCTGGTCGCCGCCGCCTTCGCCCACGCGGCCGAGGACCCTGGCCCAGTTGCGCAAGCTGCTCGGGCGCCGGACGACCGCGCTGCGCCGGTTGCGCGCGCCCGTGCGCCGGTACGCGCCCACCGGCCAGGCCAAGGGCTGGCGGCTGTGGATCGAGGGCTGGGCCGCGGCGCTGCGCGAACCCGCGCTGCGCGAGGTCACCCAGACCCTCGACACGCAGTGGAAGGCGGCCCTCGCCGAGGTCATCGCCGAAGGGGTGGCCGCGGGCGAGTTCCGCTGCCCCGACCCGGCCGGCGCGGCCCTGCGCCGGACGGCCCTGCTCGACGGGCTCGCCGTCCAGCGGACGTCCTACCCGGGCGCGCTGTCCCGCGCGCGTGCGCAGGAGTGGGCCGACGAGGCGCTGGCCCGGGAACTGGGTGTGGAGCGGGAGGCGTTGACCGCGGCGGCGCGGTGAACCCCGGAATCAGTCCAGCTCGTAGACGGCCGTGACCCGGACGTCGTCCTGGATCTCGCCGGGCGCGATCGGCACGCCCACCCCGCTCCCGGCCACGTCGGCGGGGGCCGGGACCGGGGAGGGGCCGCCCGACACGCCCTCGGTGAGCGAGATCAGCCGGCCCAGGTGCCGTCCGCTGAGCCGGGCGTACTGGAGCGCCTTGGCGTGCGCGTCCTTGTGCGCGGCCGTACGCGCGCGTGCCCGCAGTTCGGTGCGGTCGGCGACGTCGAAGACGACCCCGTGGATACGGCCCGCGTCGCCGGTGGCGTCCGTGACGGACTGCAGGATCAGGCCGGTCCGCGCCACCATGCGGATCTTCAGGGAGAAGTTCTGCGCGGCCTGATACCCCGTCAGCGTGGAGTTGCCGTCCTGGTACTTGTACACCGGCGTCAGGGACAGCCCCTCGGTACGCACGTCCTGCTCGGCCACCCCGCGCTCGCGCACCGCGTTCAGCAGGGCGTTCGCGGCCTTGCTCTGGGCGTCCTGGGCGGCCTGCGCGGTCTTGCCGACGGCCTCGACGCCGACGCTGACGACGGCCAGATCGGGAACGGCGGTCGCGGAGCCGACCCCGGTCACCGTGATGGTCGACGACACCGGCGAGCTGCGCACGGCCGAGGCGGCGGGGCCGGCCGGAGCCGTCACCGAAACAGCAGCGGGGCTCGCCGGCGCGGCACCGGCGCCGGCCAGCGCGGTCGCCGGAGCGGCCGCGAGGAGCGGCAGACCGAGGGCGAGGAGGGCGACGGCGACGGTGGCGGTGGGACGGGGCAGCGGTACGGTCATGGCCGACCTTCCGGGCGTGCGGACGGGACGGGCCCATCCCAGCACCGGGGTCCGCACGCGCGCGTGCACCACTCCCCCGCCGTCACCTCACTGGTCGAGCCCGCCCCGGCCCCGCGCCTGCCTCAGACGGCCGTCTCGATCCACATCCTGATGTCGCCCGGCGACAGACTGCCCTTGGCGATCACATGGTCGCCCGACGACTCCCCCCGCAGCCGCCGCCCGAACCACGGCACCAGGTACTCGCGTGCCCACTGCACATCGTCGCGCCGGATCTCCAGGGTCCCGCGCGGCGGCAGCGGCGGCCAGGGCTGGTCCGGGTCGGCCGGTACCTCCAGACCGAGGACCTGTCCCGCGCGCAGCGCCACCCGCGTGTGCCCCTCGGGCGACAGATGCAGCCGGTCGGTGTCCCAGGCGCGCCGGTCCTGCACGGTCTTGAGGGACCACAGGTCCAGCACCGGGCAGCCGTACCGGTCGGCGATGGCCCGGACATGGAGGTTGTACGTGGCGATCTTGCCGCGCAGATGCTTCAGCACCGGCACGCCACGGGTGTCGAAGCCGGTGGTCACCATGACGGTGCCGGCGGCCTCGGTGAGCCGGGCCACGGCCCGCTCGAACCGCTCGGCGACCTCGTCGGGGTCGGTGCCGGGCCGGATGATGTCGTTGCCGCCGGCGCAGAACGAGACCAGGTCCGGGGCGAGTTCGAGCGCCCTCGGGAGCTGGTCGGCCACGATCTGGTCCAGCAGCTTCCCGCGTACGGCCAGGTTCGTGTAGCGGAAATCCCCCTCGGGGCGGCGGTCCGCGAGCAGTACCGCGAACCGGTCGGCCCAGCCGACGAACGCCCCGTCCGGGCCGGGGTCGCCGACGCCCTCGGTGAAGCTGTCCCCCAGCGCCACGTACGACCCGATCACTGCTCTGTTGTCACTCTTCGAATCGTCTGCCACACCGGGTCATGATTCACCTTCTAATGTGACCTACGCGACCGTAGGCAGGGGTTGACGGTCGGTGAGATACCCCACTCTTCAAGGCTTCACCAATTCCGGAATAAAAACACCGAAGGCCGGACCCGGGGATCTGGGTCCGGCCTTCGGTGGCGTGTCGGACAGGTGGTTCCTCAGCGGCGCGTCCGTCAGACGGAGACGCCCTTCGCGCGGAGGTAGGCGACCGGGTCGACGTCCGAGCCGTAGTCCGGCGTGGTGCGGATCTCGAAGTGCAGGTGCGGGCCGGTCGAGTTGCCGGTCGAGCCGGAGAGACCGACCTGCTGGCCCGCCGTCACCGACTGGCCGCTGGAGACGGACAGCGAGGACAGGTGGGCGTACTGCGCGTAGTGGCCGTCGGCGAGCCGGATGACGACCTGGTTGCCGTACGCGCCGGCCCAGCCGGCCGAGACGACGGTGCCCGCGCCCACGGCCTTCAGGGAGGTGCCGGTCGGCACGACGAAGTCGACGCCGGTGTGGTAGCCGCTGGACCACATGCTGCCCGCGACCTTGTAGGCGGTGCCGACCCCGGCGCCGGAGACGGGGGAGCTGAAGCCGCCGGCGGAGCTCTGCGCGGCCTGCGAGGTGGTGGCCGCCTCGGACTCCGGAGCCTGCGAGGACTCCGCGGCCTCGGAGGACTTGGCGGAGCTCGACGAGGAGGACTCGGCGGACGAGGACTTCGTGGAGGACTTGGCGGCCGGCTTCTCGGCGGTGTCCGTCGTGGCGGCTCTCTTGCCGATCGACAGCTTCAGGCCGGGGTGGATCAGCGCCGGGTCGTCGCCGACGGCCTCACGGTTGTCCGCGTAGAGCTTCTCCCAGCCACCGCTGACGTTCTGCTCGTTCGCGATCTTCGAAAGGTAGTCCCCCGAGCGCACCGTGTACGTCGTGGCGGTGGCCTTCTTCGCGGTGGCCTTCTTCTCGGCCGCCTTCTTGTCCGCGGTCTGGACCGACTGAACGGCCTTCTCCGGAACGGACTGCGACGGGGCCGCGTGGGCGCCGGTGGCCCCCAGGAGCGGGAGGGCGAGTGCGGCGCCACCGGTGCCGGCGACGGCGATCGAGCGAGTGAAGCGCAGGGCCTTGGGACGGCGGTGCTTACCCTTCGCGGGCATGGCGATTTCCTCTCCGGCGCCTACGAGGTGAGCTGTCGGGTGCGGACTGGAGATGTCCGGCCGCGCGCTGGGCGCGACTTGACCCCGAGCCTGTTCCGGGAACCGGACCAGGCGGTGGTGCCTGTGGGTCCCCCGCTCCTGCCGTGCACGGGTGAGTGGGTGCGGGTTCCGAGCAGCGGCAGGATTAGGCGTTCCGCTCGGAGTGGTGGCGAACGTAAGCGACCAAGACGCAAAGGGACAAGCAGAAGGTTCCACATGAAGCCGTACCTCTTGATCCCTTGTGGGAATTCCTCGTCACTTTGCGTGCATTAAGGAGGGGCCGTTCCCGCAAACGCCCTTGAGAAACGGGTGAATTACGTGAACATGACGGGCGACACTCGGTCACGGATATGACGCTGCTCACGTGACGCTGCTCCACACCCCTTTATTCCAGAGCGAGTTGGAAGGAAGGCTGCAATTCGGACAGAACGCTCAGAAGCGGCGCAGATGGAGAACTGTCACATCATGGTCGACGCGCTAACCCGCGATGAATCAGCAGGATTTCCACGGTGTTCGCCCGTTTTGCCGCATTCAATGAGCGGCCGGTATGCATGTCGTATCGTCAAGGCGTGCCCGTCGGCGAGCCGAGCCGGCGGGATCCGGTGGGAGGAGCCCCAGTGACGCAGCAGGTCCCGTCGACCGAGCCCGAGCTGGCCGGAGTGCGCAACTTCCGTGACGTGGGCGGGCTGCCGACCACGGACGGACGGCGGGTGCGCTACGGCGTGCTGTTCCGCAGCGGCCACCTCGCGCACGCGACCGAGCAGGACACGGCGTTCCTCGACTCCCTCGGCCTGCACACGATCTTCGACTTCCGCAATGTGGCGGACCAGAAGCTGGAGGGCCCCGACGTCGAGCTCACGGGTGTCCGGAATGTGAACCTCCCGCTGTCGGACCCCGCGGACGGCGCCGAGTTCTGGAAGATGGTCCGCGACGGCGAGATCGAGCAGCTGCGGCAGATCCTCGACGACGGCAAGGCCGCGAACCGGATGATCGAGTCGTACCGCACGATCGTCAAGGAGCGCACCGCCGAGCACTCCCAGGTGCTGCGTTCCCTGGCCGAGGACAGCGTTCCGGCCCTGATGCACTGCGCGGCGGGCAAGGACCGGGCCGGCCTGTCGATCGCGGTGACGCTGCTCGCCCTCGGCGTGGAGCGAGAAGCGATCCTCGCCGACTACCTGGAGTCCAACGCCAAGCACCGCCGCTACAAGGTGCAGCGCAACAACACCCACACCCCCGAGGTCATGGAGCTGCTCAGCCCGCTCTTCGACGCGCGCGCCGAGTACCTCACGGCGGCCTTCGACACCATCGAGGAGACCTGGGGCGACGTCGACACCTACCTGGAGCAGGGGCTCGGCATCACCCCGGAGATCCGGGAGCGGCTGCGGGAGCGGCTGCTCGACTGAGCCCGGCGGCTACTGCCCGGCCCCCAGCTCGAAGAGCAGATAGATGAACGCGGCGAAGACATGGCCCACCGCCAGGTAGATGACCAGCCGGATCCACAGGGCGCGCGGGAACTTCTCCTCCATGTCGCTCATGGCGTCTCTCCGGGGGTCGGGCCCAGGCACAGGGCGGCCGTGGGGCTCTGCAGCAGGGTGTGGACGAACAGCAGCTCCACGCCGTCCGGGTCCAGGGCGGCGATGCGGTGCGGGGTGAGCGAGTCGAAGTGGGCGCTGTCGCCCGGTGCGAGCCGGTGCGCGGTGTCCCCGAGGCGCAGCCTCAGCCGCCCGGTGAGGACGTAGAGCCATTCCTCGCCGGGGTGCACCCGCACGATGTCGCCCTGGGAGCCGAAGGGGACGTGCAGCCGCAGCGCCTGCATCCCCCGGCCTGGCGCGCCCGCCTGCCGGTACGTCCAGCCGCCGGCCGCCGTCGGTTCCATGTCGGCGGCGCGGATGACGGCGTCCCGGTCGGCGACCGTCTCGCCGAGCAGTTCCGAGACGGTCGTACCGTAGATGCGCGCGAGCGAGAGCAGCATCGGCAGCGAGGGCTGGCGCTGTCCCGTCTCCAGACGGGACAGGTGGGCCGGCGACAGACCGGCGGCGCGGGCCGCGGCCTCCAGGGTGAGGGCGGCCTGGCGTCGCAGGGCTCGCAGCTGCGGCGCCACCGCGGGCAGGTCGCCGTCCGGCCCGGTCTCGGGGGAGCTCATGCCCTCCATTCAGCCGGAGCCTTGCCTCTACGGCAAATTCCTTGCCTCAGAGGCAAGCCCGCCACGGGGTGGCCCTACCGGTTGGCGACGGCCTGCTTCACCAGCGTCTTGCCGAAGTCCCACATCAGCCCGCCCCCGCTGTGCGCGTCGTCCATCACCTCGGTGAAGGCGTCCACGAACCGCTCGACCTCCCGCTCCCCGACGATCAGCGGCGGAATCAGCTTGATCACCTCCAGATGGTCGCCGGAGACCTGGGTGAGGATCCGGTGCCGCTGGAGCAGCGGTACGACGACCATCTGCGCGAAGAGTCCCTTGCGGGCCGCCTGGAGCATGGTCCACCGGCTGCGCAGCTTCAGGGAGGAGGGCCGGCCGAACTCGATGCCGATCATCAGGCCCCGGCCGCGTACGTCGGCGAGCAGCTCGTACTTGTCGACCAGGGCCGCGAGCCGGGACTTCAGCAGCTCGCCGGTGGCGCGGGCGTTCGCGACGATCTGCTCGTTCTCGATGACCGAGAGCACGGCGAGGCCGGCCGCCATGGCCTGTGCGTTGGAGCCGAAGCTCGCCGAGTGCACCAGCACCCGGTCCATCGAGGAGTAGACCTTCTTGAAGATCCAGTCCTTGCCGAGGGTGGCGCCGACCGGCACATAGCCGCCGGAGAGCGCCTTGGCCACGCAGACCAGGTCCGGCTCGACCCCGTCCTCGTGCTGGTAGGCGTAGAAGTCCCCGGTCCGGCCGAGCCCGGTCTGCACCTCGTCGGCGATGAGCAGCGCCTTGTGCCGGTGCAACAGGTCCTGGGCGGCCCGCAGATAGCCGGGCGGGGCCTCGTGCACGCCCTTGCCCTGGATCGGCTCGACGATCAGGGCGGCGACGTCGCCCTTCTTCAGCTCCCGGGCCAGGGCGTCGAGGTCACCGAGGGGGACGGCGGTGTCGGACAGCAGCGGCCCGAAGCCGTCGCGGAAGCCGTCCTCGCCGTTGACGGACAGGGAGCCGGTGGTCAGGCCGTGGAAGGAGTGGTCGCAGTACAGGACGCGCGCCTTGCCGGTCGCCCGCCGGGCGAACTTCAGCGCGGTCTCGACCGCCTCCGTGCCACTGTTGCCGAAGAACACCCGGTCCAGGTGCGGGCTGTGCGCGAGCAGCTTCTCGGCGAGCAGTCCGGGCAGGGGCTGGCAGTCGAAGCGGGTGAGGTCGGCGAGCTGGGCGTCGAGGACGTCGTGCAGCGCCTTGCGGACGACGGGGTGATGGCGGCCGAGGCCCATCACCCCGAACCCGGCGAGCATGTCCAGGTGTTCCTGGCCCTCGGCGTCCCAGAAGTAGGCGCCCTCGGCGCGCTCGTAGACCTTGTCGAAGCCGATGGTGTGCAGCATGCGCGGGAGCTGGTGGTTCAGGTATCTGCCGTGCAGCTCGTAGCGCTCGGCTCCGCGCTCGGCCAGCAGTGCGCCGAGGTCGAACTCCGTGGTCATTCCGCTGTCTCCTTGACTGGCTCCTGGACGGCCAGGCTCGCGCCGATCCGTCCGGCGACCTCGACGGGGGTGAGGCCGATGTCGGCCAGTACCTCGCCGCGTTTGGCGTGGGCGAGGAACTGCTCGGGGATGCCGAAGCGCCGTACCGGCACGTCGACGTCGGCGTCACCGAGGGCCAGCGCCACGGCGGCGCCCACTCCGGCGGCCCGGCTGTTGTCCTCCACGACGGCCACCAGCCGGTGCCCGGCGGCCAGCGCGGGCAGCGCCGGGTCGACGGGCTTGACCCAGCGTGGGTCCACCACCGTGCAGTCGATGCCCCGGGCCGCGAGCAGCTCCGCGGCCCGGAGGCAGACGGGGGCCATCACGCCGACGGCGACCAGCAGCACCTCGGGCCGCTCCCCGCGGTGCAGCACGTCCAGGCCGCCGACCCGGTCCACCGCCGGGATCGCCGGGCCCACCGACTCCTTGGGGAACCGGACGAGGGTCGGCGCGTCGTCCACGGCGACGGCTTCCCGCAGCTGCGCCCGCAGCTGGTCGGCGTCGCGCGGCGCGGCGATCCTGAGGCCGGGCACGACCTGGAGGATCGACATGTCCCACATGCCGTTGTGGGAGGCGCCGTCGACTCCGGTGACCCCCGCCCGGTCCAGGACGAAGGTCACCCCGCACTTGTGCAGGGCCACGTCCATCAGGAGCTGGTCGAAGGCGCGGTTGAGGAAGGTGGCGTAGACGGCGACGACGGGATGGACCCCGCCGGTGGCGAGCCCCGCCGCGGACACCGCGGCATGCTGCTCGGCGATGCCGACGTCCCAGACCCGGTCCGGGAACCGCTGGGCGAACCTGCCGAGCCCCACCGGGTGCAGCATGGCCGCCGTGATCGCCACGACGTCCTCGCGCTCCTCCCCGATCTTCACGATCTCGTCGCCGAACACCGACGTCCAGGAAGGCCCGCCCGCGGGGACGAGGGACTCGCAGGTGAGCGGGTCCATCGCACCGACGGTGTGGAAGTGGTCCTCCTCGTGCGCGAGGGCGGGTTCGTAGCCGCGGCCCTTCTCCGTGAGGCAGTGCACCAGGACGGGCCCGTGGAAGCGCTTCGCGCGGCGCAGCGCGGACTCGACGGCGCCGATGTCGTGCCCGTCGATGGGCCCGACGTACTTCAGGCCCAGGTCCTCGAACAGGCCCTGCGGGGCGAAGGCGTCCTTGAAGCCCTTCTTGGCGCCGTGCAGGGACTCGTAGAGGGTGTGGCCGACCAGGGGCGTGCGCAGCAGGACGTCCTTGCCCCAGGCCAGGACCCGTTCGTAGCTGTCGGTGGTGCGCAGGGTGGCGAGGTGGTTGGCCAGGCCGCCGATGGTCGGGGCGTAGGACCGCTCGTTGTCGTTGACGACGATGATCAGCGGCCGGTCCTTGGCGGCCGCGATGTTGTTCAGCGCCTCCCAGGCCATCCCGCCGGTCAGCGCACCGTCGCCGATGACCGCGACGACATGGCCCTTCCCGCCCTGCACCTGGCGGGCCTTGGCGAGCCCGTCCGCCCAGCCCAGCGCGGTGGAGGCGTGGCTGTTCTCGACGATGTCGTGCTCGGACTCCTCGCGCGAGGGGTAGCCGGACAGGCCGCCCTTGCCGCGCAGCTTGGAGAAGTCCTGACGCCCCGTCAGGAGCTTGTGCACATAGCTCTGATGGCCGGTGTCCCACACGATGCGGTCGACCGGCGACTCGAAGACCCGGTGCAGGGCGACGGTGAGTTCCACCACCCCCAGGTTGGGCCCGAGGTGCCCGCCGGTCCTGGCGACCGCGTGCACCAGGAACTCCCTGATCTCCTCGGACAGTTGCCGAAGTTCCGGCTCGGACAGCGCCTTCAGGTCGCGTGGTCCCCGGATGCTCTCCAGAATCGTCATGTGCGGGCCCCCTTCGGTCCGTGGTGCTCAACTCACGGTGACGGCCGGCTCCCCCGACCCGACGCCGTCCTGCTCCATCCGCTCGGCGATCTTCATCGCCTCCTCGATGAGGGTCTCCACGATCCTCGACTCGGGCACGGTCCTGACGACCTCGCCCTTCACGAAGATCTGCCCCTTGCCGTTGCCGGAGGCGACCCCCAGGTCCGCCTCCCGCGCCTCGCCGGGACCGTTGACCACACATCCCATGACGGCCACCCGCAGCGGCACCTCCATGCCCTCCAGGCCCGCCGTCACCTCGTCGGCCAGCTTGTAGACGTCGACCTGGGCGCGCCCGCAGGAGGGGCACGAGACGATCTCCAGACGCCGCTGCCGCAGGCCCAGGGACTCCAGGATCTGGATGCCGACCTTGACCTCCTCGGCGGGCGGCGCCGACAGGGACACCCGGATCGTGTCGCCGATCCCCCGGCTGAGCAGCGCCCCGAAGGCCACCGCCGACTTGATCGTGCCCTGGAAGGCGGGACCGGCCTCCGTGACTCCCAGGTGCAGCGGGTGGTCGCACTGCTCGGCGAGCAGCTGATAGGCGCTGACCATCACCACGGGGTCGTTGTGCTTCACCGAGATCTTGATGTCCCGGAAGCCGTGCTCCTCGAACAGCGACGCTTCCCACAGGGCGCTCTCCACCAGCGCCTCGGGCGTGGCCTTCCCGTACTTCCGGAGCAGTCGCCGGTCCAGCGAGCCCGCGTTGACCCCGATCCGGATCGGCGTGCCGTGGTCGGCCGCGGCCCGCGCGATCT
This sequence comes from Streptomyces sp. NPDC002779, assembly GCF_042888685.1. Taxonomy (NCBI): domain Bacteria; kingdom Bacillati; phylum Actinomycetota; class Actinomycetes; order Kitasatosporales; family Streptomycetaceae; genus Streptomyces; species Streptomyces sp. NPDC002779. Next base: position 245,644 of record NZ_JBIAQC010000008.1, read on the forward strand.
CCTTGACCTTGTCGTCGAACTGCTTGATGTTGCCGGGATTGACGCGTACGGCCGCACAGCCCGCCTCGATCGCGGCGAACACGTACTTGGGCTGGAAGTGGATGTCCGCGATCACCGGGATCTGCGACTTGCGCGCGATGGTCGCGAGGGCGTCCGCGTCGTCCTGCGTGGGGCAGGCGACGCGGACGATCTGGCAGCCGGACGCGGTGAGTTCGGCGATCTGCTGCAGGGTGGCGCCGATGTCGGACGTGCGGGTGGTGGTCATCGACTGCACCGACACCGGGGCCCCGCCCCCGACCGCCACCGGTCCGACCTGGATCCGTCGCGACCGTCGCCGCTCGGCGATCGGCCGGGCCGGTACCCCGGGAACACCCAAGGGGATGGCGGTCATCAGGTCACTCCCGGTTTCCGCTGACCGTCTCACGCATCGCGCGCAGCGACTCCTTCAGGGAGCCCATGGTGGCGAGGACGGCGGTGGGCTCGTAACCGCAGTGCGCCATGCAGTTGGCGCAACGCGGGTCCTTGCCGCGGCCGTACTTGTCCCAGTCGGTCTCCTCGACGAGTTCGCGGTACGTCGGCACATAGCCGTCGCTCATCAGGTAGCAGGGGCGCTGCCAGCCGAAGAGCGAGTAGTTCGGGATCGCCCACGCGGTGCACGGGAAGTCGACCTTGCCCTCCAGGAAGTCCAGGAAGAGCGGGGAGTGGTTGAGCCGCCACTTGCGCCGGTTGCCGCCCGCGAAGGCCTTCTTGAACAGTTCGCGGGTCTGCTCCACACCCAGGAAGTGCTCCTGGTCGGGGGCCTTCTCGTAGGCGTAGGCGGGCGAGATCATCATCTCGTCGACCTTCAGGTCGTCGTTGAGGAAGTCGAGGACCTCGATGATGGTCTGCGGGGTGTCGGTGTTGAAGAAGGTGGAGTTGGTGGTGACCCGGAAGCCGCGCCGCTTGGCCTCCTTGATCGCCTCCACCGCCTCGTCGAACACGCCCTCCTTCGCCACCGACTCGTCGTGGCGCTCGCGCAGGCCGTCGATGTGCACGGCGAAGGCGAAGTAGGGCGAGGGCTTGAACTTGTCCATCTTCTTGCGCAGCAGCAGGGCATTGGTGCACAGGAAGACGTATTTCCGCTTGGCCACCAACTGCCGCACGATCTCGTCGATCTGCGGGTGCATCAGGGGCTCACCGCCGGCGATCGACACCATCGGCGCGCCGGATTCGAGCACCGCGCCCACGGCCTGGGCGACCGGCATGCGCTGCTTGAGCACGCCCGCCGGATGCTGGATCTTGCCGCAACCCTCGCACTTGAGGTTGCACGCGTACAGCGGTTCCAGCTCCACGATGAGCGGGAACTTGTCGCGCTTGCGGAGCTTTTGTTCAGCCAAGTAAGTAGCGACCTTGATGGACTGACGCAGCGGCATGGCCATCTGGCTCACCTCCTGGGGAGCAGCAAAGAACGGTGCCATTCGAAGAAAGCGGGAAGGACCGACCTGAGAACACGGAAGGCAGATATTCCCCCGCGTACCGTGCCGATCCGGACCAGTTCATGTTCTGGAGCGTCCACGACCACCCGTACGGCCGCAACGGGGCGCTCGCCCGCGCGCACGGCGCTCAGGAGCGTCGCGGCCGACTCCATGTCGACCGCGATGGCGCCGGTCGCGCGCAGACCGGACCGTTCCTGACCACGGACCACATGATCGGAGCCGGTGAGCGGTCCGGTGTGCACGGTCCGTCCCGGCACCGCGCGGGTGAGTTCCTTGACCAGCAGTTCGGTCGCCACGCACACGGTGGTGCCGCGCGGATCCCGGGTCTCCTCGGCGACGACCAGGTCGCCGGGGTGCATCCCGGGGGCGAGCCCCGCGCAGAAGCCGGTGGCGAGCACGGCGGCCCCGGCCAGCGCCGGTTGCGCGAGGACCCGGGTGACGGACCGCTCGGCCGCCCGGGGTCCCATGCCGGTCCGCACCACGGTGACCGGCCCGCCGGCGCCACGCTGGTCGCCCGTGCGCAGCGCCAGGCGCTCGATGCCGAGCGCGCAGGCGATCAGCAGCGGGGCCGCGGCGGGCTGTGCGCTCATCAGCCCCCCTTGGCGTCGGCGAAGGGCTCCCCGTGCACGTACCGGCCGAGCGCGGTGAGCGGGAAGACCTGCCGGTAGAGGTGGTAGTTGATGGAGAAGTCCCAGGGGAACCCGGTGCCGGTGAAGTACGGCTCGTCCCAGGAGCCGTCCGCGCGCTGGGTGGCCGCGAGCCATGCCACCCCGCGCTCCACGGCCCGGGAGTCCCGCTCCCCCGCCGCCAGCAGCGCCATCAGTGCCCAAGCGGTCTGCGAGGGGGTGGAGACGCCCCGGCCGCTCCAGCCCTTGGCGTCCCGGTAGGAGCGCAGGTCCTCGCCCCAGCCGCCGTCGTCGTTCTGGACGGACTCCAGCCAGGCCACGGCCCGGCGGATCGCCGGGTGCGCGGTGGGGATCCCGGCGGCCGTGAGGGCGGGGACGACGGATCCGGTGCCGTAGACGTAGTTGACGCCCCAGCGTCCGAACCACGAGCCGTCCGCCTCCTGTTCGGCGAGCAGCCACTGGATGCCCCGCCGGGTGCGCGGGTCGTGGGCGAGGCCCTCCACGGCGAGCATCTCCACGACGTGCGCGGTGACATCGGCCGACGGCGGGTCGATGACCTCGCCGAAGTCGCAGAACGGCAACCGGTTGGGGAAGGGACTGGTGTTGTCGACGTCGAAGGCACCCCAGGCACCGTTCCTGGACTGCATCCCGAGGCTCCAGCGGACCCCGCGCCCGATCGCCTTCTCCACCCGCTCCGGGTCGTGGTGGCGGACCCGGCGCAGCGCGAGGACCACCTCGGCGGTGTCGTCGATGTCGGGGTAGTTGTCGTTGTGGAACTCGAACGCCCAGCCCCCGGGCGGCAGTTGGGGGCGCTTCACGGCCCAGTCACCGGGCCGGACGATCTCCTCGCCGAGCATCCAGTCGGCCGCCTTGACCAGTTGCGGATGGTCGGCGGGCAGCCCGGCGTCGGCGAGCGCGATGGTGGCGAGGCAGGTGTCCCAGACCGGGGACTGACAGGCCTCGATCATGCGGGCGCCGTCCTCGCGCCAGACGGCGAAACGGTCCAGCGAGGCGAGCCCCTCCCGGATCACCGGGTGCTGGAGGTCGTAGCCGAGCAGGTGCAGGGCGATGATCGAGTACACCGCGGGGGGCTGGATGCCGCCCCAGCAGCCGTCGTTCTCCTGGCGCTCGATGATCCAGCGGGCGGCGGTGTTCATCGCGGCCCGGCGCAGCCTGCGCGGGGCGATCCGGCGCAGCTGGTGCAGCGCCTTGTCGAGCCGTTGAAAGGCGCCGTCCCAACTCGCCGCCGGAGCAAGGGGCTTGGACGGGTTGGGGTTCGCCGGATCGGTGTGCAGTTCGTCCAGCGGGAAGGGCGCGGGGCGTACCGGCCGCTTGGCGGAGACGATCGTCAGCGGGACGATGGTCTGCCGGGCCCAGCAGCCGAAGTCGTAGATGTTGAGCGGCACCCAGGTCGGGAACCAGATCAGCTCGGGCGGGAGTTCGGGCAGGTCCTCCCACTTCCACCAGCCGAACAGGGCCAGCCAGATCCGGGTGAACACCCGGGCGGCGGCGATCCCGCCGCGGGCCCTGATCCAGGCCGACGCCTTCGCCATGTGGGGCGCGTCCGGCGCGTCGCCCGCCAGGCGCAGCGCGACATAGGCCTCGATGGTGGCGGAGAGGTCGCCGGGGCCGCCGTAGAAGGTGGCCCAGGTGCCGTCCTCGCGCTGCTCGCCGCGGATGAACAGGGCGGCGGCGTGGGCGGTGGACTCCTCCAGGATGCCCAGGAACTGACGGAGCAGCAGATCCTCGGCGTCCATGGTGACGTTCGTCTCGAGGTCGCCCTTCCACCAGCCCTCGGCGTCCTGCCGGGACAGCAGGAAGTCGGTGGCACGCCGCATGGCGTGCTCGGCGGCGTCGTGAACCCCCGCCGCCGCGGGGGTGATGCTGTCGGTTTCGCTGGCCGCGGCAGCGCGGGGCGGCAGGGCCCCGGTGCTTCCGTCGGTCGTCGCTGTCATGGCTTCCCCTTCGTGCAGTGTGCAAATGGTGCTCTGCTGTGGGTCCGCCGTCGGCCGGTGCGCGCTTGCTCGCGCCACCGGCCGGCGACTACGCGAGGGCTATTCGACCGATAGTGATCATCTCTTTCGTACGACGACGAAGTCGGCCAGCGCCGTGAACTGGGCCCGCACCCGGTCGGGCATGTCGACGGCGTCCAGGGCTTCGATGGCGACGGTGTGCTGACGGCGGGCCTCTTGCGCGGTCCACTCGCGGCCGCCCGCCTCCTCGATGAGCGCGGCGCGGGTGGCGAACTCCTCCTCGGAGAACGTCTCGAAGTCGCTGCTCTCGGCGTCGGCGGCGAGCAGCTCGGCGAGCTGCTCGGAGGCGGCGCCGCCCGCCGCGAGCGCGGCCACGACCGGAAGGGACTTCTTGCGCTGGCGCAGATCGCTCCAGGTCTGCTTGCCGGTGGAGACCGGGTCGCCCCAGATGCCGAGGAGGTCGTCGACGGCCTGGAAGGCGAGGCCGAGGTGGTAGCCGTACTTCTCCAGGGTGTCGGCGGTGCGGTCGTCCGCGCCGCCGAGCACCGCCCCGATGGAGCTGGCGCAGGCGAGCAGCGCGCCGGTCTTGTTGCCCTCCATCTCCAGGCACTCCTCGACGCTGACGCGGTCGCGGTGCTCGTAGGACATGTCCTGGGCCTGTCCGTCGATCAGCGCCCGGGTGGCGCTGGTCAGCCGGCGGGTGGCGCGGCCGGCCCGGACGGTGCCGAGCTCCAGGAGCAGCTCGTTGGCGAGGGCGAACAGGGCGTCGCCGACCAGGATGGCCTGGGCGGGGCCGTGCACCTTCCACACCGTGTCGCGGTGCCGGCGCTGCTCGTCGCCGTCCATCAGGTCGTCGTGCAGGAGCGAGAAGTTGTGCACCAGCTCGACGGCGACCGCGCCGGGGATGCCGACCTCGGGGGCGGCGCCGGTGACCTCGGCGGAGAGCACGGCGAGGGCGGGGCGCACGGCCTTGCCGCCGTCGCCGGCCGTGGGCCTGCCCTGGGCGTCGATCCAGCCGAAGTGGTAGGCGGAGACGGTGTCCATGGGAGGCGCCAGGCGGTCGATGGCCGCCCGCAGTACCGGTGTGGCCAGGGTCCGGCCGCGTTCCAGGAGCGCGGTCACGTCCACCGCCTCGGAAGCCGTCGAGGCCGGGGGCACAGGGGGCACAGTCTCTCCTCTTGTTGCGGTACCGGGGGTGCGGGGACCAGCCGCGCGCTGATGCAGCATCAGGCCGCCTCCTCGACTTCGAAGAGGTGGCGGGGGCGGGGCCGGCCCAAGGCGCTCAGCGCGGCGTCGGCCGCGCTCACACCGCTGCGGACCGCACTCTCCATGGTCGCGGGCCACCCTGTGGCGGTCCACGCTCCGGCCAGATAGAGGCCGGCGGCCTTGGTGCGGGTGCCGGGCCGCAGCCGCCCGACACCGGGGGTGGGGGCGAACGTCGCCGTGCGCTCCCGGGTCACGAAGAAGTCCTTCACCTCGGCGCCCCGGGCCAGTGGCAGCAGCCGGGCCAGCTCCGGCAGGTACTTCTCGCGCAGCTGGGCCACCGGCGCGTCGATCTCGTGGTGGGCGGCCGACTGCGACAGCGCGAGGTACTGCCCCTCGCGCAGACCGGAGGAGTCCGTCCGGTCGAACACCCACTGCACCGGAGTGCCGAGGGCGGCGAAGAAGGGGGCGCTCAGCACCGGGCGGTCGTAGACGACATGGACGTTCAGGATCGGCGCGGTGCCGATGTCGAGCAGCCGTCCGGGGTCGTCCAGGGCTCCCTCGGGCAGCAGGTCGTGGGCCTCGCTCTGCGGTACGGCGAGGACGACGGCGTCCGCCCGGAGCGTCGCGCCGGGCACCTCGACGCTCCAACGGCCGTCGCCGTCAGGGGAGATGGAGGTGACCCGGGTACGCGTCTGGGTGCGCACGCCCGCGGAGTCGAGTGCCTTGCGGGCCAGCCGGTCGTGCAGGTCGCCCAGCGGGACATGCGCCCATCCGATGTCGGCCGCGCCGGGGTCGGAGAGCAGACCGGTCTTGAACACCATCGCGGCGAGCCCCAGGGAGGCGTCCTCCGCGAACGCGTTGAGGGTGGCGATCCCGACCAGGTTCCACAGGGCCGTGACGGCCCGCGGGGACTGCCCGTGCGCGGCCAGCCAGGTGCCGAAGTTCTGCGCGTCCAGGGCCGGATCAGCGAGGTCGAGCGACATCAGCGCGAGCGCGGCACGCCCGACGGCGGCGCGCTCGGCGAGGGAGAGGTGCGGGTAGGTGGCGAGGCTGCGCCCCAGGTGCAGCGGTACGGGCAGCGGGTCGCGCCGGATCCGGCCGAGCCGCCGCCCCTCGGGCTTGGCCAGGTCGAGTACGGGCACGTCGAGACGATCCTGCAACGGCGCCAGCGCGGTGCCCTCGATCCGGTCGAGGAACCAGCGGTAGGCGGTGCAGCAGCGCAGGTAGACATGCTGGCCGTTGTCGACGGTGAGGTCGCCGCGCTGGAAGGAGAAGGCGAGTCCGCCGAGGCGGGGCCGCCCCTCCAGAAGCGTCACGCGGACCCCCGCGTCGGCGAGCGCCAGCGCCGCGGTGATGCCGGCGAGGCCGCCGCCGACCACGACGGCATGGCCTTTGGTCGTGATGCCGTCGGTCATCGTGTGCCCTCCCCCGAACGGCCGCCGCGGTGCTTCAACGGTGCACGGCCGGCCGTCTCAGTCAGGGACGCCGCCGCGCCACGGAGGGTTGCCTGCCACTTGTCGCCGGTGGCTTCGCCTCGGACCGGTTCGTCCATCAGGCCCGCCTCCTGTTCGGCCGCCGCGTCACATGCCGGGTGTCGAGACCGGAAAGGCCGCGCACGGCCACGTACGCCTTCTCCCGTCCGGGCAGGGAGACGCGCCCGCGCAGCACCGCCTCCGGCTCGCGCTCGATGCGGTCCAGCAGGCGGCGGTAGATGCCGGCCATGGCGGCGACGCAGGCGCCGCTGCGCCGGTCGAGCATCGGCAGCAGCCGGTAGCCCTCGGCGAAAAGGGCGCGGGCCCTGCGCACTTCGAAGTGCACGAGGCCCGCGAAGTCCGCGCCCTCCGGCACGGCCGGCCCGGCGAACCCGGCCGAGCAGCCGAATTTCGCGAGGTCGTCGGCGGGCAGGTAGGTACGGCCGCCCTCCGCGTCCTCGCGCACGTCTCTCAGGATGTTGGTGAGCTGCAGCGCGAGCCCGAGCGTGTCCGCGTACTCCGGCGCGCGCTCGGCGCCGCGCGCCCCGGGCTCGGTGCCGAACACACCGAGCGAGAGCCGCCCGATGGCGCCCGCCACACAGCGGCAGTACACCTTCAGGTCGTCCCAGGTCTCGTACGTCTCGCCGCGTACGTCCATCAGCACGCCGTCGATCAGCTCGTCCAGGCCGTCGAGGGGGATCGGGAAGACCTCGGCGGCATGGGCGAGGGCGACCGCGACCGGGTCGGTGTCGTCCTCGTCGACCGCGCCGTCGCGCACCCGGGTGAGCAGCGCCCGGGTGTCCTCCAGTCTGGCGACCTTGACCCCGTGGGCCAGAGCGCCGTCGCCGATGTCGTCGACACGGCGCGAGAACGCGTACAGCGCCGACATCGCGCGCCGCTTCGGCGTCGGCAGCAGCCGGATGCCGTACGCGAAGTTGCGTGCCTGCTGTCCGGTGACGGCCTCGCAGTAGCTGTAGGCGGCGAGTACCGGTGCGGACGCGTGTGGTGCGAACTCCACAGTCCGGATCACCCCTCTCCTCGCAGAGTCACGCCCACCTCGCGCAGCAGCTGGATCTTGCCGGGCTTGGGCGGGCCGGGAAGTACGTCGAAATCGGCGGCGGCGATCGCGTGGATCGCCGCCCTTCCCCCCGCCACGAACCCTGCGAGCAGCAGTCTCAGCCTGCCGTGGACGCTACCCACCAGGGGGGCGCCTTCATTCAGGAGCTCGCGGGCGCGTTGGGCCTCGAAGGCGATCAGTGCGCGCACCGATGCCCCCGCTGTGGTCTTGGCGAGATCCGCCTCCTGGACGTGAAAGCGCTTCATGTCCGCGGCGGGCAGGTAGACGCGGTCGCGGCCGAGGTCCTCGGCGACGTCCTGGAGGTGCTCGACGATCTGCAGGGCGGTGCAGATCGCGTCGGAGCGGCGGATCCGCTCGGGGGTGGCGGTGCCGGTCACGCCGAGGACGAGATGTCCGACGGGGTTGGCGGACAGCGCGCAGTAGGCGAGCAGGTCGTCGTAGCTCTCGTAGCGGCTGACCAGCTGGTCCTGGCGGTTGGCCGCGATCAGGGCGAGGAACGGCTCGGGGGTCAGCGAGCAGCGGCGGACCGTGGGCTGCAGGCGGCGCAGCAGGGGGTGCCGGGGCGTGGCGTCGAACACGCGTCGCAGGTCGGCCTCGAAGGCGTCCAGCATCAGCAGCCGGTCGTCGGCGTCCGTGGCCGGCACGCCGAGCAGCCGCGCGTCGGCGCCGCCGGGGGCCAGATCGCCGTCGCCGATGTCGTCGACGAGGCGGGCGAAGCCGTAGACGGCCATGAGGTCGGTGCGCCAGGCCCGGGGCAGGAAGAAGGGGGCCACGGGGAAGTTCTCGTGCGCGGCCTTGTCGAGCGTGCCGCGCTCCGCCTCACCGGCCGGCGGCATGCCGGTTCCCGTCACCGCGGGCTGCCCGGGGCGGGGACGGCACATGGTGCGTTGCGCAGGGGAGTTTCCGTAGCCATTGCCGTCACATCTCCCGTTCTACACCGCCGACCCAATACACACTATTTCGGACACGCCGCCCAGCGGTCCGCGCGGCCTCCCCGTAGAGGGTGAGGGGCATTATCGCCCCACTTGCCGCGATTGGGGACCGGTACAGCTTACGTTGTACAACGCACGGCGGTTCGCCGGGGTGTCCTGCGCATCACAAGAACACACCGATTGGTCCCAAGATTCCTGAGAACGACCGAAGTTGACGTTTCCTTTGCAGACGCGGAGCCCCGCCGGACGGGTTCCGGCGGGGCGACGGGAAGCGGGCTCGGCCGGGTGCGCCGGTGCGGGGTGGACTACTTGCCCGTGAACTTCTCGTACTCCTTGAGGACCTCGTCGGTCGGGCCGTCCATGCGCAGCTCGCCGCGCTCCAGCCACAGCACCCGGTCGCAGGTGTCACGGATCGACTTGTTGTTGTGGCTGACCAGGAACACCGTGCCGGCCTCCTTGCGCAGCTCCCGGATGCGCTGCTCGGAGCGCTTCTGGAACTTGCGGTCGCCGGTGGCCAGGGCCTCGTCGATCATCAGGACGTCATGGTCCTTGGCGGCGGCGATGGAGAACCGCAGCCGGGCCGCCATGCCCGAGGAGTAGGTGCGCATCGGCAGGGTGATGAAGTCGCCCTTCTCGTTGATGCCCGAGAAGTCGACGATCTGCTGGTAGCGCTCCTTGATCTCCTCGCGGGACATGCCCATGGCGAGACCGCCCAGGATGACGTTCCGCTCGCCGGTCAGGTCGTTCATCAGGGCCGCGTTCACCCCCAGCAGCGAGGGCTGGCCGTCGGTGAAGACCTTGCCCCGCTCCGCCGGGAGCAGCCCCGCGATGGCCCGCAGCAGGGTCGACTTGCCGGAGCCGTTGGAGCCGATCAGACCGATGGCCTCGCCGCGGTAGGCGACGAAGGACACGCCCTTGACGGCGTGCACCGTGCGCACCCCCCGCTGCGTGTCGTCGGAGCCTCGCCTGAGGATCCGGCTGAGCGCGGCGGGGGCGCTGCCCTTGCCCGCCTTGGCGCCGTTGACGCGGTAGACGATGTGCAGCTCGTCGGCGATGACGGTGGGAACCCGGGTGTCAGCCACGGCCGTACCTCTCCTCCGCCTTCCAGAAGTACACGAAGCCGCCGACCGCGCAGAGCAGGGCCCAGCCGCCCGCGACCGCCCAGACGTGGTTCGGCAGGTTCTCCGAGCCGTAGCCGTCGATCAGCGCGAAGCGCATCAGGTCCATGTAGATGGCGGCCGGGTTCCACTGCAGGACGTCCGCGATCCACTGCGGCTTGTCGGCGAGCATGATCGGGATCGAGTACATGACGCCGGAGGCGTACATCCAGGTACGCATCACGAACGGCATCAGCTGCGCCAGGTCCGGGGTCTTGGCGCCGGCCCGGGCCATGATCAGGGCCAGACCGGTGTTGAACAGGAACTGCAGCGCCAGCACCGGAACCATCAGCAGCCAGGACACGTCCGGGTAGCTGCCGAACGCACACGTCACCGCGACCAGCACGACCATCGACGCAAGCAGCTGCTGGAGCTGCTGGAGCGAGAAGGACACCGGCAGCGAGGCGCGCGGGAAATGCAGCGCGCGCACCAGGCCGAGGTTGCCGGAGATCGCGCGGACGCCCGCCATCACCGAACTCTGCGTGAAGGTGAAGACGAAGACGCCGGTGACCAGGAACGGGATGTACACCTCACGGGACATGCCCCGGTCGGCCTCCAGGATGACGCCGAAGATGAAGAAGTACACGGCCGCGTTCAGCAGCGGGGTCACCACTTGCCAGAGCTGGCCGAGCTTGGCCTGGCTGTACTGGGCGGTCAGCTTCGCCCGCGAGAAGGCGAGGATGAAGTGCCGCCGGTCCCAGAGCTGGCGGACGTACTCGAGGAGCGAGGGGCGGGCGCCGCTCACGCTCAGCCCGTACTTGGCGGCCAGCTCGGCCGCCGTGAGGCCCTCGTCGGGCGACGGCGGCGCGGTCACCGCGACCTGTCCGTCGTGCGTTGTCTCACTCACTGGTGGAAACTTTCGTCTTCGAGATGCGCAGCCTGTGCGGGCTTGCCGTGAGCCTGAGGCCGGGGTGCGGACCTCCTGTGCTGTCAGTGAAGCTTGTCAGACGACAGGAGGACGGCCCAGCCGGGTCAGCCGCCACACCGTACGCCACTTCATGGGCCGACGGGGGCCGCACGGGCTCGTCCAGCCTTCCCGGAATCCGCCGAACCATGCCTTGAGCGCGGGCCGCGAGGGGCGGCGTATCAGGGTCAGCAGCATCCATACGCCCAGGTAGACGGGGACGAGGAGCGCGGGGAGGTTGCGGCGGGCGAGCCAGACCCGGTTGCGGGCGACCATGCGGTGGTAGACCGCGTGCCGGGAGGGGGCGGTCGTGGGGTGGTACAGCACCATGTCGGACCGGTAGTCGATCGACCAGCCCGCGTCGAGGGCCCGCCATGCCAGGTCGGTTTCCTCGTGCGCGTAGAAGAATTCGTCCGGCAGGCCGCCGACTTCGGCGAAGACCTGGGTGCGGACGGCGTTGGCGCCGCCGAGGAAGGTGGTGACCCGGGAGGAGCGCATCGGGTCGGCGGCGCGCAGCCGGGGGACGTGGCGGCGCTGGGTGACGCCCGTGTCCGGGTCGGCGATGCGGAAGCTGATGATGCCGAGCCGGGGGTCCGCGGCGAAGGCCCGGCGGCAGAGCTCGGCGGTGTCGTGCTGGGCGAGGAGCCCGTCGTCGTCGAGGAAGAGCAATATGTCGACGTCGCGGCCGCTGGGGCCGAAGGCCTCGATGCCGACGTTGCGGCCGCCGGGGATGCCCAGGTTCTCCTGCAGCTCGATGGTGCGGACGCCGTCGGGCACGTCCGGGACCGGCGAGCCGTTGCCGACCACGACCACCTCGACGCGGTCGCCGTCCTGCTTGGCGATCGAGTCGAGGAGGGCGCGCAGTTCGTCGGGGCGGTTGCCCATGGTGATGACGACCGCCCCGACCTTCATCGGGGCACTCACTTCAGCCTGCTCGACGCGAGGATGGACACCAGGTGCAGCAGGGTCTGCACCAGCGCGATGCCGGCGAGCACGGCGACACCGAGCCGGGAGTAGAACAGGTCGCCGCGCAGCTGGTCCACGATCGCCAGGACCAGGATCAGCAGGGACGCCTCGATGCCGAGGATCAGCCGGTGGAACTGCAGGGCGGCGGCGGCACTCCGGGCCAGCGCCATCCCGGAGGAGCGCATCTCGGCGGCGGACTCCTTGACCGGCGGCAGTCCGCCCTGGTGCCGGGCGACCCCGACCAGGTCGGTCTCCGCCTTGATCAGGATGGCGCCGAGCGCGGCCAGCGTGCCGAGGAAGGCCCACAGCCAGTCGATACGGCCGCTGCCCCACACGTCCGCGGCGCGCAGCCCGAAGCCGACGAGGACGGCGGCGTCGGTGAGGTAGGCGCCGACCCGGTCGAGGTAGACGCCGTTGAGCGAGTACTGCTTCTTCCAGCGGGCGATCTCGCCGTCGACGCAGTCCAGCAGCAGATACATCTGGACGCACACCACGCCCAGCAGGGCGCCCGTGATCCCCGGCACGAGCAGTGCCGGGGCCGCGAGCACACCGAAGACGGTCATCAGGTACGTGAGCTGGTTGGGCGTCACCCTGGTGTTGACCAGGTAGCGGTCGACCCGCAGGGACACCTCACGCATGTAGAGGCGTCCCATCCAGTGCTCACCGCTGCGCCGGTCCTTCACCCCCGCGGGGTGGACGACCGGACGGAGTTCAGCTACCGATGGCCTTGACATAGTCGGTGTACATGTCCTTGATCTGGTCGGTGGTCAGGTCGAGGTGTTCGAGGATCGTGAAGCGGCCGGGGCGGGTCTGCGGGGCGAACTCCACGGCCCGGACGAACTCGTCCGGGCTGAAGCCGATCTCCTCCGGCAGCACCGGGAGCCCGTGCCGGCGCAGCACCTCGGCCATGTGGGCCGACTCCTCATGGGCTCCGCGCAGGAACATCGCGAAGGCCGCGCCCAGTCCGCACTGTTCGCCGTGGGCGGCGGCGCGCCTGGGGTAGAGCAGGTCGAACGCGTGGTTGATCTCGTGGCAGGCGCCGGAGGACGGGCGGGAGTCGCCCGACACCGACATGGCGATGCCGCTGAGCACCAGCGCCTCGGCGAGCACCTGGAGGAAGGCGATGTCCTCGATGCCTCCCGGGTGCCGGAGCACCGCCTCGCCCGCCTGCCGGGCGATGGCCGCGGCCAGGCCGTCGATCTTCTCGCCCTTGACCCGGTGGGCCAGCTCCCAGTCCGCGATGGCGGAGATGTTGGAGACGGCGTCGCCGATGCCGGCCCGGACGAAGCGGGCCGGGGCCTCCCGGATGACGTCGAGGTCGATGACGACCGCGATCGGGTTGGGCACCCCGTAGGAGCCGCGGCCCGCGTCGTTGTCGAGGGTGGCGACCGGCGAGCACAGACCGTCGTGCGCGAGGTTCGTCGGTACGGCGACCAGCGGGAGGCCGACCCGTGCCGCGGCGAACTTGGCGCAGTCGATGATCTTGCCGCCGCCGAGGCCGACGACCGCGTCGTAGTGGCCGGCCTTTATGTCACCGGCCAGCCGGACCGCGTCGTCGAGGGTGCCGCCGCCGACCTCGTACCAGGTGGCACCGGGCAGGCTCGGCTCCAGCCGCTGACGCAGCCGGGCGCCGGAGCCGCCGCTGACGGCGACGGCGAGCTTGCCGGAGTGCGAGACGCGCTGGTCGGCGAGGACGCAGCCCAGGTCGTCGAGGGCACCCGGGCGGATGTCGACGACGACCGGTGAGGGGATCAGCCGGGTCAGTACTGGCACGCGATCTCCCGTCCGCGGGCGAGATCGTCGTGGTTGTCGATCTCCACCCACTGAACGTCGCCGATCGGCGCCGTGTCGATCGTGAAGCCGCGGTTCACGAGCTCCTGGTAGCCGTGCTCGTAGAACTGCTGCGGGTCGGTCTCCCAGACCGTCTTCAGGGCGTCGGCCAGCTCGGTGGCGGCGTCCCCCTCGATCAGGGTGACGCCGATGTACTCGCCGGTGGCCTCGGCCGGATCCATCAGCTTGGTGATCTTCGTGACGCCCTTGGCGGGGTCCACGACGACCTTCATCTCCTCGTCGGCGAGCGACTTCACGGTGTCGAGGGCGAGGATGATCTTCTTGCCGTCGCCGCGGGCGGCGAGCAGCGTCTTCTCGACGGAGACCGGGTGGACGGTGTCGCCGTTGGCGAGGATCACGCCGTCCTTGAGGGCGTCACGGCCGCACCACAGGGAGTAGGCGTTGTTCCACTCCTCGGCCTTGTCGTTGTCGATGAGGGTCAGCTTGAGGCCGTACTTCGCCTCCAGGGCCGCCTTGCGCGCGTAGACGGCCTCCTTGCGGTAGCCGACGATGATCGCGACCTCGGTCAGCCCGATCTCGGCGAAGTTGCCGAGGGTGAGGTCGAGAACCGTGGGTTCGCCTGCTATGCCCGCGGGGCCCACCGGCACCAGAGCCTTGGGAAGGCTGTCGGTGTAGGGGCGCAGACGCCGTCCGGCGCCGGCCGCCAGCACGAGGCCGATCATGCGGGTTCTCCTTCATCGTGTACGGCAGGGGCTCCAGCGGAGACCCAGAAGCGGATGCTCTCCACGAGCACCACGAGCGCGATGACCACGGCCACAGCCGTGAGCGCGACCGGGAACTGCGAGGCGGTGAGCACCGCGGCAAGGACGGTGACGAGCAGCGTGCGTCCTTCGTGCCCCCCGATGGCGCGCACCAGCCAGGCCGGGGGCGCTCCGGCGTTGCCGCGGATGCGGTACACCGTGTCGTAGTGATGGTAGGCGACGGCGGCCACCAGACCGAAAGCCGCAGGAAGGGCTCCGTTCACCTCCGCCCGGCCCGCGAGAATCAGGACGGTGCCGTACTCGGCGGCGCGGAAGACCGGGGGGACCAGCCAGTCGAGGGCGCCCTTGAGGGGGCGGCCGACGGCGACGGCGGAGCAGGCGACGTAGCCGACGGCGCCCAGGACGGTCTGCCAGCCCGCCCCCCAGACGAGGGCGCAGCCCGTCACCAGCACGGCGCCGGTCAGGGCCGCCACCACCGCGTTGAGCGACAGCCTGGCAGGCAGCAGTTCGGTCAGCGGCCCGTTGTCCGCCAGGTCGTCCAGCGCCTGGGCGGCCCGGTCCGTGCGGACGGCCTTGCGGGTCAGGGAGCGCAGCACGCGGCCCGCCGTGGTGTAGGCCGCCGCGAAGGCGCACCCGATGAGCAGGGCGTAGAAGGTGATCCGGGGGGTGGTGAGCGCGGTCAGGACGGCGATCATCGCCCAGCGCTCGCCGATGGGGAGCACGATCATGCGGCGGACCCAGACCGTCCAGCCGACGCTGTCGAGCTTGTCGGAGAGGGCGGCTGTGGGGCTGGTGTTGGCGGTGGCATCGTGGTTCGCCTCGTTGAAGGAGAAGTCCACAACGTGCCGGCAGGTCTGCAGGACCATCGCGCCGAGGGCGAGCGCCCATACGTCGTCGCCGCCCCGGGCCGCTCCGAGCGCGAGGCCGGCGTAGTAGGCGTACTCCTTGGCCCGGTCGAAGGTGGCGTCCAGCCAGGCGCCGAGGGTGGAGTACTGCAGGGAGTAGCGGGCGAGCTGGCCGTCGGTGCAGTCCAGCACGAAGGAGAGGAGCAGCAGCACGCCGGCCGCGACGAAGCCGCCGCGGGTGCCGGTGGCCGCGCAGGCCGCGGCTATGAGCGCGGTGAGCAGGGACGCGGTGGTGACCTGGTTCGGGGTCAGGCCCCGGCGGGCGCACCAGCGCGCGAGGTAGCGCGAGTAGGGGCTGACGCAGAAGGTGGTGAAGAAGCCGTCGCGGGCCTTCACGGCCGACTTCAGGCGTACGGCCTCGTCGTCGACGGCGGCGACGGCCTGCCGTGCCTCGTTGCGGGCCTGGGGGTCGGCGGGGACCTGCGCGACGAGGCTGCCCAGCTCGGGGCGGTGCACGGGGGCGTCGACCGCCTCGGTGAGCCGGTCGGCGAGGCTGTCCACGAGGGTGGTGCCGGTCGCGGAGTTCTCCCGGGCCAGCGCCCGGGTCAGGGCCTGGCGGGCGGCGGGCTGGGCCGTCAGGGCGCCCGGGATCGCCGCGAGCGGGAAGCGGGGGTCGGTCAGGCCGAGGCGCAGCGCGTGCACATGGCCGACGAAGCGGGCGTCGACCACGGCGACCCGTTCCCGGCTCGGCACCTGGGCCAGCAGTGTCTCGGCCTCCGCGGCGTCGGCGGCGGTCCGGACGTCGAAGCCGAGGGAGCGCAGGTCGCCCTCGATCGGCGATCCGGGGACCGGCTGGCCGGTGAGGATGGCGGTCGACAACCGAACTCACTCCCTGGGTGCCGACGCGCGGGCGCCGGTCATTGACACGGTGGGGCGCCCCTGGTCCGTGACACCCGGGCGGCATGTCGGCAGAGGCTATCGGATACCGGGACCGTGGCGTTCACCGCCCGTTTCACGGCCCGATCGACGTGGTTCGCCCACGCCGTTGCCGCGATCATCATCGGGGAAACGGGGCCTGGCCCACAAACTGCGCTGCCAGAGCGGACATTTGCCGCATTTTCTATGGCCGCGGGGGCTGAGCATAGGGTGGACGACCATGACATGGCTGATCACAGGCGGGGCGGGGTACATCGGGGCCCACGTGGCGCGGGCGATGACCGAGGCCGGGGAGCGTGTGCTGGCGCTGGACGACCTCTCGGCCGGGGTGCCCGCGCGGCTGCCGGACGGAGTGCCGCTGATCCAGGGCTCGTCCCTCGACGGCGACCTGCTCAAGCGGGTGCTGGCGGAGCACGCGGTGACGGGTGTGGTGCATCTCGCGGCGCGCAAGCAGGTCGGCGAGTCCGTGGCCCAGCCCACCCGCTACTACCGGGAGAACGTGGGAGGTCTGGCCACGCTCCTGGACGCGGTGGCCGAGGCCGGTGTCCGGCGGCTGGTCTTCTCCTCGTCGGCCGCCGTCTACGGCAACCCCGATGTGGACCTCATCACCGAGGACACCCCCTGCGCCCCGGTGAATCCGTACGGCGAGACGAAACTCACCGGCGAGTGGCTGGTACGGGCCGCCGGGCGGGCCCACGGGATCTCCACCGTCTGCCTGCGCTACTTCAACGTGGCCGGCGCCGCCGCGCCCGAGCTCGCCGACACCGGTGTCTTCAACATCGTGCCCATGGTCTTCGACCGGCTCACCCGCGACGAGGCTCCCCGGATCTTCGGCGCCGACTACCCGACGCCGGACGGCACCTGCGTCCGCGACTACATCCATGTCGCCGACCTCGCCGAGGCCCATCTCGCCGCCGCCCGGCGGCTGACCGACCTGAGCGGCGACCTCACGGTCAACATCGGCCGCGGCGAGGGCGTCTCGG
Organism: Streptomyces sp. NPDC002779; assembly: GCF_042888685.1. Lineage (NCBI taxonomy): Bacteria > Bacillati > Actinomycetota > Actinomycetes > Kitasatosporales > Streptomycetaceae > Streptomyces > Streptomyces sp. NPDC002779. Next base: position 262,749 of record NZ_JBIAQC010000008.1, read on the forward strand.
TGCGCGAGCTGATCGACGTCATCGGCGAGGTCACCGGCGACGCCCGGCCGCCCGTCGTCGAGGACCGCCGCCCCGGGGACGCGCCGCGGGCCGTCGCCTCGGCCGCGCTGGCCGCCGAGGAACTCGGCTGGACGGCCCGCCGCTCGGTGCGCGAGATGGTCGCCTCCGCCTGGCGCGGATGGCTGCTGCACCACGGCGGCTGATCGCCCAGCGCTCTGACCTGCGGATCGTTTCTGCAGGTCAGAGCATATGACAACGGTGTTCAGTGCCGCGTTGCCCGATACCCCCCACCCGTAGTTCACTGTGATCCGGAAGCGATGACAGGAGGCGGCTTTCCATGGGGGCTGGGCACGATCATGGGCACGCGCACGGCGGCCACGCCGGCGGTACGGCGACCGCGGCGTACCGCGGCAGGCTGCGCATCGCGCTGTCGATCACGCTCACCGTGATGGTGGTGGAGATCGTCGGCGGCGTGCTCGCCGACTCGCTCGCCCTCGTCGCGGACGCCGCGCACATGGCGACCGACGCCGTGGGGCTCGCCATGGCGCTGCTGGCGATCCACTTCGCGAACCGTCCGGCGACCGGCAACCGCACCTTCGGCTACGCCCGCGCGGAGATCCTCGCCGCGCTCGCCAACTGTCTGCTGCTGCTCGGCGTCGGCGGGTACGTCCTCTACGAGGCGATCCAGCGGTTCATCACGCCGGCCGGGACCGAGGGCGGGCTGACCATGGTGTTCGGTGCGATCGGTCTGGTCGCCAACATGATCTCACTCACGCTGCTGATGCGCGGCCAGAAGGAGAGCCTGAACGTCCGCGGGGCGTTCCTGGAGGTGGCCGCAGACGCGCTGGGCTCGCTGGCGGTGCTGATCTCCGCGGTGGTGATCCTGACGACGGGCTGGCAGGCGGCGGACCCGATCGCCTCGCTCGTCATCGGCCTGATGATCGTGCCGCGGACCGTGAAGCTGCTGCGCGAGACCCTGGAAATCCTGCTGGAGGCGGCCCCCAGGGGCGTCGACATGATGGAGGTACGGGCCCACATACTGGCTCTCGACGGGGTCGAGGACGTGCACGACCTGCACGCCTGGACCATCACCTCGGGCATGCCGGTGCTCTCCGCGCACGTGGTCGTCAGCCCCGAGGCGCTCAGCGCGATCGGGCACGAGAAGATGCTCCACGAGCTCCAGGGCTGCCTGGGCGACCACTTCGACGTGGAGCACTGCACCTTCCAGCTGGAGCCCAGCGGGCACGCCGAGCACGAGGCGCGGCTCTGCCACTGAAATCCGGCGCGCGGCGCGGCGCAGCGGTCCGGCGCGCGGCGGCGTCTTCACTCCCAGCGCCGGGCGGCGCCAGGGTTCCGCGGTCGCCGCGCCGGGCACCAACTGCCGGGAGTGCCGGATTCGTGCGGCACACTTGGGGCGCACAACCGATGTGAAGGATGGGTATGCCGATCACACCTGCCGCCGCGACGCACACCTCGCCGAACGGCACCGCAGCCGAGATCCTGCTCGAACTGGTCGACGAGAACGGTGTGACGATCGGCACCGCGGAGAAGCTCGCCGCCCACCAGCCCCCGGGACAGCTGCACCGCGCCTTCTCCGTGTTCCTCTTCGACGAGCGGGGCCGGCTGCTGCTGCAGCGGCGGGCGCTGGGCAAGTACCACTCCCCCGGTGTCTGGTCCAACACCTGCTGCGGCCACCCCTACCCCGGCGAGGCGCCCTTCGCGGCCGCGGCCCGGCGGACGTACGAGGAGCTGGGGGTGTCGCCGTCGCTGATGGCGGAGGCGGGCACGGTCCGCTACAACCACCCCGACCCGGACTCGGGCCTGGTGGAGCAGGAGTACAACCACCTCTTCGTGGGCATGGTGCAGTCCCCGCTGCGCCCCGACCCGGAGGAGGTCGGGGACACCGCTTTCGTGACGCCCGCCGAGCTGGCGGAGCGGCACGCCGAGAACGCCTTCTCGGCCTGGTTCATGACCGTGCTGGACGCGGCCCGTCCCGCGGTCCGCGAACTGACGGGCCCGTCCGCCGGCTGGTGAGCTACGGCACGCGCGCCGGTCTGAGCGGCAGGGCGGCCCAGATCACCTTGCCGCCGCTCGCGGTGTGCTCGACGTCGCAGACGCCGCCCGCCTCCTGGGTGATCTCCCGCACCAGCAGCAGCCCGCGCCCGCCGGTCCGGCCGTGGTCGGCCTCCAGGGCGGTGGGGCGGTAGGGGTGGTTGTCCTCCACGGCCACCCGCACCCACTCCGCGCCGACGGCGACCTCCACGGCGAGCACCGGGGACAGCAGCGCCGCGTGCCGGACGGCGTTGGTGACCAGTTCCGAGACGATCAGCAGCAGGGCGTGCACCTGGTCGTCCGTGAGCGGCACCCCCTGGCGGTACAGCAGATCCCGTACGGCGTGCCGCGCCTGCGGGACGGAAGCGTCGACGGCCGAGGCGGTGAACCGCCACACACCCTCGTAGGGCAGTGGGTCCTCTGTTGGGCGTGGGGCCGGCCCGCGCCCATGGTTCTCCATCGTCCGGTCGCCACCCTTGCGCTCGATTGTCACCACGAGTCGAGTGTTGATTCCGAGCCGCTCCGGTCCATGGAACTGAACACAAGTCAGCGCTTTTCGAGCGCTTTCTGATCGATGACGCATGACGTGGTCAGGTGCGGGACCGGTCCTGTCCCACCTGTGCCGACATTACGAACTATTCGGGTTGTACGGGTTTGGTGGCGCCGGGTGCGGGAGTGTCAGGCTCGGTGGTGCCGGGCGCGGGGGTGCCGGGGTCCTTGGCCTCGTTGTCCATCGCGTCGGAGACCAGCCCCATCACGCGCCGGCCGCCGTAGCCCGTGGCGATGAGCCCGAGCCCGTCGAAGAGCAGGGCGAGCGCGAAGAAGGTGCCGATGACGTACTTGCTGCTGCTCGGCCAGGAGGCCAGCACCGCAATGCCCAGCAGCAGGTCGAAGGCGCCCTGGATCAGCGTCCAGCCGAACTGCGGTCCGCGCACCACCGCGCTGCCCACCAGCCGGAACACCCCGCCGGTGAGGAACAGCAGCGCGGCGAACATGGTCAGCGCCTCGGCCGCCGCCTCCGGTTTGGCGATGATCACGACACCGGCCGCGAGGTTCAGCGCCGCGACCACCACACCGAGCCAGAAGAAGTTGGAGCCGCGCGCCTGGATGGCGTGCAGCAGGCCGACGGCGCCGCCGATCAGCAGCAGCCAGCCGAACAGCAGCATCGAGGTCAGCGTGGCGGCGGCCGTGTAGACCAGGCCGACCAGCCCCGCGACGACGAGGATCACGCCGAGCACGGTGAGCCGGCCGAAACCGCGGCGCAGCTCCTGGGTGGACTCGCTCATCGGCGCCTCCTCCGTCGTTGTCCAGCCTTCGAGTCCCCTGCGCACCCGGTGCCGTAACGCTCCGCGTCGCCCTTCCTGATCGGCCGTCCGACGGGGCGGATAGCATCCCGCGCATGGAGCCCCAGCTGCTGCACGGCGTCACCGACTCGGTCGCCACCGTCGTCATCCACCATCCCGAGAAGCGCAACGCCATGACCTCGGCGATGTGGGCCGCGCTGCCGCCGCTGCTGGACACCCTGGCGGCCGATCCCCAGGTGCGGGCGCTGGTGCTGACCGGGGCGGGCGGCACGTTCTGCGCGGGGGCGGACATCGGCGCGCTCCAGCACGCGCCCGAGGAGGCGCAGGGCCTCGCCCGGCGCGCCGAGGACGCGCTCGGGGCGTTCCCGAAGCCGACGCTGGCCGCCGTGCGCGGGCACTGCGTGGGCGGCGGCACGCAGCTCGCGGCGGCCTGCGATCTGCGGTTCGCCGAGGAGGGGGCGCTGTTCGGGGTGACGCCGGCGAAGCTGGGCGTCGTCTACCCGGCCTCTTCCACCCGGCGGCTGGTGGCGCTGACCGGCCCGGCCGCCGCCAAGTACCTGCTGTTCTCGGGCGAGTTGATCGACTCCGCGCGGGCGCTGCGCACGGGCCTGGTCGACGAGGTGCTGCCCGCGGGCGAACTGGACAAGCGGGTGGCCGAGTTCACCCGGATCCTGGTCAGCCGCTCGCAGCTGACACAGGCGGCGGCCAAGGAGTTCGCGAACGGCCGCCCGGACCGGGACGCCCACTGGAGCGAGCAGGCGCGCGGCAGCGGCGACCTCGCGGAGGGGGTAGCCGCGTTCCTGCAGCGCCGGCCGCCGCGCTTCACCTGGAGCATGCCTACGTCAGGATGAACCGGCTCTTGGCGCGGAACTCCGCCACCAGATGCGCGGGCGCCTTCTCGGGCGATCCGGCGTCGTAGGGCGGCTGCGGGTCGTACTCCGTGAGCAGCTGTACGGCCTGGGCGTGTTCGTCTCCCGCGATGCGCCCGAGGAGCGTCAGGCCCATGTCTATGCCGGAGGAGACACCGGCGGCGGTGACGTACTTGCCGTCGATGACCACCCGCTCCCCGGTGGGCTCGGCGCCGAACCGCTTCAGGTGGTCCAGGGCCAGCCAGTGGGAGGTCGCCCGGCGCCCCGCCAGCAGCCCCGCGGCGGCCAGCAGCAGGGAGCCGGTGCACACGGACGTCGTCCAGGTGCTGGTGGCGTCGGCGGCGCGCAGCCAGTCCAGCAACGCGGTGTTCTCCATCTGCGGAGTCTGGCCGGGGCCGCCCGGCACGACCACGATGTCCGGGTCCGGCACCTCGGCCAGGGTGCGGTCGGCGGTGAGCGCGAGGTTCCCGGTGTCGCTGCGGACGGGACCGGTCCGCTCGGCCACGAAGACGGTCTCCGCGTCCGGCAGGCGGCCGAGGGTCTCGTAGGGGCCCACGGCGTCGAGGGCGGTGAAACGGTCGAACAGGACGATGGCGATCTGCATCGGGGACCTTTCGTCGGCGTCAGTGGACGGGTGCGGGACGGAAGCGGCGGCGGTACTCCGCCGGGGCCGTGCCGAGGGCCTTGAGGAAGGCCCGGCGCATGGCCTCGGGGGTGCCGTAGCCGCTGGCTCGGCTGATCTCCTCGACGCCCGCGGCGGTGTCCTCCAGGAGGCGGCGGGCGTGTTCCAGGCGGACCCGGTCCACGAAGCGGCCGGGGGTGGTGCCGGTCTCGGCGCGGAAGGCGCGGGCGAAGTGGCGCGGGGAGAGTCCCGCGCGGGCGGCGAGCGCCTCGACGGTCAGGTCCTCGGCCGGGTGCTCGGTGATCCACTGCTGGACGTCCCGGAGCGGTTCACGGCGGGCGGTCTGGGCGGCGAGCTGGGCGCTGAACTGGGCCTGGTTGCCCGGTCGGCGCAGGAAGACGACCAGGTAGCGGGCGATGGTCAGGGCGGTGTCCCGGCCGAGGTCCTCCTCGACCAGGGCGAGCGCGAGGTCGATGCCCGCGGTGACACCGGCCGAGGTGGCGACCGGTCCGTCGCGGACATAGACGGGATCGGGGTCGACGTCGATCGCCGGGTGGTCCCGGGCGAGCTTGGCGCAGTACGCCCAGTGGGTCGTCACCCGGCGGCCGTCCAGCAGGCCGGCCTCAGCGAGCAGGATCGCTCCGGTGCAGACGGAGACGAGGCGCTCGGCTCGCGGTCCGTGCTCGCGCAGCCAGGCGGTCAGCCGCGGATCGGGACCGCGGGTGCCCTGGCCGCCCGGGACGAGGAGGGTGTGCGGGGCGGGCGCGTCGGCGAGGGAGGTGTCGGGTACGAGGGTCAGACCGCTGGAGGTGCGGACGGGGCCGCCGTCCAGGGAGGCCGTACGGATGTGGTAGGTGCCCGGCGCCTGGTGCTCCGCGCCCGTGAAGACCTCCAGCGGGCCGGTGACATCGAGGCTCTGCACACCGTCGAAGAGGATGAGGAGAACCGTTCGCTGCGCCATGCCCCCGATTCTTCGCGCCGGCGCTCATGGCCGCAATGACGAGTTCCCCACCTTTCCTGCCACCTGCGGTCACCCCCTGGACCTGGGATACCAAGCGGTCGGTAACCTGCCCGGCATGACTACAGCCGCCCTGGACCCGCGCGCGGGCCGCCGCTGCCACAACGCGCTCAACACGCTGCACTCCATGCACTACTTCGCGCCCGAGCTGGGCGAGGAAGCGGGCGCCCTGGGGATCACCCACCCCAAGGCCGTGAACTTCGCGGTGCGGTCCGCCGCCCTCGGCGCCGTCGGGCCCGGCACGGTCGCGGCCACCTTCTACAACTACAAGTACGAGGCCGTGGCCCGCCATGTGCCCGCCGTGTGGCAGACCGCCGCCCCGGAGCAGGTGCTCGCCGCACGCGCGCGTGCCGTCGACGCCATGCTGCGCCGGCTGCTCGGCGCGGAGATCATCGCCTCCGCTGAGCTGGCCGAGGCGGCGGAGCTGGCGCTGCGCGCCACCGAGGCGTGCTCGCGCCACGCCCGGCCGCTGTACGCCGCCCACGCGGACCTGCCGGTTCCCGAGGAGCCGCACATGGCGTACTTCCATGCCGCCACGCTGCTGCGCGAGTACCGGGGCGACGGGCATCTCGTCGCACTGGTGGCCGCGGAGCTCGACGGCCTGGAGGCGCTGGTGACGCACACCGCGACCGGCCGGGGCTTCACCCCGAAGTGGCAGCTCGCCACGCGCGGCTGGAACCAGGACGAGTGGGACGCGGCCTGCGCCCGTCTTTGCGCGCGGGGCCTGCTCGACGACTCCGGCGAACTGACCGAGGAGGGCGTCGCCCTGCGCGACCGGGTCGAGCGCGAGACGGACCGCCTGGACCGCGCGCCCTACGAGCACCTGGGCGCCGAGGGCGTGGCCCGGCTGACGGAGCTGGGCTCAGGCTTCGTCCGCACCGCGCTGGCCGCGGGCGCCTTCCCCGCCGACCTGATCGGCAAGGCGTGATCACGCACCATGCATGATCGAGAGCGCACGAGGTACCCGATCCTCACTGCCGACGTGGCCGCAGAGGAAAGGGGAAGCTTGTGTTCCGCGCTATTGCAGACGTACTCCGCCAGATCGGTGGCGCCATCGCCACCGTCGTGACCCTGCCCTTCCGGGCGCTCGCCCGGCTCTTCGGCGGCGCGTCCGGCAGCGCGCGCGGGCGCAGGGCCTGACCCGGGCCCGCCCTCATCCCCGGTTGTCGGTGTCACCTGCCACAATTGCCGCGCAACCTCAGTGAGAAGGCGGTACGGGATCGTGACGACACCCGGGTCCATGGCAGCAGGGTCCATCGAAAGCAGGATCGCCGAGGAACTCGGCGTGCGGGAACGGCAGGTGAAGGCCGCCGTGGAACTGCTCGACGGCGGTTCGACGGTGCCCTTCATCGCCCGCTACCGCAAGGAAGCGACCGAGCTGCTCGACGACGCGCAGCTGCGCACGCTCGAGGAGCGGCTGCGCTACCTGCGGGAGCTGGAGGAGCGCCGGACGGCGATCCTGGACTCCGTGCGCGAGCAGGGCAAGCTCACCGGTGAGCTGGAGGCGCGGATCCTGGGCGCCGAGACCAAGGCGCGCCTGGAGGACATCTATCTGCCGTTCAAGCCCAAGCGGCGGACCAAGGCGCAGATCGCGCGCGAGGCGGGCCTGGAGCCGCTTGCCGACGGGCTGCTGGGCGATCCGGCCGTCGAACCGCTGGCCGCGGCCGCCGCGTTCGTCGACGCCGACAAGGGCGTAGCCGATCCGCAGGCCGCCCTCGACGGCGCCCGGGCGATCCTCACCGAGCGGTTCTCGGAGGACGCCGACCTGATCGGCGAGCTGCGCGAGCGCATGTGGGTGCGCGGGCGGCTGGTCGCCAAGGTGCGGGAGGGCAAGGAGGAGGCGGGCGCCAAGTTCTCCGACTACTTCGACTGCGCCGAGCCGTTCACCGAGCTGCCCTCGCACCGGATCCTGGCCATGCTGCGCGGCGAGAAGGAGGAGGTCCTCGACCTCGTCCTGGAGCCGGAGGAGCCGACGGACGGGCCGTCGTCGTACGAGGGCATCGTCGCCGCCAGGTTCGGGATCGCCGACCGGGGCCGCCCCGGCGACAAGTGGCTGAAGGACACCGTCCGCTGGGCCTGGCGGACCCGGCTGCTGGTGCACCTCGGCATCGACCTGCGGCTGCGGCTGCGCACGGCCGCGGAGGACGAGGCGGTCGACGTCTTCGCTGCGAACCTGCGCGACCTGCTGCTCGCCGCGCCGGCCGGCACCCGCGCGACGCTCGGCCTGGACCCGGGGTTCCGTACGGGCGTGAAGGTGGCCGTGGTCGACGCCACCGGCAAGGTCGTGGCCACCGACGTCATCCACCCGCACGTCCCGGCCAACAAGTGGGACGAGGCCATCGCGCGGCTCGCCCGGCTCGCCGAGGAGCACGCCGTCGAGCTGATCGCCATCGGCAACGGCACCGCGTCCCGCGAGACCGACAAGCTCGCCGGTGAACTCATCACCAAGCACCCCGAGTTGAAGCTCACCAAGGTGATGGTGTCCGAGGCCGGCGCCTCCGTGTACTCGGCCTCCGCGTTCGCCTCGCAGGAACTGCCCGACATGGACGTGTCGCTGCGCGGCGCCGTCTCCATCGCGCGCCGTCTGCAGGACCCCCTCGCCGAGCTGGTGAAGATCGACCCGAAGTCGATCGGCGTCGGCCAGTACCAGCACGACCTGTCCGAGGTGAAGCTGTCGCGCTCCCTGGACGCGGTGGTGGAGGACTGCGTGAACGGCGTCGGTGTCGACGTGAACACCGCGTCCGCCCCGCTGCTCTCCCGGGTCTCCGGCATCACCTCCGGACTCGCCGAGAACATCGTGGCGCACCGCGACGCGAACGGTCCCTTCACGTCCCGGTCCCAGCTGAAGAAGGTCGCCCGGCTCGGCCCCAAGGCCTACGAGCAGTGCGCGGGCTTCCTGCGGATCCGGGGCGGCGACGACCCGCTGGACGCCTCCAGCGTGCACCCGGAGGCGTACCCGGTGGTCCGGCGGATGGTGAAGACCTCCGGCCAGGAGGTGGCGTCCCTCATCGGGAACACCGGTGTGCTGCGCTCGCTCAGGCCGCAGGAGTTCGTGGACGAGACCTTCGGTCTGCCGACCGTGACCGACATCCTCAAGGAGCTGGAGAAGCCCGGACGCGACCCGCGGCCCGCGTTCAAGACGGCCACCTTCAAGGAGGGCGTCGAGAAGATCTCCGACCTGTCGTCCGGGATGGTCCTGGAGGGCGTCGTCACCAATGTCGCCGCCTTCGGGGCCTTCGTCGACGTCGGTGTCCACCAGGACGGCCTGGTGCACGTCTCCGCGATGTCGAAGACGTTCGTGAAGGACCCGCGCGACGTCGTCAAGCCGGGTGACATCGTGAAGGTGAAGGTCCTCGACGTCGACATCCCGCGCAAGCGGATCTCGCTGACGCTGCGCCTGGACGACGAGGCCGCGGCCCAGGACCGGCCGAGCGGTGGCGGTGAGCGCCGTCAGCAGCGCGGCGGGCGTCCGCCGCAGCAGCGCCAGGGGCGGGGCGGTGGCGGCGGTACCGCGCGTCAGGCGCCGCCCCCGGCGAACAGCGCGATGGCCGACGCGCTGCGGCGCGCGGGGCTGGCGGAGCCGAAGAAGGGCAAGCGCTGACCGGTGGCCCGGCCTCTCCCTCGTGGAGCGGCCGGGCCATTGGGCCGGGTGCAGCAACACGGCGGGCCCACGGGTGCGGGGCGCAGCAGGCTGGACCGCGACCGACCAGCGCCTCCCGGGAGTGCCCATGCCGATCCGCCGCCGTGTCCCGCGCCGCCCCCGACGGGGAGCGGTCCCCCTCATCGCGGTCTGTCTGACCACGCTGTCCCCCGCCGTGGCGGGCGCCGCCACCCCTCCGCGGCCGGACCACGATCCCGCCCTCCAGCGGCAGTTGGAGGACCTGATCCGCAGACCCGGCGGTCCGCCCGGAGTCATCGCCGTGCTCAAGGACGAGCGCCGCACCCGCGTGGTGAAGGCCGGAGTGGCCGACCTGGAGACCGGGCGCGAGCCCGGGGTGCACGACCACATGCGGATCGCCAGCGCGGCCAAGGCGTTCAGCGGCGCGGTCGCCCTGTCCCTCGTCCGCCTCGGCGATCTGAGCCTGGACGACACCCTGGGCGAGCGCCTGCCGCACCTGCCGGACGCCTGGAGCGCGGTGACCCTGCGCCGGCTGCTGCAGCACACCAGCGGCCTGCCCGACTACTCCGAGTCGCCCGAGTTCGTGGAGACGCTGCTCGCGGACCCCCGGCACCGCTTCGACTCCCGCAGGCTGCTCGACTTCGTCGCCGACCGGCCCCTGCACTTCCCGCCGGGCAGCCGGTACCGGTACTCCAACTCCGACAACATCGCCGTGGCCCTGATGGCCGAGGCGGCCACCGGCGAACGGTACGAACGGCTGCTGCGCGAGCTGGTGTACCGGCCGCTGGGCCTGCGCCACACCAGCCTGCCGCAGGACCACCGGATGCCGAGGCCGTACCTGCACGGCTACGACGTGTCCCCGCCCGAGCCGCCGGAGGACGTCAGCGAGCTCATCGGCATGTCCGGGGTGTGGGCCTCGGGCGGCATCGTCTCCACGCCCGCCGACATGACCCGCTTCATCCGCGGCTACGCCGGGGGCAAGCTCTACGGCCAGGACGTCGTCCGGCAGCAGCGCGCCTGGGTCGAGGGCGCGTCCGAGCCCGCGGGGCCGGGAAAGAACAAGGCGGGGCTCGCCCTCTTCCGGTACGCCACGCGCTGCGGGGTGGTCCTCGGCCACACCGGCAACACACCCGGCTACACCCAGCTGTTCGCGGCCACCCCGGACGGGCGCAGGTCCCTGACCTTCTCCACGACCACGCAGATCAACCAGACCCTCAAGCCGGATCTGCTGCGCACACTGCGCGCCGTCCAGGAGAACTTCGTCTGCGCGCTGCTGAAGGGCAAGGGCAAGGGCTAGCGCTCGGTCACCTTGCCGTCGGCGACCTCCAGGCGCCGGGTGACGTGGACCGCGTCCAGCATGCGCCGGTCGTGGGTCACCAGGAGCAGGGTGCCCTCGTAGGCGTCGAGTGCCGACTCCAGCTGCTCGATGGCCGGGAGGTCGAGGTGGTTGGTCGGCTCGTCGAGGACGAGGAGGTTGACGCCCCGGCCCTGCAGCAGGGCCAGAGCGGCCCGGGTGCGTTCGCCGGGTGAGAGCGTGGCCGCCGGACGCAGGACGTGGTCCGCCTTCAGGCCGAACTTGGCGAGCAGGGTGCGCACTTCGGCCGGTTCGGTGTCCGGGACGGCCGCGGCGAAGGCGTCCAGCAGCGCCTCCTCGCCGTGGAACAGCTTGCGGGCCTGGTCGACCTCGCCGATCAGTACGCCCGAGCCGAGCGCCGCCTGCCCCGCGGTCAGGGGGACACGGCCGAGCAGGGCGCCCAGCAGGGTCGACTTGCCCGCGCCGTTGGCACCGGTGACCGCCACCCGGTCCGCCCAGTCGATCTGCAGGGTGACCGGGCCGAGGGTGAAGTCGCCGCGGGCGACCTCCGCCTCGCGCAGAGTCGCCACCACCGCGCCCGAGCGCGGGGCCGAGGCGATCTCCATGCGCAGGTCCCACTCCTTGCGCGGCTCCTCGACGACGTCGAGGCGTTCGATCATGCGCTGGGTCTGGCGGGCCTTGGCGGCCTGCTTCTCGCTGGCCTCGCTGCGGAACTTGCGGCCGATCTTGTCGTTGTCGTTGCTCGCCTTGCGGCGGGCGTTCTTCACGCCCTTGTCCATCCAGGAGCGCTGCATCTGGGCGCGGTCCTGGAGGGCGGCCCGCTTGTCGGCATACTCCTCGAAGCCCTCGCGGGCGTGGCGGCGGGCGACCTCGCGCTCCTCCAGGTAGGCCGCGTAACCACCGCCGTAGAGGTTGATCTGCTGCTGGGCGAGGTCGAGTTCGAGGACCTTGGTGACCGTGCGGGTGAGGAACTCCCGGTCGTGGCTGACGACGACGGTGCCGGCGCGCAGGCCGCTCACGAAGCGCTCCAGGCGCTCCAGGCCGTCGAGGTCGAGGTCGTTGGTGGGCTCGTCGAGGAGGAAGACGTCGTAGCGGGACAGCAGCAGGGAGGCGAGCCCGGCCCGCGCCGCCTGGCCGCCCGACAGCGACGTCATCGGCTGGTCCAGGTCGACGGCCAGGCCCAGGGAGCCGGCTACCTCCTCGGCCCGCTCGTCGAGGTCGGCGCCGCCCAGGTCCAGCCAGCGCTCCAGGCTGGTCGCATACGCGTCGTCCGCGCCCGGCGCCCCGTCCACCAGGGCCTGGGTGGAGTCGTCCATGGCGCGCTGGGCCTCGGCGACGCCGGTGCGCCGGGCCAGGAACGCGCGGACGGTCTCGCCGGGCCGTCGCTCCGGCTCCTGCGGGAGGTGGCCGACGGTCGCGGTCGGCGGGGAGAGACGCAGCTCACCCTCCTCCGGTGCGAGCAGCCCGGCCAGCATCCTGAGCAGGGTGGACTTGCCGGCACCGTTGGCGCCGACCAGACCGATCACGTCTCCGGGCGCGACGACGAGGTCGAGCCCGCTGAACAGGGCGCGGTCGCCGTGGCCGGCGGCGAGGTTCTTCACGACGAGGGTGGCAGTCATCAGGCCTCGATCCTAAGGGGCGGCGCCGGGTGGCTTCATGCCCCTCGTCTCACCGGGCCATGGCCTCCACCAGCACGCTCCCCGAGCTCCGCGCCACCACGTAGGACTCCCCCTTGACCGCCTTGGCGTCCAGGACGATGCGATGGCGGCCGGCCTCCAGGACGCCGTCGAAGACCTCGTGGGTGTGGGTGCGGTAGAGGCGGTCCCGGCGGTACGCGGTCAGCTGGACCCGGCACGGCGAGGTGACCTCCACGCCGGCCTCGCCGTCCACCGCGACCAGGCGGGTCAGCCGGCGCTGCTGCACCGGGCTGCGGTCCAGGGCGTTCTCTATCTGGGCGACCAGCAACGGGACGATCGGGGCCAGACCATGGACGTAGGCCACCTCGACGCCGGCACGGTCGAAGACCCGGCGTACGGCGGCACGTTCCTGCTCGGTGGCCCCGCGGCCGAAGGCGACGGCGCCGTAGCCGCGCAGTTCGTCGGGGGGCACGCCGTCGGCGTCGCGGGTGATGTCGGCGCCGATGCCGATGGTGCGCAGGGCGGCGGCAAGCTTGGCCGGCAGCGCGACCCGGGCGCCGATCAGCAGGACGCGGCGGCGGGAACCGGCGGGGGCCGCCGCGAGGAGGGCGGCCAGCGCCGCCCGGTACTCGGCACCCCGGAAGCGGAAGGGCCCTATGCCGTGGTAGCCGTTGCGCTCCAGATCGGCGCGCTCGTCGGTCTGCCAGGCGAAGTCCCGCCAGATGAAGTCGTCACCGGACCGGTCGATGGCGGCGGTGACCGCGCCGCACGCCAGGCTCTCGCACTCGGGGCAGCCGTAGATGACGTACCGGCCGTCCGGCAGCGGTGGGTCCGCCTCCAGCAGGAGGCTCTGGACCTGGGCGGTGAAGATCGCGGGCGGTACGTCGGAGGCGAGCGGGGAGACGGCGTCGAGGTCGGAGAGCTGGAACAGCAGCGGGCGGCCCTCGACGATGAAGTCCACGAAGTCCCGGTGGACTTGGTAGTCACCGTTGGCGAGGACTCCACCGGCACGCATCGCCGGTGCCAGGTCGAAGGTCGCGTACTCGGCAGACATGCTGTGAGTATCCCCAGCACGGGGGTGATGTGAGCACGGCATGGCACATTCCGCTACCGTCCCGGGGTGGAGAAGCGGCGGAACGACGAAGTCATCGTGGTCGGCGGCGGGGTCATCGGACTGACCACCGCCGTGGTCCTGGCCGAGGGCGGGCGCCGGGTGCGGGTGTGGACGCGCGACCCCGTCGAGCGGACCACCTCGGCGGTCGCGGGCGCGCTGTGGTGGCCGTACCGGATCGAACCGCTGGCCCTGGCGCGGCAGTGGGCGCTGCGGTCCTTCGATGTCTACGAGGAGCTGGCCCGGAGCCCCGAAGCCACCGGCGTACGCATGGTCGAAGGGGTACTGGGCGAAGGGGAGCTGGACGGGGCGGACGCCTGGGCGGCCCGGCGGGTGCCGGGGCTGCGGGCCGCGCCGGACGGGGCGGGGCTGTCGGCCCGGCTGCCGCTCATCGACATGTCGACTCATCTGCCGTGGCTGCGGGACCGGTTCCTCGGCGCGGGCGGGGAGATCGAGGCGCGGAAGGTGTCCGCGCTCACGGAGGCGCAGGCGCCGGTCGTGGTCAACTGCACGGGGCTCGGGGCGCGGGAACTGGTGCCGGATCCGTCCGTGCGGCCGGTGCGGGGGCAGTTGGTGGTCGTTCAGAACCCGGGGATCGACACCTGGGTCACCTCCACCGACGCCTCCGGCGAGATGGCGTACTTCTTTCCGCAGCCCGGCCGGCTGCTGCTGGGCGGCACGGCGGAGGAGGGCGCCTGGTCGCTGGAGCCGGACGCGAAGGTGGCCGAGGCGATCGTGGCGCGGTGCGCCGAGCTGAGGCCGGAGATCGCCGGGGCGCGGGTGCTGGACCACCGGGTGGGGCTGCGGCCGGTGCGGGACGCGGTCCGGCTGGAGCGCGAACTCCTGCCGGACGGACGGACCTTGGTGCACAACTACGGCCATGGCGGCGCCGGAGTGACGGTGGCCTGGGGCTGCGCGGAGGAGGCGGCCGCCCTCGCCTCCCGCTGAGCGCGCTCAGGCGTGGTCGTGGCCCAGCGGGTCGCCCTCCGTCTCGGTGCCCGGGCCGGGGCCGACCTTGATCTCGAAGTCGCCGTCGTACTTGCGGTGACCGGCGATCACGGCCAGGGCGACGGCTTCGCTGCCCATCTCGCGGCGCACGATGACGGGATCCCGGCGCAGATCGCGCAGCAGGGCGACGCACATGCCGATCATCACCAGGACGAAGGGCGCGGCGGCCAGGATCGTGAGGTTCTGCAGGCCGGTGAGCGCGTCACCCTGGCTGCTGCCGACGAGCAGCATGATGGCGGCGACGGCGCCGGTCACCACGCCCCAGAACACCACGACGAGACGGCCGGGTTCGAGCGCGCCCTTCTGGGAGAGGGTGCCCATCACGATGGACGCGGCGTCGGCGCCCGAGACGAAGAAGATGCCGACCAGGAGCATCACCAGCAGGCTGGTGGCCGTGGCGATGGGGAACTCCTGCAGCACGCCGAAGAGTTGGCCCTCGGGGGTGTCCTCGCCGCCGAGCGCGCCGCCCTCCTTCAGCTTCATCGCCGTACCGCCGAAGACCGCGAACCAGACGAGGCTGACGGTGCTGGGCACGAGGATGACCCCGCCGACGAACTGCCGGATGGTGCGGCCCCGGCTGATCCGGGCGATGAACATGCCCACGAAGGGCGTCCAGGAGATCCACCAGGCCCAGTAGAAGACGGTCCAGCTGCCCAGCCAGTCCGCGACGCCCTCGCCGCCGCCGGCCTCGGTGCGCCCGGCGAGCTGGGGCAGGTCGCCGAGGTAGGCGAAGATCGACGTGGGCAGCAGGTCGAGCACGATGATGGTGGGGCCGGCGAGGAACACGAACACGGAGAGGATCAGGGCGAGCACCATGTTGGTGTTGGACAGCCACTGGATGCCCCGCTCGACTCCGGAGACGGCCGAGGCGACGAAGGCCAGGGTCAGTACGGCGATGATGGCGACGAGCAGGCCGTCGCTGACGTCGTCCATCCAGTCCAGCTCCTGGAAACCGGACCCGATCTGGAGGGCGCCGAGGCCCAGGGAGGCCGCGGAGCCGAAGACGGTGGCGATGATCGCGAGCATGTCGATGATCCGGCCGCCGGTGCCGTTGGCGTGCCGCTCCCCGATGAGCGGGGTGAAGACGGCGCTGATGGTCTGGCGGCGGCGCCTGCGGAAGGTGCTGTAGGCGATGGCGAGGCCGACCACCGCGTAGATCGCCCAGGGGTGCAGCGTCCAGTGGAAGAGGGTGGTGGCCATCGCCGTCTCCATGCGTTCACCGGAGTTGGCGGGGTCGGTGCCCGGGGGCGGGCTCATGTAGTGCGAGAGCGGCTCGCTCACGCCGTAGAACATCAGGCCGATGCCCATGCCCGCGCTGAACATCATCGCGACCCAGGACACGGTCCGGAACTCGGGTTCCTCGCCCTCGGCACCGAGGTGGATGCGGCCGTAGCGGCTGACCGCGAGCCAGAGGGCGAAGACCACGAAGCAGGAGGCGGCGAGCATGAAGGCCCAGCCGCCGTTGTGGATCAGGCCGTTGAGCATCTTCGTGGAGACGCTCTGCAGCGAGTCGGTCGCCGTCGAGCCCCAGATCACGAAGGCCACGGTGATGACGGCGGTGACTCCGAACACCACGCGGTCGGTGTGGTGGGGGCCGGGAGGCTCCGAAGGGCCTTCCCGGCCGCCCCTTTTCTTCAGGTCTTCCGTCATCTGCGGCACCTTTCAATGGAATCCGCGGGTATGCCCTATCTGCGCATCCCCTACGGCCTACCACAGGTGCCGTCCGTCAGGGCCGTTTCAGCAGTCGGTGTCGGGCTCCGCCGCCGTGAGGTGATACGGGGCGCGGGCGTCGAGGAGCAGCGGGACCAGGGCACGCAGCGACTGGCGGAGCGGGACGTAGGTGCCCCGGGTGCGCACTCCGTGCAGCGCCAGTTCGTCCTTCAGTTGGGCGTACTGATCGTCCGTCAGCCGGTAGCCGCAGGGCGGGTCCTGGATGGTCTCGGCGGGCTCGGCGGGGTCGTTGTCCGCGCCACCGACGAAGACCGGTCCGGTGTCGCGCCAGCCGGCGAGATGGGCGGCCGCGGTCGCCGCGTCGACCTGCCGTCCCCGCTCCCCCGCGAAGGAGAACAGGCCCCGAAGGGCGGAGAGTTCGGAGTGGACCCGGCGCAGGTTGTTGACCGGCTCCGGCACCTCGGTGAGGGGTTCCACCCGGCTCTCGATGAGCAGGCCCACGGTGTGCTTGATTCCGGACATGTTGCGCAGGATGCGCTCCTGACCGTCCCCGGCGACCTGCCGGACGGGTTCACCCGTGACGGGGTCGGTCCAGATGCCGTAGGTGCCGGTCGTGTAGCCGTCGGCCCGGGCCGCGGGCCGCACGAAGTCGAGCGAGAGCGTCCGTGCCTCCTGGTGCACGGCCGGGGCCGTGTTGAGGTTGCGCGGCCACAGGTCGAACAGGTCCTTGTCGTAGTAGGGCGGTGTACCGCCGTACTCGTGCAGGTCGTAGACCACGTCCGGCCTGCGGTCCCGGATCACCGCGGCCAGGGCCCGGCCCTCGGCGGTCCTCAGGGCGAGGTGGTCGCGGTTGATGTCGACGCCGTCGCTGTTGCCGCGGGTGTTCGCGGCCCGGCCGTCGGGGTTGGCGGTGGGCACGACGAGCACGGTCGTGCTCCGCAGCAGGCGCCGGGTGCGCTCGTCGTCGCCGTACGCCAGGTCGCGGATGGTGGTCAGGCATGCCTCGCGGCCCGAGGGCTCGTCGCCGTGCTGGCTGCACACCAGCAGGACGGTGCGGGTGGTCGGGCGGGTGCCGATGCGCACGAGCTGGAGCGGGCGGTCCTGGTCGGTGGTGCCGATCCGGCTGACCGACACCCGGTCGCTCGCCTCGTCGACGGCGGCGAGGAAGTCCTGCTCCTCCGGCTGGCTGGTCCAGCGGGCGCCGCCCGACTCCTCGAAACCGGTGCGGGGCGGGGTGTCCGCCGCGTGCGCCGGAACCGACAGCAGGGGTGCGGCGAGGGCGGCCGCGATCACCGCGGCGATACGGGACTTCACGAGGCCTCCGGGATGCGCTGGGCGGTGCGCGGCTCGCGTACGCCGTCGAGGACGGCCTCGCTCGGGGCGGCGGTCGCGCCGGAGACGGCCTTGCGGAAGGCGTCGGCGCCGCCGACCAGCGGCACACGGGCCGAGGTGCGGGACAGGTCGAGCGTCAGCGTGGGGGTGGTGGACGGCGGTTCGATCAGGTCCCGGTCGGTGCCCGCGACGATCAGGGCGAGCCGGTGGCCGGCCGGGACGACATGGTCGGTGGCCGCCAGATCGAGGGTGACGGTGTACGGCGTGCCGGGGGTGAGGGGCGCTCCCCCGTACGAGGCGAGGTCGCCCCAGCCGCGGCTGAGGATCGTGTAGTCGACGTCGGCCGTCTTCGCGGCGGTCTCCTTGAAGCAGGCGCTGTCGCCGGTGCTGCTCGCGCCCCAGCAGGTCCGCTCGGTGAGGGTGGTGATGCCCTCGCCGGCGCCGGCGTAGTCGCGGATGGTGTCGGGGCCGAGGTCCACGAGGACCGCCGACAGGTGGGCCGTGGCGGTGGTCGGGGTCGCGGTGACGGTGACCTTGGAGGAGCCGGACAGCCGCAGGTCGCGGGTGAGCGGTCCGGTGACGAAGCCCGCCTTGTCGGGGGTGGGCCGGTCGATGTGGGCGGCCCAGTCGGTCTCGTCGCGCGCGGGGTCGTCGGTGAAGGTCTCGGTGCCGGTGCCGCGGGTCAGGCCGAGGGTGCCGACGCCCTCCTCGGCTCCTTCGGCGGGCCGCAGGGTGGTCTTCTCGGTGCCGCGCGGGGGCCAGACGTCCGAGGTGACCCACTGGTCGGGCCGGCGCTCGATGTCGGCCATCGGTTCGTCGTCGATGCCGTTGTCGTAGCCGAGGAGTTCGTGGTCGAACCAGCGGTGCAGGGTGTTCACCCATTCGGCGCGGCGGAAGTCGAAGGGGTCGACGTGTCCGACCTGGGAGAGCCAGATCTTGCGCTCGACGCCGTTCCTGGCGAGCGCGTCCCACCACTGACCGAAGTGCTTGGCGCGGACGTTGAGGTCCTGCATGCCGTGGATCACGAAGACGCTGGCCTCGACCCGGTCGGCGTCCGGCACGTAGTTCCGCTCGCTCCACAGCGGGGTCCAGTCGCCGGTGCGCGGGGCGCCGGCGACGATCTTCTGCTGCACGGCGGCGCAGCGGGCACGGGCGTCGGGGCTCTCGACGTAGTTGGACAGCCAGTCGGGGCCCGAGTCGAAGAGCGGGGCGCCCTGGGCGAAGTAGTAGTCGTACCAGGAGGAGATGGCGCCGATGGGGACGATCGTCTCCAGGCCCTCGACCCCGGTCGCGGCGACGCCGTTGGCGATGGTGCCGTCGTAGCTCTTGCCGATCATGCCGGTCTTGCCGTTGGTCCAGTTCGTGGCCTTGGCCCGGGTGGTGCCGGTGCGGGTGGTGTACGCCTTGGCGCGGCCGTTCAGCCAGTCGACGACGGCCTTGGCGGACTGGACGTCGGAGCGCCCGCCGACGTCGACGCAGCCGTCGGAGCGGTTGGTGCCGGCCAGGTCGACGCCGACGAAGGCGTAGCCGCGGGGCACGAAGTAGTTGTCGTAGAACAGCGGCATCTGGACGACGTCGCCGTCCGCGTCGTACGTCTTCTTCTGGCTCTCGTTGCCCCGTCCGCAGCAGGAGTAGTAGGGGCTGGCGTCCATGATGACGGGCACCTTGCGGCCCTTTTGCGCGGGTTCGCTGGGGCGGACGATGTCGACGGCGACGCGGTCGGTGCGTCCGTCGGCGTCGCCGTCGAGTCCGGTGTCCACCCAGACGGCCTCGCGGATGGCGGCGTCGTAGGAGTGGACGGGTTCGCTCGTGCGCGGGGCTGCCCCGGCCGTCGCGGGTGAGAGGAGGGTGGCCATCAGGGCGGCCGTGGCCGCCGTCGCGAGCGGTCTCCAGATCATGAAGCGCGTGCGTATCGGCATGCGCGGGACGCTACCTCGGCCAACTCCCGTACAGAAGAGGGCAACAGGAAGCCGGAATGGTCACCGGGTCTTGTGGGTTCGTGTCGGCCGAATGGCGATCGTGTGACAGCCGGGCCGGTGGACACGGGCGGGGCACAGGGACTGAATAGGGTTCGAACAGCCTTCGGTCCCCTACGACTTGGAGCTTTCGTGCACCGCAGATTCTTCGCGCCGGGCGCACTCGCGGCGGCCTCCGTACTGCTGGCGATCCCGGCATCGGCCGCGAGTTCCGCCCCCGGCGCCCCGGGCATCGGCGACCCCTACTACCCGGCCTACGGCAACGGCGGATACGACGTCTCGCACTACGACCTGCGCCTGAAGTACGAGCCCGCGACCGACCGCCTGGAGGGCACCGCGACCCTGCTGGCCCGCACCACGCAGGACCTGTCGCGGTTCAACCTGGACTTCCTGCTGGACGTCGGCGAGGTGCGGGTCAATGGCGCGAAGGCGTCGTTCACCACCTCCGGCGAGCACGAGCTGGAGGTCACCCCGAAGAACCCGCTGGCCAAGGGCTCGCCCCTGACCGTCGTGGTCCGCTACAGCGGGGTGCCGTCCAGCGAGCAGGCGTACGGGTTCACCAGCTGGCACCGCACCGCGGACGGCGGGGTCGCCGCCAACGAGCCCGAGGCGGCCTGGTGGTGGTTCCCGAGCAACGACCATCCGCTCGACAAGGCCACCTACGACGTCTCGGTGCAGGTCCCGGACGGCACCCAGGCCATCTCCAACGGCACGCTGCAGTCGACGAGTTCACGCCTCGGCTGGACCCGCTGGAACTGGCGTTCCAACAAGCCGCAGGCGACGTACCTCGCCACGCTCGCGGTCGGCAGGTTCGACATCACCACCGGCCGGACCGAGAGCGGGATCCCGGTCGTCAACGCCTACAGCAAGGACCTGGGCGACAACGACGGAGCGGCCCGCGCCAGCATCGAGCGGACCGGGGAGATCGCCGACTGGCTGAGCGAGTACTTCGGGCCGTATCCCTTCAACGCGCTCGGCGGCTATGTGCCCAACACCAGCACCCGGTACGCGCTGGAGACGCAGACCCGGCCCTTCTACAGTCCGGTCCGGTTCGCGAACGGGACCAACACCTATCTGGTCGTCCACGAGCTGGCGCACCAGTGGTACGGCAACTCCGTGTCGGTCGCCGGGTGGAAGGACATCTGGATCAACGAGGGCTTCGCTCGCTACTCCGAGTGGCTGTGGTCCGAGCACGAGGGCGAGGGCACGGCGCAGGAGATCGCCGACTACGTGTACGCCACGCGCGCGGCCGACGATCCCTTCTGGACGGTGCGGCCGGGTGACCCGGGGCCGGACAACCAGTTCCACATCGCCGTCTACGACCGGGGCGCGCTGGCGCTCCAGGCGCTGCGCAACGAGATCGGGGACGAGGACTTCTTCGCGATCCTCAAGGGCTGGACGGCGAAGTACGCCCACGGGAACGCGTCCGTGGCCGACTTCCGGGCGTACGCCGAGCAGGTGTCCGGGCAGCCGCTGGCGGCGTTCTTCGACACCTGGCTGTACCAGCCGTCGAAGCCGGCCGCGCCCGCGGCGCGTGCGGCGTCCATCGCGCGGGAGGCGTCGGCTCCGGCGCAGCCCAAGTCGTGGCAGAAGATCGCGGCGACGGGCGACGTGCACGAGCACTGACCGGTTCCCCGGTCACCCGGGAGCCGTTCACCCCTCGACGCCGGTCGAGGGGTGAACGGCTCCCACCGGCTCGGCCTCCGCGAGCGCACGGCTCAGCGCTGCCCGTCCCCGTGGTCGTAGACGGTGACGGGTATGCCCCGGCGCCCCAGCCGCTCGGTGATCACGCGCCGGCCGATCAGGTTGGCCACCCAGAGGCACGGCTCGACCTGGACGAACTGGGCGGCGCCCAGGCCGAAGTCGTTCGCGGCGCGGTCCCGGTGCCAGGCGCGGTACGTCTTGTGCCCTCTTCCCTTCGCCGACGGTACGGGGGCGTCACCCCGGAACTGGACGATCTCCGACGTGACGCCGCCGTAGGCGCTACTCGGTGAGCGCGGCCAACTCCTGTTCCTGGGTCTTCGCCACCCGGCGGCGGATGCCGAACCAGCCGGTCACCAGCATCGCGGCGATCAACGGGATGAGCAGCAGGGTCTTGCGGCCGACCTCGGGGTCGTTCCACATCAGGCCGAGCACGGCGAGCAGGAAGGCGATCGTGACGATCTCCGTGACCGGGCTGCCGGGGAGCCGGAAGGAGGGGCGGGCGACCAGGCCGGCCTTGGCGCGGCGCACGAACACCAGGTGGCAGATCATGATGATCACCCAGGTGCTGATGATTCCGAGGGAGGCGACGTTCAGCACGATCTCGAAGGCCTGGCTCGGCATCAGGAAGTTCAGGCCGACGCCGAGCACACACACCGCGCAGGTCAGCAGGATGCCGCCGTAGGGCACCTGGCTGCGGTTCATGCGGGCGGTGAACTTGGGCGCGGAGCCCGCCATGGCCATCGAGCGCAGGATGCGGCCGGTGGAGTACAGGCCGGAGTTGAGCGAGGACATCGCGGCGGTGAGGACCACCAGGTTCATCACGTCTCCGGCGCCCTCGACGCCGATCTTCGACAGCACGGTGACGAAGGGGCTCTCGTCGGCGGAGTAAACCGAACCGGGCAGCAGCAGGGCGAGCAGGACGACCGAGCCGACGTAGAACAGGCCCACCCGCCACATGATCGAGTTCACCGCGCGCGGGACGACCTTCTCCGGCTCGGCGGTCTCGCCGGCGGCGACGCCGACCAGTTCCAGGGCGGCGTAGGCGAAGATCACGCCCTGCATGACCAGGACGACCGGCATCAGGCCGTGCGGGAGGACACCGCCGTGGTCGGTGATCACGCTCAGGCCGGGCGTGGTGCCGCCCACCTCGTGCTGGGTGGCCAGCAGGAAGATGCCGACGAACATGAACGCCACCAGCGTGGCGACCTTGATGATCGCGAACCAGAACTCCAGCTCGCCGAAGATCTTCACCGAGATCAGGTTCACCGCCAGCACCACCGCGAGGGCGATCAGGGCGAGCACCCACTGCGGGATGTCGGTGAAGGCGCTCCAGTAGTGCGTGTAGAGCGCGATGGCGGTGATGTCGGCGATACCGGTCGTGGACCAGTTCAGGAAGTACATCCAGCCCGCGACGTAGGCGCCCTTCTCACCGAGGAACTCGCGCGCGTACGAGACGAAGGAACCGGAGGAGGGCCGGTACAGGACCAGCTCACCGAGGGCCCGTACGACGAAGAAGGCGAAGATCCCGCAGACCAGGTAGGCGATGGCCAGCGCCGGTCCGGCGTTGTGGAGGCGTCCTCCGGCGCCCAGGAAGAGTCCGGTGCCGATCGCTCCACCGATGGCGATCATGTTGACGTGGCGGGCCTTGAGGTCCTTGCTGTAACCGGCGTCGCCCGCATCCGCGGGCGCCTGGGCCGCCAGGGTGGGGGGTGCGGCCTGTGCCGTGTCCACGGCGTCCTTGCTCACGGGGGTACCACTCTCTGGTGCGCCCGAGCGGATCGCGCTCGGGTGTGCCGGACGTACGTTTGGCCCGCGCCCTCGGTAAGAGCACAGACCAAGGCGCCACTTTCCCTCATGGGCGGCGGCTCACGCGGTGGCGGAGTTCACAGAGCGGTACATCTCACATGATCCGCACATGACGTCCCGGGGAACTCCCCGTGATCGGCACCGTGCGCCCGGGCAGGTGTCACAGCAGTGGTGAGACAGCGATACTGCTGCACATGAAGACCGACGCCGAGGACCCCACCCTCACCATCGACGAGCTGGCCGCGCGGGCGGGCGTCACGGTGCGTACCGTGCGGTTCTACGGCACCAAGGGGCTGCTGCCGCCGCCGGTGATCGGTCCGCGTCGGGTGGGGCACTACGGGCCGGAGCATGTGGCGCGGCTGGCGCTGATCGAGGAGCTTCAGCAGCAGGGGATGACGCTGGCGGCGATCGAGCGGTACATGCAGCGCCTGCCGCCGGGGCTGAGCCCCGACGATCTCGCCATCCACCGGGCCGTGGTGGCCTCCTGGGCCCCGGACGCCGTGGAGACGGTGACGCGCGCGGAGCTGGAGCGGCGGGCGGGGCGGGAGCTGGCCGACGAGGACGTGCGGCGGCTGGCCGCGATGGGCGTCGTCGGGGCCGACGGGGAGAGGTTCCGGGTGGACGTCGGGCTGCTGCGGCTCGGGGTGCGGCTGCTCGACATGCCGCTGTCGCAGGACGCGATCCTGGCCGCGCGGAAGGTGCTGATCGACCACTCCCGGGCCGCCGCGCACGAGCTGTCACAGCTGTTCCGCGGCGAGGTCTCCGAGCGTGCGGCCCAGGACGTGAAGTCGCTCTCGTCCGATATGCAACCGCTGGTGGTACAGGCGCTGTTGACCTCCTTCCAGCGGTCGCTGAAGGAGGAGCTGCGGGAGTGGGTCAAGGCGGCGGACCCGTCGGAGACGGACGGGTCCGCCTGAGCCGCGGGGTGCGTCACGCGTCCGTGAACCGCTCCCCCTGCTCCGCCTTCTCCACCAGCAGCGCCGGCGGCAGGAAACGGTCCCCGTAGCGGTCCGCCAGCTCACGCGCGCGTGCCACGAAGCCGGGCAGGCCGCCCTCGTAGCCGTTGATGTACTGCAGGACGCCGCCCGTCCAGCCGGGGAAGCCGATGCCGAAGATCGAGCCGATGTTGGCGTCGGCGACCGAGGTCAGGACGCCCTCCTCCAGGAGGCGGACGGTGTCCAGGGCCTCCGAGAAGAGCATGCGTTCCTGCATGTCCCTGAACGGGATCTGGGCGCCCTCGCGGGTGAAGTGTTCGCGCAGGCCGGGCCAGATCCCCACCCGCTTGCCGGTCTCGTCGTAGTCGTAGAAGCCCGCTCCGCCGCTGCGGCCCGGCCTGCCGAACTCGTCGACCATCCGGTCGATCACGGCCTCCGCGGGGTGCGTCGGCCAGGTGCCGCCCGCCTCTTCCACGGCCCGCTTGGACTCGTTGCGGATCTTGCGCGGGAGCGTGAGCGTCAGTTCGTCCATCAGGGAGAGGACCTTGGCCGGGTAGCCCGCCTGGGCCGCCGCCTGTTCGACGGAGGCCGGCTCGATGCCCTCGCCCACCATCGCGACGCCCTCGTTGATGAAGTGGCCGATGACCCGGGAGGTGAAGAAGCCGCGCGAGTCGTTGACCACGATCGGGGTCTTGTTGATCTGGCGCACCAGGTCGAAGGCCCTGGCCAGCGCCTCCTCACCGGTCCGCTCCCCCTTGATGATCTCGACCAGCGGCATCTTGTCGACCGGCGAGAAGAAGTGCAGTCCGATGAAGTCCGACTGCCGCTCCACGCCTTCGGCGAGGGCGGTGATCGGCAGCGTGGAGGTGTTGGAGCACAGCAGCGCGTCCGGCTCGACGAGGTGCTGGATCTCCTGGAAGACCTTGTGCTTCAGCTCCGGGTTCTCGAAGACCGCCTCGATCACCGCGTCGCAGCCCGCCACGTCCTGCGGGTCGGCCGTCGGCGTGATGCGGGCCAGCAGCGCGTCCGCCTTCTCCTGGGTCGTACGGCCCCGGCTCACGGCCTTCGCGCAGAGCTTCTCGGAGTAGCCCTTGCCCTTGACGGCGGCTTCCAGGGCCACGTCCTTGAGGACGACGTCGATGCCCGCGCGGGCGCAGGAGTACGCGATGCCCGCGCCCATCATCCCGGCCCCGAGGACGGCGACCTTGCGGACCTGGCGCGCCTCGACGCCCTTGGGGCGGTTCGCGCCGGAGTTGACGGCCTGGAGGTCGAAGAAGAACGCCTGGATCATGTTCTTCGAGGTCTGTCCCGCGGCCAGTTCGACGAAGTAGCGCGCCTCGATGACCTGCGCGGTCTCGAAGTCGACCTGGGCGCCCTCCACCGCCGCCGCGAGGATGTTGCGCGGGGCCGGGTAGGGGGCGCCGCCCGTCTGCTTGCGCAGACCGGCCGGGAAGGCGGGCAGGTTGGCGGCGAACTTGGGGTTCGCGGGGGTGCCGCCGGGGATGCGGTAGCCGGGCCGGTCCCAGGGCTGCCGGGACTCGGGGTTGGCCTCGATGAAGGCGCGGGCCTTGGCGAGCATGTCCTCGTGGGTGGCGGCCACGTCGTCGACCAGGCCGTTGTCGCAAGCGCGCCGCGGGTCGTACTGGGTGCCCTGGAGGAGGACCTTCAGCAGGGCGTCGGCGATGCCCAGCAGGCGGACGGTGCGGACCACGCCGCCGCCGCCCGGGAGCAGGCCGAGGGTGACCTCGGGGCAGCCGATCTTCGAGCCGGGCGCGTCCAGGGCGATGCGGTGGTGGCAGGCCAGGGCGATCTCGTAACCGCCGCCGAGGGCTGCGCCGTTGAGGGCGGCGACGACCGGCTTGCCGAGGGTCTCGATGCGGCGCAGGTTCCGCTTGATCGCCAGGCCGCCGTCGAACAGCTCCTGGGCCGTGTCGGGGGTGACCCGGATCAGGTCGCGCAGGTCGCCGCCGGCGAAGAAGGTCTTCTTGGCGGAGGTGATGATGACACCGCGGATGGTGTCCTGCTCGGCCTCCAGCCGGTCGGTGACCTGGGCGAGGGAGCCGCGGAAGGCCTGGTTCATGGTGTTGGCGGACTGGTCGGGGTCGTCGAGGACGAGGGTGACGACACCGGTGCGGTCCTGTTCCCAGCGGATGGTGGTGGTCATGAGGGGGTCTCCGTAGAAGTCTCGTGTGGCCGCTGGGGAGTTCAGACGCGTTCGACGACGGTGGCGATGCCCATGCCGCCGCCGACGCAGAGGGTGGCGAGGCCGTAGCGCTTGTCCTGGCGCTCCAGTTCGTCGACGAGGGTGCCGAGGATCATCGCGCCGGTGGCGCCGAGCGGGTGGCCGAGGGCGATCGCGCCGCCGTTGACGTTGACCTTGTCCAGGGACAGGCCCATGTCCTTGACGAAGCGCAGGACGACCGCCGCGAACGCCTCGTTGATCTCGACCAGATCGATGTCGTCGATGGTCAGCCCGGCCTTCGCCAGCGCCTTGCGGGTGGCCGGGGCCGGGCCGGTGAGCATGATCGTGGGCTCGGAGCCGGAGACGGCCGCGGAGACGATCCGCGCGCGCGGGGCGAGTCCGTACCGCTCGCCGACCTCCCGGGAGCCGATGGCGACGAGCGCGGCGCCGTCGACGATGCCGGAGGAGTTGCCCGCGTGGTGGACGTGGTCGATCTTCTCGACCCAGTGGTATTTCTGCAGCGCCACGGCGTCGAAGCCGCCCAGGTCGCCGATGTCCGCGAAGGACGGCTTCAGCTTCGCCAGGGAGTCGGCGGTGGTGCCGGGGCGCAGGTGCTCGTCGTGGTCGAGGACGACCAGGCCGCTGCGGTCCTTCACCGGGACGACCGACCGCTCGAAGCGGGCCTCCTTCCAGGCGGTGGCCGCGCGCTCCTGGGAGAGGGCGGCGTACTCGTCGACGTCCCGCCGGGAGAAGCCCTCGATGGTGGCGATCAGGTCGGCGCCGATGCCCTGCGGCACGAAGTCGACGGCCAGGTTGGTCATCGGGTCGTTGAACCAGGCGCCGCCGTCGCTGCCCATCGGCACCCGGGACATGGACTCCACACCGCCCGCCAGGACCAGGTCCTCCCAGCCCGAACGGACCTTCATGGCGGCCATGTTGACCGCCTCCAGGCCCGACGCACAGAAGCGGTTCTCCTGGACGCCGGCCACCGTGTCCGGCAGGCCCGCGGCGACGGCGGCGATCCGGGCGATGTCGGAGCCTTGGTCGCCGACCGGGCCGACGACGCCCAGCACGATGTCGTCGATCGCGGCCGGGTCCAGGCCGGGGAAGCGGTCGCGGATCTCGTGGATGAGTCCGACGACCAGGTCGATGGGCTTGGTGCCGTGCAGGGCGCCGTTCGCCTTGCCGCGCCCGCGCGGGGTGCGGATCGCGTCGTACACGTACGCTTCGGTGCTCACGAGGAAGCCTTTCGGTGAGGGTCGGCCGGGCGACTGTGCGTCAGCCGAGCAGGGAGCGGCCGATGATCTCCTTCATGATCTCGGTCGTCCCGCCGTAGATGGTCTGGATACGTCCGTCGGTGAAGGCCCGGGCCACGGGGTATTCGCTCATGTAGCCGTAGCCGCCGTGCAGTTGCAGACAGCGGTCGGCGACGCGCTTCTGCAGTTCGGTCGCCCACCACTTGGCCATGGAGGCGTCGACGGCGTCCAGTGCGCCGTCCGCGTGCTCCTCGACGCAGCGGTCGAGGAAGGTGCGGGTGACGGCGCACTCGGTGGCCATCTCCGCGATCTCGAACCGGATGTGCTGCTTGGTGGCCAGCGGCCGGCCGAAGGCCTCGCGCTCCTTGACGTACCGGGTGGTGATCTCCAGCAGGTGCTCCGCGCCCGCGATGGCGGCGACCGCGATGCTCAGGCGCTCCTGGGCGAGGTTGGTCATCAGGTGCACGAAGGCGCCGTTGAGCTCGCCGAGGAGGTTCTCCTTGGGCACGCGCACGTCGTCGAAGAACAACTCGGCCGTGTCCTGCGCCTTCTGGCCGATCTTGTCGAGGTTGCGGCCGCGCTCGAAGCCCTCCGCGCCGCGTTCGACGACCAGCAGGGACAGCCCGTGCGCGCCGCCCTCCGGGGTGGTCTTCGCCACCACGATCACCAGGTCGGCGAGGATGCCGTTGGAGATGAACGTCTTGGAGCCGTTGAGCAGCCAGTGGTCGCCGCGGTCCTCGGCGTGCGTCCGGATGCCCTGGAGGTCGGAGCCCGCGCCCGGCTCGGTCATGGCGATGGCCGTGATCAGCGAGCCGTCGCAGAAGCCGGGCAGCCAGCGGCGTTTCTGCTCCTCGGTGGCGAGCTCGGTCAGATACGGGCCGATGATGTCGTTGTGCAGTCCGAGCGCCAGCCCGGGAGTGCCCGAGCGGGTGAACTCCTCGGCCATGACGGCGCTGTAGCGGAAGTCGGCGGTGCCGCCGCCCCCGTACTCCTCGGGTACGGCGAGGCCGAGCAGGCCCTGCTTGCCGGCCGCGCGCCAGGCGTCGCGGGAGGTGATGCCGTCCTTCTCCCACTGGTCGTAGAAGGGCAGCACCTCCTTGGCGAGGAAGCTGCGCACGGTCTCGCGGAACGCGTCGTGCTCGTCGGAGAAGATCCGCCGCTTCATTCGAGGCCCTTCGTCAGATCGGGTACGTCCCAGTCGCGCGCCACGTCCGCGGTGTCGGCGCCCGGCCGGGCGGGCCCGGAGCGCACGGCGGTGGGGGTGGCGGAGAAACGGGGCGCGGGCGCGGGCTGGGTGATGCCGCCGTGGTCGGTGAAGGTGCCGCGGGCGGCCAGATGCGGGTCGTGCGGGGCCTCGGTCAGCGACAGGACGGGCGCCACGCAGGCGTCGGAGCCGGCGAAGACGTCCGTCCACTCGGCCCGGGTGCGGGTCCTGAAGCGGGCGGTGACCGCCGTGCGCAGGTCGCCCCAGCGGGTCCAGTCCCGGCGGGCGTCGGCGTACCCCTCGAGGCCGAGCAGGTCCAGGAAGGTGTCGTAGAACTGCGGCTCCAGGGCGCCGACCGCCATGTACGCGCCGTCGGCCGTCTCGTAGGTGCCGTAGTACGGGCAGCCCCCGTCCAGGAGGTTGGCGGCGCGGCGGTCCTGCCAGCCGCCGGCGGCGAGCATGCCGTGGATCATCGCGGAGAGGTGGGCGGTGCCGTCCACGATCGCCGCGTCCACGACCTGGCCGGTGCCGGTGGCGCGGGCGTGGTGCAGGGCGGCGAGGACGCCGACGACGAGGTACAGGGAGCCGCCCGCGTAGTCACCGAGGAGGTTGGCCGGGGCGGGCGGGGGCTCCCCGGGGGCGCCGATCATGCCGAGGGTGCCGGTGCGGGCGATGTACGCGATGTCGTGCCCGGCGCGCTGGGCGAGCGGGCCGTCCTGGCCCCAGCCGGTCATCCGGCCGTAGACGAGCCGGGGGTTGCGGGCCCGGCAGGGGTCGGGGCCCACGCCGAGCCGTTCGGCGACTCCGGGGCGGTAGCCCTCGATCAGGACGTCCGCGCGGGCGGCGAGGCCGAGCACGCGCGCGGGGCCGTCGGGGGCCTTCAGGTCGACGATCACCGAGCGCTTGTTGCGGTTGGTGACGTCGTACGCGGGATCGATCGCGAGTGCCGGGCCGCCGGGGCGGTCCACGCGCACGACGTCGGCCCCGAGGTCGGCGAGGAGCATCGCGGCGAACGGGCCGGGCCCGATGCCGGCCAGCTCCACGACGCGTACGCCGGTGAGCGGGCCGTGTCCTGGCGTCATTGCCATCCGGTCCCCAGGGTAGGTGTGACAGTAATGATGTAACACCAAGGATGTTAGGAACTTGCCCCGGCGAGCACAAGAGGTGGGCGAGCAAGCGCTTAGTGAACGGTATCCGGTGGCGGCGGCGCCGGGCGCGACGAGGGCGAACTGGCGTACTTTCTCCCCCTTCTTCGGGGCGTTCCGGTCCACGGCCGTCCGCTGCTTCCCGGGCTCCTCGCCGGGCTCCGCACACCTCACGCTAGCCTCGGCCACCGACAACGGCGCGTGGTGAGGGACCGAGAGGTGTCATGAGCAGGCTGAACGAGGCGGACCGCCCCTACGACATCGTGCTCTTCGGGGCCACCGGCTTCGCCGGGGCGCTCACCGCGGAGTACCTGGCGGCGCACGCGCCCGAGGGGCTGCGCTGGGCGGTGGCGGGCCGTGACGCGACGAAGCTGGAACGGCTGCGGGAGCGGCTGCCCGGGGGCGAGCAGGTTGGTGTACTGCGCGCGGACGTGGCGGATCCCGGGTCGGTGCGGGAACTCGCCCGGCACGCACGCGTGGTGGCCACCACGGTGGGCCCCTATGTG
Source organism: Streptomyces sp. NPDC002779 (assembly GCF_042888685.1). Classification (NCBI taxonomy): domain Bacteria; kingdom Bacillati; phylum Actinomycetota; class Actinomycetes; order Kitasatosporales; family Streptomycetaceae; genus Streptomyces; species Streptomyces sp. NPDC002779. The sequence continues at coordinate 293,021 of NZ_JBIAQC010000008.1, forward strand.
CGGTACGGCGAGGAGCTCGTCGCCGCCTGCGCGGACAGCGGCACGGACTACCTCGACCTGTGCGGTGAGCCGGAGTTCGTGGACCTGATGTACGTGCGGCACGACGCACGCGCGCGTGAGACGGGCGCCCGGCTCGTGCACGCGGCCGGGTTCGACTCCGTCCCGCACGATCTGGGCGCCTGGTTCACGGTCCGGCAGCTGCCGGAGGGGGTGCCGCTGACGGTGGACGGGTTCGTCACCGCGGACGCCATGTTCTCGGGCGGGACGTTCGCCTCGGCGCTGGGGCAGTTCGCGCGGGGGCGCCAGATGATCGCCGCGGCACGGGACCGGCACCGGCACGAGCCGCGCCTGGTGGGCCGCCGGGCCCTCGCCCCCACGGGCCTGCCCCGGTTCGCCGGGGAGGTGGGCGCCTGGGCGCTGCCGCTGCCGACCATCGACCCGCAGATCGTCCGCCGCTCCGCGAAGGCCCTGGACCGCTACGGGCCCGACTTCCGCTACCGGCACTACGCGGCAGTACGGCATCTGCCCGTCGCCGTGGCCGGTGTGGTGGGCGTGGGCGGCCTGGCCGCCGCCGCCCAGCTGCCGCCCGCGCGCCGGTGGCTGTCGGACCGGCTCAGGCCGGGGGACGGGCCGAGCCCTGAGAAGCGGGCGAAGAGCTGGTTCTCGGTGCGGTTCGTCGGACAGGGCGGTGGCCGCCGGGTCTTCACCGAGGTCTCGGGCGGGGACCCCGGCTACGACGAGACGGCGAAGATGCTCGCCGAGTCGGCGCTCTGCCTCGCCTTCGACGAACTGCCACCGACCGCCGGGCAGGTCACCACGGTCACCGCCATGGGCGACGCACTGACCGAACGGCTCCGACGCGCCGGAATCGTCTTCCGGGTGGCCGCGAGCCGCTAGCCCCTACAGGGGCCACTGGGCCACGGTGTAGATCATCCCGCAGATCCACCCGAGCCCCGCCAGCACCGCGAGCACGAGCACGACCGTCACGGCCCGCTCGACGGGCCGCTCGGGATCGGCGAGGGGCTTCGGCGAACGCCTGGAGGCGGTACGCCGGGAAGCCCCCCGCTGAGAGGTCATGCGGTGCGAGGCCACACGGTGCGAAGTCATGCGCCCAGCCTGCCGACCGGGCGGGGCGCGGACATCCGTACGGGTACTCAGACGACGTACTCAGATCCCGGGTGCTCGGTCGACGTGGTCCGCCGGGGGCCGGTCCCCCAGCGCGGCTTCGAGGCGGGCCCGGAGAGCGGGGTCGGGGGAGGCGGCCGCGATCCGGCAGGCGAGCGGGCCGATGTCCCAGCCCGCATGATGGTCGAAGTACGGCGGCGGACCCGCCGCGTTGTGGGCGACCTTGGCCACCTGCTCCGCGAGCCGGAACACCAGCTGGCCCTCGGCCCCGGTCCCGGCTCCCCGCACCCGTCCGAAAAGCCCGCCCAGGGCACCGGGTTGCGCTGGGACTCGAAGAGAGTGCGCCCTCAGGAACGGGTCTTGTCGGCACGCGTGCGTGCGGCGAGTTGCTCGTCCGGTGTCGTCGCCTCGCGCAGGGTCCGGCGGCAGAGGGCGTCTGCTGTGCGGGTGGTTTCCGGGAGGCGGTAGGCCGGGGTGAGGGCGAGGGTGTGGGCGCAGGCCGTGGCGAGGGCGACGCGGTGGCCGGTGGAGACGAAGACGGGTTTCACGGACTCCCGGGTGCGCAGGGCACGGCCGACCTCCTCCGGGCCCGCGAGCAGGGGGGACGAGGATCCTCGGGGCGCGTCCGGCTCGTCGTAGGAGAAGGTGAAGGGGTTCTTGGCGACGCCGATGGTGGGCAGGCCGGTGAGGACGCCGAGGTGGCTGGCGAGGCCGAAGCGGCGGGGGTGGGCGAGGCCGTAGCCGTCGCAGACCACCAGGCCGGGGTCGCAGGAGAGCGCGTCGAGGGCGGCCAGGACCGTGGGGATCTCCCGGAAGGCCAGCAGGCCCGGCACGTACGGGAAGGAGATCCGGCCGACGGCGGTCGCCTCCGCGACGACCTCCAGGGTCGCCGCGTTCAGGACGACGGCCGCCGCCGCCACGACGTCCCGCTCGTCGTCGTAGGCCACGTCGACGCCGGTGACGTGCCCGGTGCCGGGCGGCGGGCCCGGCTCGTCCAGCACCACGCGTGCGCGCAGCTCGTCCTGGACGGCACGGGCCTCTTCCTCGGTGGCGGGCCAGCCCGCGGGGATGCGTACGGTCGTCATGATGCCGACGAGCGTACGGCCCCCTCGGTCAGCTCTTGTCACCCAGGGCGCGCTTGAGCTGGCTCTTGTTCATGTCCGAACGGCCGTGCACGTTGCGGCGCTTGGCCTCCTCGTACAGCTGGTCGTACGTGGGGCCCTGGGAGCCCTTGCCGGACCGCTGGCCGCCCCGCTTGCCGGACGACATGTCCTGGGTCGAGGTGCGGCCGGCCGTCTTGGACTCGCCGGAGCGAGCGCGTTCCTTGTTCACCGTGCGGGCGGCGATCTCCTTGGCCCGCCCGGTGCTCTCGCCGCGCTCCTGCGCGCTCTTCTTGATGTGCTCGTACTGGCGTTCCCGCTTGGGACTCGAACCGCTGGGCATGTGCGCTCACTCCTTCCGCGGTCGGCGGCCGAGTACCCACATTCGAGATCACCTCTCCAGACGGGCCGCGCGTCCCTTCTCGCCGGCCGCCCAGCAGCCGAGGTCGGGCGTGCAGTCGACGGTGTCGTACGAGCCGGTGTCGACGGTCCGCCAGGTGCGGCCGCCGTCCGTGGTCAGGTCGGTGCCGGTGGGGCCGATCGCGAGGGCGGCGGTGCGGCTGTGCGGGAGCCAGGCGACGCCCGAGCGGTAGGCGCTGACCGGGGCCGCGGCGGGCCGCCAGCCGGCGCCGCCGTCCCGGGTGCGGGCCGCCGCGCTCGGGGAGCTCTGGTCGGGGCGGTAGTCGCCGCCGACGGCGAGCCCGTGGGCCCGGTCGCGGAAGGCGAGGGCGAAGACGCCCCGGGCGGGGTCCCCGGCCGGGATCGGGGTGTCGGCGGCGGTCCAGGTCCGTCCGCGGTCGGCGGAGTGCAGCACACGCGCGCGTGCGGCGCCGCCGGTGGCCAGCCAGACGTCCTTGGACCCGGCCGTCACCAGGCACTGGCCACTGGCCGCGAACCCGGCCTCGCCCGGCAGCGCGCCGGGCATCCCGTCCTGGGGCAGGACCGTCCAGGACCGGCCGCCGTCGGCCGTGGACAGGATGCGGAACTTGCCCTCCACCGGGTCGCTCATCGCGAGGCCGTGGCGGCGGTCGAAGAAGGCCATGCAGTCGTAGAAGGCGCGCGGGTCGGCGTTGCGGAACGCCTCGGTCCAGGTCGCCCCGCCGTCGTCGGTGCGGTACACCCGGGACGCCTCGCCCTCCCCGATGGCGAGCACCACGGCCCGGCGCGCGTCGAACGCCTCGACGTCCCGGAACTGAAGCTCCCCGGCCCCCGGCGGCGACACGTTCCGCCAGCTCGCCCCGCCGTCCGTGGTGCGCAGCACCGTACCGGCACTCCCGGCCAGCCAGGCGGTGTCCCGATCGACGGCCGCGAGCCCGCGGAACCGTACGGTGGGGCTGCCGGTGTCCTTGAGCGCCCAGCGGAGGGACGACTGCCCGTGCGAGGAAGCCTCCTCGTGCGTCTGCGCAGGCGCGTGGGCCTGCGCCGGGACGGCTGTCAGCGCGGCCAGCGCCGCCGCGCACACCACCCCCACGGCCGTCGTGCGAAACGTGCGTCCCCGGTGCCGCGTGTTCCCCAAGGCCCTCATGGCGGGGGAAGCTAGTCCACCCCTACGGCGCCGTCCAGACCGCCTCGGCAGCCTCATGCCGGCAGACCGCCTCGGTAGCCACATGCAGTCCAGGCCACCTCAGTAGCCACATAAGGCCTCCACAACACCAACAGACGAACCCCGCCACTCCAGTGCATGAAAGGCGGTGACCGAGGTCACTCGACCCCGGTGTGCACGGATTCCTCGATTCCGTCGTCTCTTACAGTGCCCGGCCATCCCGGAGCCCCGTCCAGCCGTCGCAAGGGAGCAAGGCGTTGTCCTACGTCATCGAGCAGCTCGTAGAGGCCCGTCTCGTCGCCGCCGCCCCGCGGGTGTCGAGCATCCCCGCCACGCTGCACTACGACCGGCGCGACCCGTTCGCCGTCCGCATGACCTTCCCGGCCCCGGCCACGCTGGAGGGCGTCGAGGTCTGCTGGACCTTCAGCCGGGAGCTCCTCACCGACGGGATGCGCGAGAACGTGGGCCACGGCGACGTCCGCGTCCGGCCCTACGGCTACGACCGCACGGTCCTGGAGTTCCACGCCCCCGAGGGCACGGCCGTCGTGCACGTGCGCAGCGGTGAGATCCGCCGGTTCCTGGAGGCCACCGGCGAGCTGGTCCCGGTCGGCCTGGAACACCTCCAGCTCGACCTGGACCACGACCTGGCCGAACTGATGCGGGACGCCTGCTAGCGGGCGCTGCCCAGCAGGGAGCCCAGCTCACCGTGGTCGGCTCCGCCCGCGAGTGTCCCGCAGGTCCCCGCGCCGGGCAGCTCCCGCGCGGCGCGCGGAACGAGGGCGTGGACGGCCTGGGCTATTCCCGAGCCGACGCTGACGCGCGCCACGCCGAGCGAGGCCGGCTCGGGCACGGTCGGCGCGCCGGGGCCCGCCGGCACGTTCAGGGGCTCGTCGATCCCGTCGACGAGCAGCTTCACGGTTCCCGGGTCGACGGCCCCGGGGACGAAGATCCGGTCGGCGCCCGCGGCGAGGAAGGCGGCGGCCCGCTCCAGGGTGGCGTCCACTCCCCCGGCGCCCCGCAGGAACGTGTCGATGGGTGGATTGACGAACAGCGGCACCTCCTCGGCATCGGCGGCGATCCGCTCCGCCTGCTCGGGAACGGGACGCAGCGGCCCCGCGCCGGGCTCGTACCGGGCCGGTTGCGCCACTGCACGCCCTGCGTGGTGATGGTGCGGGTGCGGCCGTCGTCCTGGGGTCGCTGCCCGCGAGGGCACTCGCCTGCGCGGCCGTCTGCCGGGCCAGCAGATCTCCACCGGGCTCTATGCGTTCACCGGGCGCAGCGGCCCCGCGCCGGGCTCGTACCGGGCGTCCTCGATGTTCACGCCCACCGCGCCGAGCGTGAGCAGCGCCCGGACCGTCCCGGCGACGCCCGCCGGATCCTCGGCCTATCCGCTGTCGATGTCCGCGCTCACGGGCACCGCCACGGCGGCGGCGATGCGCGCGAGGGCCGCGAGGGCTCGGCCGCGGTCCACCCGGCCGCCGTCCGCGGCACCGAGGTCCCGGGCGAGCCCGGCGCTCGTGGTGGCCAGGGCGGGGGCGCCGGTGTCCGCGACGACGCGCGCACCGGCGGTGTCCCAGGCGTTCGGCAGCACCAGCGGGGTGCCCGGGACGTGCAGGGAGCGGAAGGCGGGAGCGCGCTCGCGGAGGGAGGAGTCCTTCGTCGTGCGCCGACCCGACCAGTTCGACCGGGCACGGTCCGGCAGGAATCCGGCAGGAATCCGGCAGGGACGTACCGCCCGGGACGCGGAGCTTCCCGGCGTGCTCAGGCGCTCGGCGTGTGCGCCGCGACGTCACGGACCAGGCTGGTCAGCGGGCCGCGGGTGTGCCAGCCCAGGGACGCGTACAGCGCGCGCCCTTCGGTCGTCGCGGCCAGCACGGCGTCCGAGGCGCCCGCGGCGACGGCGGTGTTCGCCAGAGTCCGCATGACCAGACTGCCGAGTCCCCTGCGGCGGTGGGCCGCGGAGGTCTCGACCTGGTCGACCACGGCCCTCCGCCCTGGGCCGGGCACGACGACCTGGCCACGGGCCGCGAACGCGCCGTCCTCGGTCAGGACGAGCACGCGGGTGACACCGCCCCTGGTCCAGGTACGCGTCCGGTATCCGGCGGGCACCCCGGCGGCGGCGGACCGCAGCGGGGCGGTCATCAGGAAGCCGTCGTCCTCGAAGCGCCAGCCGGGCGCCACCCAGGGGGCGACGGTCCGCCGCGGCAGGAAAACCTTCAGCCATATGCCAGGCGCCGTGGCCGCCTCCGTCAGTTTGCGGACCAGCGCCTCGTCGGCATCGGGCAGGACGTGCCGGGTGACGTGGCCGGTCAGCCCCACGTCGACGGTGAAGCCCCAGGGCTCGGCGACCGGCGGCGCGGCTCCGCGGGAGACGACCCAGCCCTCCACCCACGAACGTACGAGTTCGGCGTCCACACGGATCCCCCCGTAATAGGCAAAGACGGTGAGTGCATATTACGCGATGGCTGTCTGCCCCTTGTGCCGGCTCGCATTAATTCCGTTGACAGCCCTTCCGCCCCTTCCTACGGTGTACAGCGGTCCTGTTGCCGTCGATTGGAGAAGGACGTTGCTCGTCTGAGGTCCTGAGACACCCGCCGTCACGCCCCCTGTGGTGTGGCTGCCGTGTGCGACCTCGGCGTTCGAGCCGTCCTCCGGAACAGGGCCTTTGCGCTGCCCTCCCGAGGCCTCTCCGCGGGTCGCAGGTGTCTCGATACGCGTTTGCCCTTGTCGCGTCGAGCAACCGCGGAGGCCCGCATGTCACCTTCCATCACCTGTACGTCCCTCGCCTTCACCTGGCCCGACGGCACCCCCGTCTTCGAGGGCCTCGACACCGCCTTCGGCCCCGGCCGCACCGGGCTCGTCGGAGTGAACGGCTCGGGGAAATCCACCCTGCTGAAGCTCATCGCCGGTGAGCTCACCCCCGCCGACGGCACCGTCCGTGTCGCGGGCGAGGTCGGCTACCTGCCGCAGAACATCACGCTCGACACCGGCCTCAAGGTCGACGAGGCCCTCGGCATCGCCGACCGGCGCGCCGCGCTCCACGCCATCGAGGCGGGCGACGTGTCCGAGGCGCACTTCGAGACCGTCGGCGACGACTGGGACGTGGAGGAGCGAGCCCTCGTCACGCTCGGCGAACTCGGCCTCGGCCACATCCAGTTGGACCGCACGGTCGGCGAGGTGTCCGGCGGCGAGTCGGTGCTGCTGCGGCTCGCCGCGCTGCTGCTGCGCCGCCCGGACGTCCTGCTCCTGGACGAGCCGACCAACAACCTCGACCTGTACGCGCGCCGGAGGCTGTACGCCGCGGTCTCCGCCTGGCCGGGGGTCCTGGTCGCGGTCAGCCACGACCGCGAACTCCTCGACCTCGTCGACCAGATCGCCGATCTGCGCGCCGGGGAGATCACCTGGTACGGCGGCAACTACTCGGCGTACGAGGAGGCACTCGCGGTGGAACAGGAGGCGGCCGAGCGGATGGTGCGGGTCGCCGAGGCCGATCTGAAGAAGCAGAAGCGCGAACTGACCGACGCCCAGGTCAAGTTGGCACGCCGCAAGCGGTACGGCCAGAAGATGTGGGACCAGAAGCGCGAGCCGAAGATCGTCATGGGGGCGCGCAAGCGGGCGGCGCAGGAGTCCGCGGGCAAGCACCGGATCATGCACGAGGAGAAGCTCGCCGAGGCCAAGGAGCGGCTCGACGAGGCGGTGGAGGCCGTACGGGACGACGACGTGATCCGCGTCGACCTGCCGTACACGGCCGTACCGCCGGGCCGTGAAGTGCTCACGCTGCTGGATCTGGAACTGGCCCACGGGGCGCGTGTGGCGGGCGGGTTCGATCTGCGCGGGCCGGAGCGGATCGCGCTGATCGGGCGCAACGGCTCGGGCAAGACCACGCTGCTGCGCACCATCGCCGGGGAGTTGGAGCCGGTGTCGGGCGAGGCCCGCACGCATGTGCCGATGCGGTTCCTGCCGCAGCGGCTCGATGTCCTGGACGGCGAGCGGACCGTCGCCGAGAACGTGGCCCGGTTCGCGCCGGCCGCCACCAACAACCGGATCCGGGCGCGGCTGGCCCGCTTCCTGTTCCGGGGCGCCCGCGCCGACCAGAAGGCGGCCACGCTCTCCGGCGGCGAACGCTTCCGGGCGGCACTGGCGGCGCTGATGCTGGCCGAGCCCGCCCCGCAGTTGCTGATGCTGGACGAGCCGACGAACAACCTGGACATGGCGAGCGTACGGCAGCTCACCACGGCCCTGGAGTCGTACGAGGGAGCGCTGATCGTGGCCAGCCACGACCTGCCGTTCCTGCAGTCCCTCGGCATCACCCGCTGGCTGCTGCTCGACGGAGAACTGAAGGAAATCACGCCAGAGGCTGTCGGGTATCCCGCCTAGCGTCGAAGCCATGAGCGAGTTCATCACCATCACCGGAGCCAGGGAGAACAACCTCAAGGACGTCACGCTCCGCATCCCGAAGGGCCGGCTGACCGTGTTCACCGGCGTTTCGGGATCGGGCAAGTCCTCGGTCGTCTTCGACACCATCGCGGTGGAGTCGCAGCGCCAGCTGAACGAGACGTTCACCTGGTTCGTGCGCAACCGGCTGCCCAAGTACGAACGGCCGCACGCGGAGACGCTGCAGGACCTCTCCCCCGCGATCGTCGTCGACCAGCGCCCGATCGGCGGCCACTCGCGCTCCACGGTCGGCACGATGACGGACGTCTACTCGGTCATCCGGGTGCTGTTCTCCCGGCACGGCACCCCGAGTGCCGGTCCCGCGACCGCGTACTCCTTCAACGACCCCTCGGGCATGTGCCCCCAGTGCGACGGTCTCGGGCGGGCCGTGGGGCCGGACTGGAGCCGCATCCTGGACGAGGATCGCTCCCTCGCCGACGGCGCGGTCCGCTTCCCTCCGTTCGCCGCGGGCACCTGGCAGGGGCAGGCGTACACGAACTCCGCCGAGCTGGACCCGCACAAGCCGGTGCGGCGGTTCACCGCCGCGGAGCGGGAGTTCCTGCTGCGCGGCAGGCCCGGCAGCAAGGTCACCGTCAGCGGCTCGGGCGGCACCTGGACCACCGACTACGAAGGGCTCGCCGACCGTTTCGAACGGCTGTACCTGAAGCGGGACCTGTCGTCGATGAGCCAGAAGACCCGTGACCTGGTCGGGGAGTTCATGGTGGACGGCGTCTGCCCGGCCTGCCGCGGCGCCCGGCTCAACGCGGCGGCGCTCGCCACCGAGATCGACGGCCGGACCATCGCCGACTGCACCCGGATGCAGGTCAGCGACCTCATCCCCGTACTGAAGGAGATCGACGACCCGGTCGCGCGGCCGATCGCCGGGGCCGCGGTGGCCGCGCTGGAGCGCATCGACGCGATCGGGCTCGGCTATCTCAGCCTGGACCGGGAAACGGCCACGCTCTCCGGCGGCGAGGGGCAGCGGCTGAAGACGGTGCGGCACCTCGGTTCCAGCCTGACCGGGATGACGTACATCTTCGACGAGCCGAGCGTCGGGCTGCACCCGCGGGACGTGGGGCGGCTCGGGGAACTGCTGCTGCGGCTGCGCGACAAGGGCAACACCGTGCTCGTGGTGGAGCACGACCGGGACGTCATCGCCCTCGCGGACCATGTGGTCGACATGGGTCCGCGGGCCGGCGCCGACGGCGGGCGGGTGGTGTTCGAGGGCACCCCGGACGGTCTGGCCGCCTCCGGGACGCTGACCGGGCGGTGTCTGGGCCGGCGTACCGCCGTGAAGGAGACCGTGCGGGAGGCGACCGGCGGGCTGTGGGTGAAGGGCGCGGACCGGCACAACCTGCGGGACGTGACGGTGGAGTTCCCGACCGGGGTGCTGACCGTGGTGACGGGGGTGGCCGGGTCGGGCAAGAGCTCCCTGGTCGCGGAGTTGACCCGGGCGCACCCGGAGGCGGTGGTCGTGGACCAGTCGTCGATCGGGATCTCGGCGCGGTCCACCCCGGCGACCTATGTCGGGATCATGGACACGGTCCGGAAGATCTTCGCCCGGGAGACCGGTGCCGAGGCGGGCCTGTTCAGCTTCAACTCCTCCGGCGCCTGCGCCACCTGCGAGGGCCGCGGGATCATCTCCACCGACCTCGCCTTCATGGACCCGGTGACGACGACCTGTCACGACTGCGAGGGGCGGCGCTTCAAGGACGAGGTGCTGCGGCTGACTGTCGACGGCCGCTCCGTCGCGGACGTCCTGGAGATGACGGCGGGGCAGGCGCTCGACTTCTTCGCCGACACCGGCGTACGGCGCCGGCTGAGCGCCCTGCGCGACGTCGGGCTCACCTACCTCACCCTCGGCCAGCCGCTGTCCACGCTCTCCGGCGGGGAGCGCCAGCGCATCAAGCTGGCGACCCGGCTGCGTCTGACCGGGGCCCTGTACGTCCTCGACGAGCCGACGACCGGGCTGCACCTGTCCGACGTGGACGCGCTGCTCGCCCTGCTGGACCGGCTGGTCGACGTGGGCAACACGGTCGTGGTGGTCGAGCACCACCTGGACGTGGTGGCGCACGCCGACTGGGTCGTCGACCTCGGCCCGGACGGCGGGCGCGACGGCGGCGAGGTGATCTTCACCGGTACCCCGCGCGGGCTCCTCGACGTCCCCGGATCCTTCACCGCGGAGCATCTCAGGAGGGCCACAGCCTGGTGAGACGGGTTTTGTCCGGGTGGACCGGCCCTGCATGATGGCGGACCGGCGCCGGATCACGGGCGCCGGAACCTGTCGCCGATTCGGAGAATCTCGTGCCCAGCAAGAAGGCCCTCGTCCGCCGCCCCGGCCCGCGCCTCGCCGAAGGGCTGGTGACGCACATCGAGCGGGAGAAGGTCGACGTCGGCCGCGCCGTGGAGCAGTGGGAGGCGTACACGGAGGCGCTGCGCGCCCACGGCTGGGAGACCGTCGAGGTGGATCCGGCCGACGACTGCCCCGATGCGGTGTTCGTCGAGGACACGGTCGTCATGTACCGGAACGTCGCGCTGATCACCCGCCCCGGCGCCGAGGCGCGGCGCGCGGAGACCGTCGGCGTCGAGGAGGCCGTCGCCTCCCTCGGCTGCTCGGTGAACTGGATCTGGGAGCCCGGCACCCTGGACGGCGGCGATGTGCTGAAGGTCGGCGACACGATCTACGTCGGCCGCGGCGGGCGCACCAACGCGGCCGGGGTCCAGCAGGTGCGGGCCGCCTTCGAGCCGCTCGGGGCGCGGGTCGTCGCCGTACCGGTGAGCAAGGTGCTGCACCTGAAGTCCGCGGTCACCGCGCTGCCCGACGGGACGGTGATCGGGCACATCCCGAAGGTCGACCGGCCGGCGCTCTTCCCGCGCTTCCTGTCGGTGCCCGAGGAGGCCGGGGGCCATGTGGTGCTGCTCGGCGGCAACCGGTTGCTGATCTCCGCGAGCGCGCCGAAGACGGCGGAACTGCTCGCCGACCTCGGTCATGAGCCGGTCGTGGTGGACATCGGCGAGTTCGAGAAGCTCGAAGGCTGTGTGACATGTCTCTCGGTACGGATGCGGGACCTGTACGCCTGACCAGGTGACACTTCATGCTCTCAGCCCCGGGACCTGCCGGTCCCGGGGCTCTTCGGCATGGCCTCCGCATCCTTGGGAACCCGGCTGATCAGCGGTCCTTACAGCATTTTTAACCTACGGCTTCGTAACCTACGGTCTCGTAGCCTACGATTCCGTAGGTTCAACCGACCGCCAGCCGGTCCGCTTCCGCTCGTGTGACGTCCCCCTGGAGTTCCCGTGACGATTACTTCCCCGAACCTCGGCAGCCCGTCCTCGGCCTGGACCGACGCCAGGCTGCTCTACGCGCTCGAGGAAGTGGTCGAGACAGAACTGAACCGCCATCTCTCGGTCGCCAAGGACTGGATGCCGCACGAGTACGTGCCCTGGTCCGACGGCCGCAACTTCCCCGGCTTCTTCGAGGACGGCGAGGCCTGGGACAAGGAGCAGTCCAAGGTCACCGAGATCGGCCGGATCGCGCTGGTCGTGAACCTGCTGACCGAGGACAACCTGCCCAGCTACCACCACGAGATCGCCTCGCTCTTCGGCCGCGACGGCGCCTGGGGCACCTGGGTGCACCGCTGGACCGCCGAGGAGGGCCGGCACGGCATCGTGATGCGCGACTACCTGCTCGCCTCGCGCGCGGTGGACCCGGACAAGCTGGAAGCCTTCCGCATGGCCCACATGAGCGAGGGCTTCGAGTCGGACAACCGGCACTCGATGCTGCACTCGGTGGCCTACGTCGCCTTCCAGGAGCTCGCGACGCGCATCTCGCACCGCAACACCGGCCACCAGTCCGGCGACCCGGTCTGCGACCGCATGCTCGCGCGCATCGCGACCGACGAGAACCTGCACATGGTCTTCTACCGGAACCTGCTGAAGGCCGCCTTCGAGCTCGCCCCCGACCTGACCATGCAGGCGGTCCGGGACGTCGTCGTGAACTTCCGGATGCCCGGTCACGGCATGCCCGGCTTCGAGCGGTTCGCCGCGCAGATGGCGATCGGCGAGGTCTACAACATGCGGATCCACCACGACGACGTGCTCCAGCCCGTGCTGCGCCACCTGAAGGTCCTGGAGATCGACGGCCTCGGCCCGGAGGGCCTCAAGGCGCAGGAGGAACTCGGCCTGTTCATGAACGGCCTGGACGCCGAGGCCTCGAAGTTCGACGAGAAGCTGGCCGCGCGCAAGGCGCGCATGGCGGCACGCGCCGCGGGCTGACGCCCTCCCGGTATCTCCCTGGGGCGGATCGCGGGCCTGCGGCACCATGCAGGCCATGCGTGAGAACAGCAGGTCGCAGCAGGCGCCGGATTCCTGCTCGGCCTGGTCGACGAGGACACCCCGTCCGGGTCCGCACGCGGACCGGTCTGCCCGGCCCCGAGGCGCCCGACGCGACCGTACGGCGCCTGCAGCGCGCGTGGACGTGGTCCCGGCTGCTGCCGGTCTCCGTCGCGCTGTGGATCCTGGAGAACGACGACCCGACCCTGAGCGCCGTGATGTGGCGGCACCCGGAGACGGACGCGGGGCTCCGCCGCGCCGTCGTCCGCGGCATCCCGTTCGGTCCCGGCCGCACCGAACCGGTCCGGGTGGACCCCCGGCTCATCGGCCAGGAGCCGGAGGTGCCCACGCGTTACGTCGCCACGGCCTCGTCGGCTGCCTGCGCGCGTCACCTCGATGAGCGAGGGCCGCGCCGCCGCCTCGATGGTCCTCACCCGCGGCGACCAGGACACGGTCGCCGCGGCGGACGACGAGGCTCCGCTGCCCGGTTACGCCCGGTGGGCGCTGTCCGTACGCCCCGACGGCCCGCGCTACGCCCGGGTGCGCCCCCGGATCCCAACCGCACCACGAACGGCCGGTCGCCCCGTTTCCCGACGGCGCACGGGGCGTGACCTCACGTCAGTGGGCCGTGCGCCGCAGCGCCAGGCGTTCCTTCTCCGACAGGCCGCCCCAGACGCCGAAACGCTCGTCGTTGTCCAGGGCGTACTCCAGGCAGGCTGAGCGGATGGGGCACAGGCCGCAGATCCGCTTCGCCTCCCGTACGGAGCTGCCCGGCTCCGGGAAGAAGAAGTCCGCCCCGGTCTGCGCGCACAACGCCTCCTGCTGCCAGGTGAGATCGGGCGTGGTGACTGTGTCGATGAACATGGCCCGAAGCGTGCCCGGCGGCGAAAAACGTTCGATCAACGCCGGATCAACGCCTCGGGGGCGCGGCCCCGGGCGACCGCACGATGATGCCCCCGCCGCGCCCCGGAAAGCACGGCGGCGCGCGGCGTGTCCGACGCGATCCGGGCGCCCGGTCAGCCCTCCTGCGGGGCGGCGCTCTTGATCACCGCGAAGCGGGCGCCGTAGGGGTCCTCCAGCTTGGCCATCCGGCCGACACCCTCCACGTCGACGGCGGGCATCCGGACCGTGCCGCCCTGCTCCTGCGCCTTGCTGACGACGACATCGGTGTCCCCGACCTCGAAGTACGGCAGCCAGTACGGCTCCTCCTCGGTGCCGGTGGGGTCGTCGGCCAGGGTGACCAGGCCGCCGAACATGGCGTCCTCGCCTGCGCCGGCGGGGTTGATACAGGTGTAGACGCCGCCGGGGAAAGCCATCGCCGAGGTCTCCCAGCCGAACACGGTGTCGAAGAAGGCGGCCTCCCGGGCCAGGTCCTGGGTGTACAGCTCCACCCAGCACAGCGAGCCGGGGTCACCCGCGACGTCGAGGCCCTGGAGGGCGGCGGGCTGCCAGATGCCGAACGTCACCCCCGCGTGGTCGGCGAGGATGGCCATGCGGCCCTTGCCCATGACGTCGTCGGGCGGCATGACCACCCGGCCGCCCGCCCGCTCCACCGCCTTCGCCGTGGCGTCCGCGTCCGGGCTGTGGAAGTAGACGGTCCAGGCGGGCGGGCCCTGCTCGGGCGGGTTCTGCATGCCACCGGCGGCGGTCCTCCCGTCGAGCTGGAAGAAGCCGTAGCCGCCGGACCGGGGGCCCGCCGACCGGAACTCCCAGCCGAACAGGGCGTGGTAGAAGGCGGTGGCGCCGTCGATGTCGGTGGTCCCGACGTCGACCCAGTTGGGAGCGCCGTGGACAAAACGGGTGGTGAGCATGATGCCCTCCTCCGAGGGGTCCCGATGCGTGCTCAGCCGAGTCTTTCACCGCCCACTGACAATCGCCGTCGGAGCGCGTCTTATCCGTGGAAGCGCGTCCGACCGTTCGGATGCTCTTACCGGAGCGTGCGGCGCGGGAGCGGGTCTTGGGCACGGGGGAGCCGACGCCGGAGCCGTTCGGGGACGTCCCTGTCCCGGGACCGGGCCGCGCCGCAACGCGTCGAACGTATGTTCGCAGCCCCGTGGGCCGAGGCGCTGAGTACCTGCTCCCCGCTCCGCCACGAGGAGCCCTGACCCACGGGGCCATCCGGGGGATTCTCGACCGGCTCGGCACGCAGGACCAGCCCGCCTCGGACACGGGTAGTGGTCGTCCCCGACAGGCACCGCCGACCAGTCGGCTTCCGCCTGGAGCAGACCGGCCGACGCCCCTGCCGCCCGGGTCGTCCCGACGGAGAACACCCTCCCCGTTCTAGGCCGAGCCCCGCCGCACCAGCGTCGTCGGCAGGACCACGCTCGCCTGCTCCTCGGCCGGCCCGCGCAGCAGCAGCCGAGCCATCAACCGCCCCATCTCCTCGATGTCCTGACGGACCGTCGTAAGCGGCGGATCCGTCTGCTCGGCCACCGGCAGCATGTCGTCGAACCCGATGACGGCCACGTCCTGCGGCACCCGCCGCCCCCGCTCCCGCAGCACCCGCAGGGCGCCTGCCGCGGTCAGGTCGTTCGCGGCGAAAACGGCGTCCACGTCCGGGCAGCGGTCGAGGAGTTCGCGCATCGCCCGTTCACCGCCGCCCGGCGTGAAGTCGCCCTCGGCGATCCACCGCGGATCCGCGCCCTCCATGACATCCCGGTACCCGTCCAGCCGGTCCACCGCCGAGGTCTGGTCCAGCGCCCCGGTGATGTGCGCCACCCGGCTCCGGCCGAGCCGCACGAGATGCCGTACGGCCTCCCGCGCCCCGCCCCGGTTGTCGCTGTCGACGTACACCACGTCGCCGCGGACCCCGCGCCAGCCGGGCCGTCCCCCGAACACCGTGGGAATCCGGGCCTGTTGGATCAGTCCGGGCAGCGGGTCGTCGAGGTGCAGGGAGAAGACCAGCGCGCCGTCGACATGCCCGCCGGACAGATAGCGGGCGACCCGGGCATGGTCGTCGCGGCCCTCGGTGAGCAGCAGGACGAGCTGGTTGTCGTGTGCGGCCAACTCCTTGCTGATGCCCCGCAGTTGCAGGGCGAAGAAGGGGTCGGCGAAGACCCGGCTCTCCGGTTCCGCGACGACGACGGCCACCGCGTCGTGGCGCCGGGTGACCAGACTGCGGGCCGCCTGATTGGGCACGTATCCGAGCTCCTCCACCGCTCGCCGCACCCGCGCGGCGAGGGGTTCCCTGACCCCGTCCCCGCCGTTGACCACCCGGGACGCGGTGGCCCGTGAGACCCCGGCGCGTGCGGCCACGGCCTCCAGCGTGGGACGCGGGGCGGTACCGGTCACTTCGGGCTCCTCATCGGCCCAGGATAGCCCCGGCCTCCCACGCCGTGAGAGCGCTCCAGTCCTGACTCAGTGCTCGTGCTCTTCCTCTTGCTCTTGCTCTTGCTCTTGCTCTTGCCGGTGCTCGTGTTCGTGCGGCTCGTACCCCGGGATCGTCCCGTCCGTCTTCTTCACCAGGAACAGCCCCACCATCCCCATGTCGGAGTGGCTCTGCACATGGCAGTGGTACATCCAGGCCCCCGCGCCGACCCCCTCGCCCGCGATCACCTGGAAGCCGAAGGAGTCCGCCGGGCCCACGATCTTGTTGTCGATGACCTGGCTGGGATCGTCGGGCCCGGTGAGCATGCCCGTGCGGTTGTCCGCCCAGCGGTGACCGTGCAGGTGGAAGGTGTGGTAGAACTCGCCGTGCGTGATCACCACGAACTCGACCCGATCCCCCACGGTGGCCTCGAAGTTGGGCCCGGAGTGCGCCGGCTTGTTGTTGATCAGCATGTCGTTGAAGACGATCGTGTATGTCATGTCCGGCAGCACATCGCCCGCGCGCCGCACGATCACCGGCCCGTACAGGCCCTTCCTGATGCCGACCGTTCCGTGTTCCGTCCCGACCACGTGGTCGTGGTAGTGCCAGTAACCCGCGCTGCCCGCCCGCCAGGTGCCGTCCTTGCGGCGGCCGGGGGCGTGGGTGCGCCAGGTGTAGGTGCGGGTGCCGCCGGGCTCGACGTCGCTCTTGCTCAGCTTGGTGCCGTCGCTGGAGATCTCGTAGTCCAGGCCGTGCACATGGAGGCTGGCCGCCACGTCCATGGTGTTCTCGAACTCGATGTGCAGGGTGTCGCCCTCGGTGACCTCGATCAGCGGTCCCGGGATGGTCGCCTTGCCCTTCTCGAAGCCGTAGCCCATCTGCCCGTCGGCGAGCTTCTCGGCGTACAGCTTGAGGTGTCTGACCTCGCCCGTGGCGGTCGCCGTGCCCGCCGTTCGGTCGGCGCCGGTGGCCTTCGGCGCCATAGACAACGATGTCGTGAGGGCGGCGCCGCCCAGCAGTACCCGACGGTTGAAGCCGCGTCTGTCCATGCCGAACTCCCCTGTTCCGGTACGGAGTTCGAGACAGTAGCGGGACCGGAGCGGTTTATCCACACGCAGGACAAAGTTCGTTCCATTCTGGTCATAGGTATTGGCGAGTGAAGCGAAGAGGTCTAGCTTCCATGGCGCTGTTGCTGTGACCGAGGAGGTGCCCATGCACTTACGAGGGTTGAGCACGAGAAGACGCGGCTGGGCGGCGGCCGTAGCGGCCGGAGCCGTTGCCGCCGGACTGCTGTCGGGCCCGCCCGCGAGTGCGCGCGTGGCCCCCGACCCGACCCTGACAACGATGTCCATCAAGTCGCCCCCGGGCGGCGCGAACGTACGCGTGCTGATCTTCTACGGCTCCGCCGCCGCCGGCGACGAGTCGCCCCTGGTGAACGCCGGTATCGAGGCGATCGAGAAGATCGGTCTCTCGGGGCCGCTGAACCAGCGCTTCAAGGTCGAGGCGACGGACGACGCCTCGGTCTTCACCGACGAGACCGCGCTGGGCCGTTACAACGCCGTCGTGTTCCCGACCGGCGGCGGCGACGTCCTCGACCCCGAGCAGGAAGCGGGTCTCGAGGCCTACATGGAGGCGGGCGGCGGTTTCGTCGGCCTGCACGACGCGGCGCGCGCCGAGCCGTACTCGGAGTGGTTCACCGGGCTGATCGGTGCCCGGCCGGCGTCCGGCGGCCCGGCCGGCGTGCAGCGGGCGACCGTGGAGGTCGGCGACCGCTCGCATCCGGCGACCAAGGATCTGCCGGTGCAGTGGAAGCGTCCGGACCGCTGGCTGAACTGGACGAAGAACCCCACCGGCAGCGTGCACACCGTCGCCCGGGTGCGCGAGTCGACGTACCAGCCCGGTGCGGGCGCGGGCGGCTGGGACCACCCGGTGAGCTGGTGCCGTGACTACGATGGCGGCCGGTCCTTCTACACCGGCATGGGCGGCACCGTCTCCTCGTACGACGAGACGGACTTCCGCGCCCATCTGCGCGGCGCCCTGCTGTGGACGACCCGGTTGGTGCGGGCGGACTGCAAGGCCACCATCACCGGCCACTACACGGCCGAGCGGCTCACCCGGCCCAACCAGCCGGGCCAGAACGACCAGATCGGCGAACCGCACGGCCTGGTCACCGCCCCCGACGGGCGAGTGCTCTACATCGGGCGCGGCGGCGCCGACTCCTCCCAGCCGGTGATCACCGACTGGAACAACCCCGACATCGGCAAGGGCCAGGGCGAGATCCACGTCTACGACCCGACGACCGAGCAGGTCACCCGGGCGGGCGCGCTCACCGTCTTCGGCAACAAGGGCGGCGGCGACGAACTGGTCAAGGTCGAGGAGGGGTTGCTCGGCATCGAGCTGGATCCGCGGTTCCAGGAGAACGGGTGGGTGTACCTGCACTGGACCCCGCACGCTCAGATCAACCGTGACACCCGCATGGCCGAGCGGCGGGTCTCCCGCTTCACGCTCGACCTCGCGACGAACAAGCTCGACCTGAGCAGCGAGAAGGTGCTGCTCAAGTGGCCGGTGCAGATCCACAGTTGCTGCCACGCGGGCGGCGGGATGACCTGGGACTCCCAGGGCAACCTGTACATCGCGACCGGCGACAACAACTCCAGCCGCTTCAGCGACGGTTACTCGGGCAACAACCCTCAGCCGAACTACAAGGGCGTCTCCTTCGCCGACGCGCGCCGGACCGCCGGGAACACCAACAACCTCAACGGCAAGATCCTGCGCATCCATCCGGAGCCGGACGGGACGTACACCCTGCCCGAGGGGAACCTGTTCACCGGGCGGGAGACGGACGAGGGCGGCGGCAAGACGCGCGGCGAGATCTATGTGATGGGGGTCAGGAACCCGGCCCGTATCTTCGTCGACAAGTCGACCGACATTCTCTACGCCGGCTGGGTCGGCCCGGACGCCGGCGCTCCGTCGCCGACCTGGGGCCCGGCCAAGTACGACACGTTCGCCGTCATCACCAAGGCGAGCAACCGGGGCTGGCCGTACTGCATGGGCAACAAGCAGCCCTACCGGGACCGCAATCTGCCGGATCCGGCCAAGCCGCTCGGCTGGTACGACTGCGACCACCCGAAGAACGAGTCGCCGAACAATGACGGCCTGGTCAACCTGCCGCCAGTGACCGGCAACAACATCTGGTACTCGCCCCAGGGCGGCGCCCCGGACTTCCCGCGCGACGCGAACGGCGTCCCGTCCTACCAGCAGGCGGAGTCCACGTATCTGCTGCCGTGGCTCAAGGGCGGCGGACAGGCCGCGATGAACGGGCCCGTCTACCGCTACGACGCGGCGAGCACCAGCACCACCAAGTGGCCCGCGTACTGGGACGGGAAGTGGTTCGTGGGCGACTTCTACGACGCCGACCAGCCGCGCAACGCGGTCATCACCGACCCGAGGACGCACGGCGAAGGCGGACTGCCGGTGCACTCGGAGTCGTTGAAGAAGATCGTGCCGGTCGGCAACGACGGCATCAAGAACCTCATGGACTGGAGGTTCGGCCCGGACGGCGCGCTCTACGTCCTCGACTACGGCCGCGGCTTCTTCACCTCGGACGCCAAGTCCGCGCTGTGGCGGATCACGTACACCGGTGGCGGCCCGACGCCGGCCGCCGGACAGCTGGCGAGGGGAGCTCAGTGATGCGGCAGCGAAGACTCCTGACGGCCCTGCTGACCGCCGTACTGGTCCTGCTCGGGGTCCAGGCGGCGCCGTCCACCGCCCGGCCCGAACCGGCGGCTGCCGCGGCGCAGGTGCTCACCTGGACGGCGGGCGACGACATCACCAAGTACACCTCGGCCCCCACCACGGCGGTGGCGGGCGCGGCGACGATCGTCTTCGAGAACAGCGCGGCGACCGGCAACACCACCGGCATGCCGCACACGCTGACGTTCGCCACCAGCGACCCCGAGTTCAACAGCGATGTCCAGCTCAACATCCTGGCGACCCCGGGCGACGACAAGGGCGGCCGCCACACCGCCGAGGTCACGCTCACCCCGGGCCGCTATTTCTACTCCTGCACGATCCCCGGCCACGGCCAGATGCAGGGCATCCTCGTCGTCACCGAGGGCACCGGCGAGGACACCACCGCGCCCGCGACCTCGGCGCACGTCAGTGGCACGCAGAACGCGCAGGGCCAGTACGTCGGTTCGGCGAGCGTCATGATCCACGCCACCGACGAGGGTGGCTCCGGGGTGGACCGCGTCGAGTACGCGATCGGCGCCACGGGCGCCTGGCAGCCGTACACCACGCCGGTCGTGGTGGATCAGGTCGGCGACCACACGGTGCGCTACCGGGCCGTGGACAAGGCGGGGAACGTCTCCGCCGAGAAGAGCGCCGCGTTCACGGTCGTGGCGCCGCCCACGGACGACACGACCCCGCCGGAGACCTCCGCGACGGTGAGCGGGGAGCGCAATCCCGACGGCAGTTACACCGACATGGCGACGGTGACCGTCTCCGCCTCCGACACCGGTTCGGGCGTCAACACCATTGAGTACGCCGTCGGGACGGGCGCCTGGCAGCCGTACACCATGCCCGTGATGGTGCATCAGGTAGGCACGCACACCGTCCGGTTCCGCGCCACCGACAAGGCGGGGAACGTGGCGGCCGTCAAGAGCGTGGAGTTCACGGTGGTCGTGGCGCCGCCGCAGGACACCACACCGCCGGTGACGGGCATGACCGTGGAGGGCACGCGCAACTCCGACGGTGCGTACGTGGCGAGCGCCAAGGTGACGGTCAGCGCGACCGACGCGGGCGGGGTCGCGGGCATCGAGTACTCGCTCGACGGCGGGCCCTATCTGGCGTACAGCGCGCCCGTGATCGTCGACCGGGCGGGCGCGCACACACTCGCGTACCGGGCGACCGACACGGCGGGCAACACCTCCGCGGCACGGACGGTGAGCTTCACGGTCGTGCCGGGCGGGGTGCCGGCGCCGCCCTGTCCGGAGTACGACGAGCGGCTGACGGTCATCGTCGGGACGGTCGACTCCGGGGTGCCGAACCGGCTCACGAACAACCGTTGCCGGATCAACGAGTTGATCGAGGACGAGAAGGAGTGGACGTCCCAGGCGCTGTTCCTCAAGCATGTGAAGACGGTCCTCGACCGGCTGCTGCGGGAAGGCGTCGTCGACCAGCGCGAGTACAACCTGATCACCAGGGCCGCCCGCCAGTCCGGTATCGGCACACCGGGCCAGACCGAGGGCTACCGCACGCTGTTCGACGGCAGCGCCGGCTCGTTCGCCAAGTGGCGGCACGTGGGCGGCGGTTCGTTCGGCCTGAACGCCGACGGGTCGATGACCAGCGGCACCACCCGGGCCGGGCTCGGCATGCTGTGGTTCCCCGAGCGCAAGTACGGCGACTTCTCGCTGCGCCTGCAGTGGCGTGACGACGCTCCGGGCACCGGGAACGCCAACTCCGGTGTCTTCGTGCGCTTCCCGTGGGTCCACGACCACCCCGAGGAGACCCGTCCCGAGTGGGTCGCCATCAAGTACGGCCACGAGGTGCAGGTGCTCGACCGGCCCGACGGCGACATGTACAAGACGGGATCGGTCTACGGCTTCGACCGGGTCGGCCTGGCCGGCGCGGGCGTGACCGAGAAGGGCACGTGGAACGACTACGAGATCCGGGTGGTGGACCAGCACTACTCGGTCTACCGCAACGGCGTGCTGATCAACGAGTTCGACAACCTGGGCGGCCAGGACTTCTCCCCGCCCCGCTCGGACGACCCCGGCACGGACGGACGCCGGTTCGCCTCCGGTTACCTGGGCCTCCAGGTGCACGGCACGACGGACGTGGTGTCGTACCGGGACATCCGGATCAAGGAGCTGTAGGCCCTTCTTTGCGGGCCTTGCTCGGCTGTACCCGCTTGGGTTCTCCCGGCATCTTCGGATACTCGGGCGGGTACGGCAGATCCCCGAGCCCGTGGTCGCGCTCGTCCCGCGCGGCCAGCTCCAGCAGTGCCTCCAGCGAGAAGCGGTGCTCGTCCATGTCGGCGTGCACGTCGCCGAGTTCGGCGAAGCGGGCCGGCATGGTCGCCAGGTCGAAGTCGCGGGGGTGGGCGGTGCCGACCTCGTCCCAGGTCAGGGGTGCGGAGACGGGGGCGTGCGGGCGGGGGCGCACCGAGTAGGCGGAGGCGATGGTGCGGTCGCGGGCGGTCTGGTTGTAGTCGATGAAGATCCGCTCGCCCCGCTCCTCCTTCCACCACTTGATCGTCACCTGCTGCGGCATCCGGCGCTCCATCTCCCGGCCGACGGCGATGGCGGCGCGGCGGACCTGGGTGAACGTCCAGCGCGGTTCGATCGGCACGAAGACATGCAGACCCCGTCCGCCGGAGGTCTTGGGCCAGCCCTTCAGGCCCCCGAACTCCTCCAGCACGGCACGCAGTTCGTGCGCGGCGCGGACCGCGTCGTCGTAGTCGGTGCCGGGCTGCGGATCGAGGTCGATGCGGAGTTCGTCGGGGCTGTCGACGTCGTCCCGGCGCACCGGCCAGGGGTGGAAGGTGAGCGTGCCGTACTGGGCGGCCCAGAGCACGGCCGCCTCCTCGGTCGGGCACATCTCGTCGGCGCTGCGTCCGCTGGGGAAGGTGATGTGGGCGGTGGGGATCCAGTCGGGCATGTTCTTGGGGGCCCGCTTCTGGAAGAAGTTCTCGCCGTTCACCCCGTCCGGATAGCGCTCCAGCGTGGTGGGCCGGTTCCGCAGGGCGCGCAGGATGCCGGGCCCGACGGCCTGGTAGTACCGGGCGAGGTCCAGCTTGGTGAAACCGCGCTCCGGGAAGAAGACCTTGTCCGGGCTGGACAGCCGTACCGTGCGTCCGCCCGCCGCCAACTCCACCGCTTCACCCATGCGAGCCACGGTAGGCGCACCTCCCACGGCTCGCATACCGGGCGGATCGGGAGGGTTCCGCGCAAAATCGGACCATGGACCTCCCCGTGATGCCGCCGGTCAAGCCGATGCTCGCCAAGTCGGTCGCCAGGATCCCGGCGGGCATGCACTACGAGGCGAAGTGGGACGGGTTCCGGGCGATCGTGTTCCGCGACGGTGCCGAGCTGGAGCTGGGCAGCCGTACCACCAAGTCTCTGACCAGGTATTTTCCCGAGCTGGTGGCGGCGCTGAAGGAGCGGCTGCCCGAGCGGTGCGTGCTGGACGGGGAGATCGTGATCGCCCGCGAGGGGCATCTGGACTTCGACGCGCTCACCGAGCGGATCCATCCGGCGGCCTCCCGGGTGCGGACGCTCGCCGAGCGGACCCCCGCCTCCTTCGTCGCCTTCGATCTGCTCGCCCTGGCGGACGAGTCGCTGCTGGACGTACCCCTGACCGACCGGCGGGCGCTGCTGACCAGGGCGCTGGCCGGGGCGACGCCACCCGTGCACGTGGCACCGGCGACCATGGACATCGAGGTCGCCGAGCGCTGGTTCGAGCAGTACGAGGGGGCCGGTCTCGACGGGGTGATCGCCAAGCCGCCCACCTCGCGGTACCGGCCGGACGAGCGGGCCATGTTCAAGATCAAGCACGAGCGGACGGCCGATGTGGTGGTGGCCGGGTACCGCCTGCACAAGAGCGGACCCGTCGTGGGCTCGCTGCTGCTCGGGCTCTACGACGACCGGGGCGCCCTGCAGCACGTCGGGGTGTCCGCCGCGTTCTCCATGAAGGTGCGCGCCGCGCTGGTCGAGGAGCTGGAGCCGCTGCGCATGGACGAGGTCGCCGGGCATCCCTGGGCGGCCTGGGCCGAGGAGGCGGCGCACGAGACGGCCCGGCTGCCGGGGGCGCCGAGCCGCTGGTCGGGCAAGAAGGACCTGTCCTGGGTGCCGCTCAGACCCGAGCGGGTGTGCGAGGTGGCGTACGACCACATGGAGCAGGGGGCGCGCTTCCGGCACACCGCCCGGTTCCGCCGCTGGCGCCCGGACCGGACCCCGGAGAGCTGTACGTACGCTCAGCTGGAGGAGCCGGTCCGGTACGACCTGGAGGAGATCCTGGGCGGCTGATCAAGGCTGCATCAGCACCTTGACCGCGCCGTCCTGCTTGCGCTGGAACATCTCGTACGCGTGCGGCGCGTCGGTCAGCGGGACCCGGTGGGTGGCGAAGTCGTCGACGCCGAGGGGGTCCTCGTCCGTGAGGTACGGCATGATCTCGTCGGCCCAGCGGCGGACGTTGGCCTGTCCCATCCGGATCTGGATCTGCTTGTCGAACAGGGTGAGCAGCGGAAGCGGGTCGGCGGTGCCGCCGTAGACACCGACCAGCGAGAGGGTGCCGCCGCGGCGGACCAGGTCGATGGCGGTGTAGAGGGCGGCGAGCCGGTCGACGCTGAAGCGTTCCGCGAGCTTCCCGCTCAGTGCCCTCGGCAGCATCCCGGTGGCCTGCTGGGCGAGGCGGGCGGCGGCGCTGCCGTGCGCCTCGGTGCCGACCGCGTCGATCACGGCGTCGGGGCCGCGGCCGTCGGTGCGGTCGCGGATGGCCGTGACGAGTTCCTTCTCGCTGTCGAAGTCCCGCAGGTCGAACGTTTCCACGCCCCGGTCCCGCGCCCGGTGCAGACGTTCGGTGACCAGGTCCACGCCGAACACGCTCCCGGCGCCGCGCGCCCGCGCGATCCGGCAGGCCATGTCGCCGATCGGCCCGAGTCCGAGCACCGCGACGCTGCCGCCCGGCGGGACGTCGGCATAGGCGACCGCCTGCCAGGCGGTGGGCAGCACGTCGGAGAGGTAGACGAACCGGTCGTCGGGCGGCCCCTCGGGCACTTTGATCGGGCCGAACTGCGCCTGCGGGACCCGCAGGTACTCGGCCTGCGCGCCCGGCACCGAGCCGTACAGCCGGGTGTAGCCGAAGAGGGCGGCGCCCATGCCCTCGCCGGTGCACTGGGTGGTCTCGCACTGGGTGGGCAGCCCGTTCAGGCACATCCAGCAGTCGCCGCAGGCGATCTGGAACGGCACCACGACCCGGTCGCCCGCGCTCAGGTCCACGACGCCCGCGCCGACCTCCTCGACGATGCCCATGGGCTCGTGTCCGAGGATGTCACCCGGCGTCATGAACGGGGTGAGCACCTCGTACAGATGCAGATCGGAGCCGCACAGCCCACTGGAGGTGATGCGGACGATCGCGTCCGTGGGCTCCTGGATGATCGGATCGGGCACGTTCTCCACACGGACGTCCCGCTTGCCCTGCCACGTCACAGCCTTCACGCCACTGGCTCCCTCCATCGGATCCGCGCCCCGGGTACCCGGGGCCGCTGCCGTGAACCACCGCGTGCGCCGATCGGTCTATTCGCAGCGAGCGATCCAATTCCACCGGGTATGGCCATCAATGAACTGATAAGCGCACAATCAAGACAACAGAAACGGGGTGGCGTCGGTGGGCATGGGACGCAGGACGCGGACGAGACGCGCCGCGACGACCGCGGCACTGCTGGCCACGGCGATGGCGGTCTCGCTGGCGGCGGCCTGCACCGCGCCGGGCGACGGGCGCGACGACGGACGCGCACCCGACCGGAGCTCCGAGGCGGCCACCCCGGCCTCGGTGCTCGCCGTGAAGATCGACAACGTCCGCCGGGCCAAGCCCCAGACCGGCCTCGACGCCGCGGACATCGTCTACGTCGAACCGGTCGAGGGCGGCCTGAGCCGCCTGATGGCGGTGTACGCGACGCACCTGCCCGAGACCGTCGGACCGGTGCGCAGCGCCCGGGAGTCCGACCTGGAACTGCTGCGCCAGTTCGAGAACCCGACGCTCGCCTTCTCCGGAGCCCAGCGCAAGCTGCTCCCGCTGATCGGCAAGGCCCCGATCGACGCGCAGCCGCCGGGCCGGACCGACGGCGCCTACTACCGCGGCACCGACCGGCCCTCCCCGCACAACCTCTATCTGCGCCCGGCCCGTCTGATGCCCTCGCCGCCCGGCGCCGGCGCGCTGACCACCGGCTTCCGCTACGGCGCGGCCCCCGCCGGCGGCCGGGCGGACACCTCGGAGACGGTCCGCTACCCGGCCGCCGCCTTCACCTTCTCCTGGTCCGGGGACCAGGGGCGCTGGCTGGTCTCGCAGGACGGCGCGCCGACCGTGCAGACGGACGGCAAGCGGCTGGCTCCGGCGACCGTGGTCGTGCAGTACGTCACGATCCGCACGTCCGGGTACCACGACTCCCTCGGCAACTACACGCCGTACACCGAGACGGTGGGCTCGGGGAAGGCGAAGGTGCTGCGCGACGGGCGGGCCTACGACGCCGACTGGAAGCGCGCGACCCCGGCGGACGGCACCGAGTTCACGGCCCCGGACGGCAGCCCCGTGAACTTCGCCGAGGGCCAGGTGTGGGTGGTGTACGCGCGGGCGGCCTGAGGTCCGGGCGGGCCGGTCAGCGGGGGGCCACGAGGGGTTCCGCGGGGTTGCGGAGCCCTTCGGCCGCGTCCGCGACCCGCCGGATGAGGTCGAAGAAGACGGTCTGCTCCTCAGCGGCGAGCGGGGCGAGGAACACCTGGTTCATCCGGGCCGTGCGCACGGTGAGCTTACGGTGGGTGCGCACCCCGTCGTCCGTCAGGCGCAGCAGGAAGCGGCGGCCGTCCGCCGGGTCACGGACCTTGTCCAGCAGCCCGCGCCGACCGAGCCGGCTGATGACCTCCGCGATGGTGGACCGGTCGAGACCCACCCGCTCCCCCACCGTCCGCTGGTCGAGCCCGGGCTCGGCCACGAGCGCGTTCAGGACGGCGAACTGCGGTGAGGTGATCTCCTCCGAGACCATCGTGTTCCACAGCAGGTAGTGCGCCTGCTGCAACCGCCGGGCCAGGTGCCCGGGGTGGCTGGTCAGATCCACCGCGGCCATGTGCGCTCCCGTCCTTGAATTCGTTGGTGCACGGAACGATAACCCCTCTCACCCCTCACCGTCTGCACCGACAATCTGCCGTTTGCCAGGGGTCTTGACGCTTCGACCGACCAGTGGCAGCGTGAAGGACACCTCGCTGAAATACTCAGTGCCCTGACTAATTCCTGGCCGGGCGCTCGGACGAGATGGGGCTTCACGGATGGACAAGGTGGTCGCCACGGCCGTCGAGGCGGTGGCAGACGTGCCGGACGGCGCGTCGTTGGCGGTGGGCGGTTTCGGGCTGAGCGGTGTGCCCAACGTGCTCATCGAGGCGCTGTACGAGCAGGGCACCGGCGGGCTGTCGGTGGTGTCCAACAACTGCGGGGCGATGGAGTCCGGGCTCGCGGTCCTGCTCGCGGCCGGGCGGATCGCACGGGTGACCGGCTCCTACATCGGCGCGAACAAGGAGTTCGCCCGCCAGTACCTCGCCGGTGAGCTGGAGGTGGAGATGATCCCCCAGGGCACCCTCGCCGAGCGGCTGCGCGCGGGCGGGGCCGGGATCCCCGCCTTCTACACCCCCGCCGGAGTGGGCACGCAGGTCGCCGACGGCGGACTGCCGTGGCGCTACGACGGCTCCGGCGGCGTCGCTCTCGCCTCCCCCGCGAAGGAGGTCCGCGAGTTCGACGGCACCGAGTACGTGCTGGAGCACGGGATCCGCACCGACTTCGCGCTGGTCCGGGCGGCCAAGGGCGACCGGCACGGAAACCTGGTGTTCAGCAAGTCCGCGCGGAACTTCAATCCGCTGGCCGCGATGGCCGGGCGGATCACGATCGCCGAGGTGGAGGAGTTGGTGGAGCCCGGCGAGATCGACCCGGACGCGGTCCATCTGCCGGGGATCTTCGTGCAGCGCGTCCTCGCGCTCACCCCCGGGCAGGCGGGCGACAAGAAGATCGAACGGCGCACGGTCTCCGCGCCCGCGGCACGAGGAACGGTGAGCGGCTGATGGCCTGGACACGCGAGGAGATGGCCGCGCGGGCGGCGCGCGAGCTGACGGACGGCCAGTACGTCAACCTCGGCATCGGCCTGCCGACCCTGATCCCCAACTATCTGCCCGAGGGCGTGGAGGTGATCCTGGAGTCGGAGAACGGCATCCTGGGCACGGGTCCGTACCCTGCCGAGGACCAGGTGGACCCGGACCTGATCAACGCCGGGAAGGAGACCGTGACGGTCCTGCCGGGCGCCTCCTTCTTCGACTCGGCGCTGTCCTTCTCGATGATCAGGGGCGGCCACATCGATGTCGCCGTGCTCGGGGCGATGCAGGTCTCGGCGGGCGGCGATCTGGCGAACTGGGCCGTCCCGGGCAAGCTGATCACCGGAATCGGCGGGGCCATGGACCTGGTGCACGGCGCCCGTACGGTGATCGTGGTGATGACGCACACCGCCAAGGACGGCTCCCCGAAGATCCTCAAGGAGTGCGTGCTGCCGCTCACCGGCAAGGCGTGTGTGAACCGGGTCATCACCGATCTCGGCGTGCTCGACGTGACCTCTGAGGGGCTGCTGCTCGTCGAGACGGCGCCCGGTGTGGACGTGGACGAGATCGTCGCGAAGACCGACGCTGAACTGACCGTTGCGGAGAATCTGCTGTGAACCCCGTGTACATCGTCGACGCGGTCCGTACCCCGATCGGCCGCTACAACGGCGCTCTCGCCGCCGTCCGCCCGGACGACCTGGCCGCCCACGCCGTCCGGGAACTGATCGCCCGCACCCCGCTGCTGGACCCCGCCCGCATCGAGGACGTCTACTTCGGCAACGCCAACGGCGCCGGCGAGGAGAACCGCAACGTCGGCAGGATGGCGGCGCTGCTCGCCGGGCTGCCGACCTCGGTCCCCGGCGTGACCGTCAACCGCCTGTGCGCCTCGGGCCTGGAAGCGGTCGTCCAGGCGGCCCGCGCCATCGCCGCGGGGGACGCCTCCATCGCCGTGGCCGGCGGCGTGGAGTCCATGACCCGCGCCCCCTACGTCCTGCCCAAGAACGACAGGCCGTTCCCCGCCGCCCACACCGAGCTGTACTCGACCACGCTCGGCTGGCGCATGGTCAACCCGCGGATGGCACCGCAGTGGACGATCCCGCTCGGCGAGTCGGCGGAACTGATCGCCGACAAGCACAAGATCACCCGGGAGCAGCAGGACGAGTTCGCCCTGCACAGCCACCACAAGGCGGCCAGGGCCCAGGCCGAGGGGCTGTTCGACGCCGAGCTCGCGCCCGTACCGGTCCCGCGGCGCAAGGGCGACCCGGTCGTCGTCGGCGCCGACGAGAGCGTACGGCCGGACGCGTCGCCGGAGGCGATGGCGAAGCTGAAGCCGTCGTTCCGTCCGGACGGCGGCACGGTCACCGCGGGCAACGCGTCCCCGCTCAACGACGGCGCCGCCGCGCTGCTGCTGGTGGACGAGGCGGGCCTGAAGGCCACCGGCCGCGAACCCCTCGCCCGGATCTCCGCCACCGGCGTCCACGCCCTCGACCCGCACTACTTCGGCCTCGCCCCCGTCGAAGCCGTCCACCGCGCCCTCACCAAGGCGGGCCGGACCTTCGGCGACCTGGACGTCCTCGAACTCAACGAGGCCTTCGCCGCCCAGGTCCTCGGCTGCCTCGCCGAATGGCCCGAACTGGACCCGGCGGTCCTCAACCCGCAGGGCGGCGCCATCGCCCTCGGCCACCCCCTCGGCGCCTCCGGCGCCCGTCTCGCCGGCACCGTCGCCCACCAGCTCGCCCGCAAGGGCTCCGGAGTCGGCGTCGCCACCCTGTGCATCGGCGTGGGCCAGGGCCTCGCCCTCGTCCTCGAACGCTGAGAACCCCCGAGGAAACCCCATGACTCTCACCCAGCACGACATCGACCGGGAGATCGCGGCCGAGCACGCCGCCTACGAGAAGCGGATCGCCGACGGCGCCCCCGTCGAGCATCACCCGCGGCGCGACTACGCGCCGTACCGCTCCTCCGTCCTGCGCCACCCCGAGCAGCCGCCGGTCGCGATCGACGTCAGCAAGGACCCGGAGCTGGTGGAGCTGGCCTCCCCCGCCTTCGGGGAGCGGGACATCACCGAGATCGACAACGACCTGACCCGGCAGCACGACGGCGAGCCGATCGGGGAACGCATCACCGTCTCCGGGCGGCTCCTCGACCGCCACGGACGCCCGGTCCGCGGCCAGCTCGTCGAGATCTGGCAGGCCAACTCGGCCGGCCGCTACGCCCATCAGCGCGAGCAGCACGACGCCCCGCTGGACCCGAACTTCACCGGCGTCGGCCGCACCCTGACCGACGACAGCGGCTGCTACACCTTCACCACCATCCAGCCGGGCCCCTACCCCTGGCGCCAGCACCTCAACGCCTGGCGGCCGGCGCACATCCACTTCTCGGTCTTCGGCTCGGCGTTCACCCAGCGGCTGGTGACGCAGATGTACTTCCCCAGCGACCCGCTGTTCCCCTACGACCCGATCATCCAGTCCGTCACCGACGACGCGGCCCGCCAGAGGCTGATCGCGACCTACGACCACAGCCTGTCGGTACCGGAGTTCTCCATGGGCTACCACTGGGACATCGTCCTCGACGGCCCGACCGCCACCTGGATCGAAGAAGGGCGCTGAGCCGCCATGACGAAGATCGACACCAGTCGCCCCGAGACGGTCCTGCCCACCCCATCGCACACCGTCGGGCCCTTCTACGGCCACGCCCTGCCCTTCCCCGGCGGCGGCGACATCGCCCCGGTCGGCCACCCGGACACCATCACCCTCCAGGGATACGTCCGCGACGGCGCGGGCGATCCGCTGCCGGACGCGTTCCTGGAGCTCTGGGGCCCCGACCCGGACGGCCAGGTGCCGCAGGTCGACGGCTCCATGCGGCGCGACCCGGCGAGCGGCGGCTTCCTGGGCCGCAACGGCGTCGAGTTCACCGGCTGGGGACGGGTGCAGACCGACGCCAACGGCCACTGGACCGCACGGACTTTGCGGCCCGGCGCGCGCGGGCGGAGCGCGCCGTACCTCAGCGTCTGCCTGTTCGCGCGCGGACTGCTCGTGCACCTGTACACGCGGATCTACCTGCCGGGCGACGACGCGGCACTGGCCGCGGACCCCCTGCTGGCCCGGGTGGATCCGGCGCGACGCGCCACGCTGCTCGCCGCCGAGGGACCGCACGGCACCTACCGTTTCGACATCCGCCTTCAGGGCGAGGGCGAAACGGTCTTCCTGGAGTTCCCGTGAGTTCTGCCGACGACGACGCGCTGCTCGGTCCCGGGTGGGCGGACTCCGCCGCCGCGGCCGCGACCGGTGACACCGCCTACCTCCAGGCCCTGCTCGACGCCGAGGCCGCGCTGACCCGCGCCCAGGGCCCGGCCGAGGCGGGCGAGGCGGTGACCGGGGCGGCCGACGCGGCACGGTTCGACGTGGCGTGGATCGCCCGGCGCGCCCGCGCCGGCGGCAACCCCGTCATCCCGCTCGTCGCCGACCTGACGAAGGCGGTGGGCGAGGAGTACGGGCCCTGCGTCCACCGGGGCGCGACCAGTCAGGACATCATGGACACCGCGACCATGCTGGTCGCCCACCGCGCCCTGGAACCGCTCCTCGCCGACCTGGCCCGCACCGAGTCGGCGCTGGCGCGGCTGGCCGCCGAGCACCGGGACACCGCGCTGCCCGGCCGCACCCTCACCCAGCACGCCGTACCGACGACGTTCGGGCTGAAGGCGGCGGGCTGGCGGTCGCTGGTGCTGGACGCGCGGGACCGGGTGACCGCCGTACGGGAGTCGCTGCCCGTCCAACTCGGCGGCGCCGCCGGGACCTTGGCGGCCTTCACGGCGTACGGCACCGAGGACGCGACCGCGCTGGTGGCGGCCTACGCCCGGGAGACCGGGCTCGCCGCGCCGGTCCTGCCCTGGCACACCCTGCGCACGCCGGTCGCCGACCTGGCCGGGTGCCTGGCGTTCACGGCCGGGGCGCTGGGCAAGATCGCGGCGGATGTGCTGACGCTGTCCCGTACCGAGATCGCGGAGCTGGCCGAGGGCAGCGGCGGCGGTTCGTCGGCCATGCCGCACAAGGCGAACCCCGTACGGTCCACGCTGATCGCGGCCGCGGCCCGGCGGGCGCCGCAGCTCGCGGCCACCCTGTACGGGTCGCTGGCCGCCGAGGACGAGCGGCCGGCCGGTGCCTGGCACGCCGAGTGGGAGCCGCTGCGCGAGCTGCTCCGGCTGGTGGGCGGCGCCGCCCGGGACGCCGCCGAGCTCACCGAGGGGCTGCGGGTCCACGCGGACGCGATGCGCGCCCACCTGGATCTCACCCACGGACTGATCGTCTCGGAGCGGCTGTCCGCCGAACTCGCCCCGCTGCTCGGCCGCGCCCGCGCCAAGGAACTGCTCACGGAGCTGGCCCGGCGCACCCACACCGAGGGCCGCAGCCTGGCCGAACTCCTATTGGCAGAACCGGAGTTGAAGGGCATCAACCTCGACGACCTCACCGACCCCGTCCGCTACACCGGCAGCGCCGCTGCCCTCACCGACCGCGCTCTGGAGCGACGTTGACCGACCTTCTCCTCAACCACCGCGCCGAGGGCCCTGCTTCCGCTCCCCCGCTGCTGCTCGGCCCGTCGCTGGGCACCTCGTACGCCCTGTGGGACGCGGTCGCGCCCGAGCTGTCCGCCCGGCACCGGGTGATCCGCTGGGACCTGCCCGGGCACGGTGGCTCGGCGGCCGGGCTGATCCGGGCCGGGGCCACCGTCGGCGACCTCGCCGACCTGGTGCTGCGACTGGCCGACTCGCTCGGCGTCGAGCGGTTCGCCTACGCCGGGGTCTCGCTCGGCGGCGCCGTGGGGCTGCATCTGGCCGTGCACCGGCCCGAGCGGGTGGCGTCGCTCGCCGTGATCTGTTCCTCGGCCCACTTCAACGGGGCGAAGCCGTGGCAGGAGCGGGCCGCCCGGGTGCGTGCGCAGGGGCTCGCCGAGCTGGCCGGGGCGGCCGACTCCCGCTGGTTCACGCCCGGGTTCACGGTGCCGCGGCTCGTCCAGGACCACCGCGACGCCGACCCGGAGGCGTACGCCGCCTGCTGTGACGCCCTGGCCGCCTTCGATCTGCGCGACCGGCTCGCGGAGATCTCCGCGCCGACCCTGCTGATCGCCGGCCGGGACGATCCGGCGACCCCGCCGGTCCATCTGCGGGAGATCGCCGACGCGGTGCCCGGTGCCGCGCTCGTGGAGCTGCCCGGTGCCTCCCATCTGGCGCCCGCGCAGTGCCCGGAGGCGGTGCTGACGGCGCTGCACGCCCACTTCGACGGGGGTGCGCCGCGCGGCATGGAGGTGCGCCGGGAGGTGCTCGGCGACGCGCACGTGGACCGGGCCCAGGCCCGGCAGACCCCCTTCACCGCGCGCTTCCAGGACTTCATCTCCCGCTACGCGTGGGGCGAGATCTGGACCGACCCGACGCTCAGCCGCCGCGAGCGCAGCATGATCACCCTGACGGCGCTGGTCGCCCACGGCCACTACGACGAGCTGGCGATGCACGTCCGGGCGGCCCGGCGCAACGGCCTGACCCCGGAGGAGATCGGCGCGGTGCTGCTGCAGACGGCCGTCTACTGCGGCGTACCGGCGGCGAACTCGGCGTTCGCGGCGGCGCAGCGCGTGCTCGCGGAGGAGGACGAGGGGTGACCCCCGCCCCGGCCGGGCAGGCGACGGGCCCCGGCTAGGCCGGCCCGGTTCCCTTCGCCAGCGCCTCCTCCGCCTTCGTCACCAGGCCGTCGGCGCCGCACAGCCGGGCCAGGGTCAGGCCCCGGTGGAGTTCGGCGGTGGAGCGGGCCGCGATGCCGTACTCGATGCGGGCGGCGGCGTGTTCGTACTGGCAGGGCGAGGCCTCCAGGAAGGTCACCGCCTGCGCGGCGAGCCGTACCGCGCGCTGGCCGGTCTCCAGGGCGGCGGCGCAGCGCAGGGCCTCCCCGATGGCGGTGTCGGTACCGAAGCGTTCGGCGTGCCGGCGCACTTCGGAGGCGAGCCGGGCGGCCCGCGCCGGGTCCTCGGTGGCGAGGGCACGGGCGAGGTCGACGGCCCAGGGCACGAGCACGGGATTGTGGTGACCGCGGGCGGCCGCCGCCTTCTCGGCCTGCTCCAGTTCGTTGATGCCGTCCTTGGTCCGGCCGACGGCGAGCAGCAGCCGGCCGCGCACCGAACGCGGGTCGGGCAGCACGATGGTGGACGGGTAGGGCGGTGCGAAGCCGTACTGCTCGGCGACCTCCCAGGCCTCCTGGGTGTGGCCGCGGGCGAGCAGGGTGTCGACCAGGTTGCAGGTGGCGGACCAGTACAGCGGCAGGCCGCGGCCGACGCGCTCGGCGAGCCGCAGCGATTCGCGCAGTGACTTCTCCGCCTCGCGCAGCCGTCCCCGCCTGCGGTGTCCCACGCCGACGTAGGCGTGGGCCAGGGCGAGGTGCCCGCCGCTCCAGCCGGCCGACTCGTAGGCGCGCAGGGCCTCGGTGTAGAGGGCTTCGGCGCGGTCGAGCCGGTCGGCGAAGGCGTACGCGTTGGCGAGCATCATCAGCAGCTCGATGCCCCACTCCGGGTCGGTCCAGCCGAGCCCGGGTGCCAGGCGGCCGTTGACGAGGGCGCGGTCGCACAGCTCGGCGACCTCCTCGGCGTTCTCGCCGTGCGCCATGGCGTCGAAGCCGCGCAGGATGAGCACGGCGCGCTCGGAGTTGTCCCGGCCGGTGCAGGTGCGGGCGAGTTCGGCGAGCCGCTCGGACCGGCCGGGCGAGCTGGCCTCGCCCGCGTGGATGCCCTCCCACATGTACTGCACGGCCTGCAACCGGAGTTTGGCGGGCCCGGATTCGTGCCGGGCGGCCTCCGCCTCGACGGTACGGACGGCCTCCTCCATCTGGTTGTTGTGCAGGAACGCCTGGGAGAGCCGGTAGACGGCGTCCACGCGCGCGGCGCCGTCGAGTCCGGGCATGGCGAGCGCGCTGCGCAGGTGGTTGATGGTGGTGGCCGGTGCGGTCAGCAGGGCGGCGCAGCCCAGTTCGTACAGGACGTGCGGATGGACCTCGGGCCGGGGCGGTTCGCGCAGGGCGCGTTCCAGACAGCGGCGGGCGGCGTCCGGGGCGCCCACGGCGAGGTGTTCGGCGGCGGCCTCGCGCAACTGCCCGACGAGTTCGGCGTCGTCGTCCGGGTGGACCTCCAGCAGGTGGCGGGAGGCGGCCGCGGCGCCGCGCCCGGAGTCGGTGACGACGCGGGCGGCGATGCCGTGCATGGCGGTGCACAGGGCGGGCGGGATGGAGTTGTAGACGGCGGTGGCGATCAGCGGGTGGACGAACTCCAGCTCGCCCTCCTCCACCGCGCCCGAGGCCCGGTCGGGGGTGGTGAGGATACGGGCGTTGAGCAGGAGGTCGGCGCAGCGGACGGCGTCCTCGCGGCTCATGGTGGCGAGCCCGGCGACCTGGTCGACGGTGATGCCGGCGCCGAGGATCGCGGCGGCCCAGGCGAACCGGGTGGCCTCGATGCCGAGTCCCTCCAGGCGGGCGACGAGTCCGCCGCCGCGGGCCGAGCGGTTCAGGGCGCGCAGTTCGGCCGCGGAGGACTCGACCGGCTCCATCTCGCTGTCCTGCACCTTGGCGAGGAGTTCGACGGTCTCGTAGGGGTTCCCGGCGGTGACCGCCCAGACCTCGCGGCAGAACGCGGCGTCGGCGTGTCCGCCCAGGGTGGCCCGGGTCAGGCCCGCGGTGGCGTCCGGGGTCAGCGCGCTCAGGTTGGTGACGGGGCTCCCGGCGGCGGCGGCCACCGCCTCCAGGTGCCGGGCGCTCTCGCCCCGGACGTCCCCGGGCCTGCGCGCCACCACCACGAGCACGGACAGGTCCTCGAGACGCTCGGCGAACGCGGCGAGCCAGCGCAGGGTCTCCTGGTCGGCCCAGTGCGCGTCGTCGATGAGCAGCACCAGCGGCCAGTCGCGCCGCGCGAGTCGCCGTACGGCCGCGACCAGACCGTCGCACACGCCCTGCGGGTCGGGCCGGCGCTCGCCGGGTTCCGCTATGCCGAGGGCGGGGCCCGCGATGTCGTACCAGTCGCCGAGGTACTCGCGGGCCTCCTCCGGCAGCAGCGACACCAGGGCCGGCTGGAGCAACTGCCGTACGACATTGAAGGGGACGGACCTGAGGGTCTCGCCGCCGCGGGCCGACCAGACCTGGCAGCCGCGGGCCTCGGCGATGCGCCGGGTCTCGGCCAGCAGGGCGGTCTTGCCGAAGCCCGCCTCGCCGCGGATCACCAACAGGCTGCCCGCGGAGGAGCGGTCGGCGCACAGGGTGTCCACCGCCCTGACGACGGCGGCGACTTCGGCCTCGCGCTCCCACAGGAAGGCCGACGCGGCCACCGGGGGCCGTCCCTCCGTCATCCCGCTACCTCCCCAAGTCGCCCGAACGACGTACAGCACTTGAGCGTAGTCCTCCGGCCGTCCGCTTGGAGGGCGGTCCGGGCAGCTGTTGCCGTCACGGGTGACGGACCGTTCGGGAGGATGACGGGAAAGGCTCGGCGGGGGCGGTCCGGATCCCTCTCATCCGGCTTTCACCGTCGCCTCATACGGTGGGGGCATGACGCAGGTGACTCCTCCCGGGTGGTATCCCGACCCAGGGCAGACAAGTGACGGTCCCGCCACCGAGCGCTGGTGGGACGGCAGGGCATGGACGGACCAGACCCGCCCCGTGGGCTCGGCCGCCGTATGGGGTCCGCCGGCCGCCGGAGCACATCCGGCCTATCCGGCTTATCCGGCGTATCCGGCGCCGCCGCCCGGTCGGCGGCGCGGGGTGCGGACGGGCATAGCCGTGGCGGTGGCCGCCGCGGTCCTCGCGGCCATCGGCGTGGGCGTGTACGCCCTGGCCGGCGACGGGGGCTCGGACGGCTCCACCGCCAATTCCTCACCGAGTCCGGGCGGTCCGGGCGGCCCCGGCGGGCAGGACGACCCCTTCGGCGACTCGGGCGGTCCCGAGGGGCAGTCCCCCTCCCCGTCGCCCGAGGGGTCCGAGGCGCCGCGCATCGAGAGCGGTGCGGTGACCGACCCGATCAGCGGCATCAGCCTGCCGGTGCCGGACGGCTGGTACGGCCAGGAGATCACCGTGGGCGCCTCGGTGACCTCGGAGGAGTCGTACAAGTGCCCCGGCGACACCTCCCAGAGCTGCACCAAGGGCGGCGCCTACTCGGCCCCAGCGGAGGCGCTCGGCACCAAGGGCGGCACCGCCGAGGCGGTCGCGAAGGCGGACATCGAGGAGAACGCCGAGCAGTCCTACGGCGAGGGCTACGGCGGGATCACCTCGCACGAGGTGCTGGCCTCCGGGGCGGTGACGGTGGCCGGGCAGAAGGGCTACCGGGTGCGCTGGAAGGCGGTCACCAGCAAGGGCGCCGACGGCTATGTCGAGTCGCTGGCCTTCCCCGCCCCCGCCGACTCCGGGCGGATCGTGGTGGTCCGCTTCGGGATCGACGTCGGCGAGAAGCAGTCCGTGATCGACGAGATCACCAAGGGCATCAAGGTGGCGTCCGGCAGCGGCAACGGCCAGGACGTCTGACGCGCCGGTACGGCGAACGGCCGGGTGGGGCACCTCTCCGCTCAAGAGGGACCCCACCCGGCCGGGGGGTGCGCGCCGCCCCCGTCCCCACGGTGCGGCGCGTCCAGGCCGCCGTCCAGTCATCCCGTGGACGGCGGCCTGAGCTCTATTTCAGGCCCAGTGCGGGCAGTACGGCGGCCTCCACGAACCTCACCAGATAGTCGGGGTCGGCGAACTCGCCCTCCAGCACCGGCCGGGCCCGCAGCACGCCGAAGATCTGCGCGGCGACGTACGGCAGCGCGGGATGGTCGGCGGCGACCTCTCCGCGCTCGACGCCGCGCTGGAGGATCCTGCCGAGCGCGGCGAGCTCGGGTTCGATGAGCGTCTCGCGCAGCGCCTGCTGGAGCTCGCGGTCCTGGGTGACCGCGTGGCCGAAGGCCTGGAGCAGGATGCTGGTGTCGCCGGAGCAGTCGCCCACCGCCCGTCCCGCCTCGCGCAGATCGCCCGCGAGCGTTCCGGTGTCGATGCCGGCGAACCGCGGGGAGCGGCTGGCCCTCAGGGCCGCCGCGACGAACTGGGGCTTGGTCTTCCACTGCCGGTAGAGCGTGGACTTGCTGCACCGGGTGCTCGCGGCCACGCCCTCCATGGTGACGGCGTCGTAGCCGCACGCACGGATCTGGTCGAGGACGGCGTCGAAGAACTCCTTCTCACGCTCGGGCGTGATCTTGGAGCGGCGCGAGGCGGTGACCGTGTCCGGTCCGTCCGCGGCCTGCGACGTCATCGGCTCTTCTCCTCGCTCGAGTGCTTCCAGTGTGTCCTATGTCTATCGGTACGGCAGTGTACCGGTACCCGTTCGTATCGGTACACTGCCGTATCGGTACAGTGTCGTTTCGGTACTTACCCGTATCGATGAGTTCGGTGCGTTCGCGGAGTCCACCAGACCTGCGGGCCGCCGCCCGCACCACCCACGCATCACCGTCAGCGAAAGGGCCGGGGGAATGAATGCCCGCACCGAGCCTGTGGCAGCCGAGCCGGACACGACCGTCCGTCCGCCGCTCGTCCGTGAGCTCCTGCTCGTCGTAGGACTCTTCCTCGTCTACAAGGCCGGCCGGCAACTGGCCACCGGCCACACCGGCGATGCCTTCCGCAACGCGGACCGGGTCTGGGGCCTGGAGCGGGCCCTGCGGCTGCCCGGCGAGGGCTCGGTGCAGTCGGTGCTGCTGCACGGCGACACCCTGGTCCGCCTGGCGAACACCTATTACGCGACGGTGCACTTCCCGGCCACCGTGGCCTTCCTGGTCTGGCTGTACCTGCGCCGCCCCGGGCACTACGTGTGGGCCCGCCGGGTGCTGGCCGCCGTCACCGCCGTAGCGCTGGCGGGTCATCTGCTCTTCCCGCTGGCCCCGCCGCGGATGCTCGCCGGGACCGGCCTGCTCGACACCGCGCGCGTGTACGGGCCGTCCGTGTACGGCCCGCCCTCCAGTGACCAGCTGTCCAACCAGTTCGCCGCGATGCCCTCGCTGCACTTCGGCTGGGCCCTGATGGTCGCCGTCGGACTGATCGTCGCCACCCGGTCGCGCCTGCGCTGGCTGTGGCTGCTGCACCCGGTGCTGACCCTGCTGGTGATCGTGGGGACGGCCAACCACTACTGGCTCGACGCGATCGTGGCGGCCGCCCTGCTCGGGCCGGCCCTCGCGGTCATCCATCCGCCGCACCGCGCGACGACCCCCGCGCGGCACGGCACCAAGCAGCTGGTACCGGCCGAGGACCAGCCCGTACTCGTGGGAGCGGGACGATGAACGCGACCCTGATCGCCGTGATCCTGTCCTTGTTCTCGGCCGTCGCCTACGCGACCGCCGCGGTCGCCCAGGAGCGGCTCGCCTCCAAGAGCGCCGGGAGCGGGGTGCTGCGGCTGCTCGGCTCCAGCGCCTGGTGGTCGACGGTCGGACTGAACGCCACCGGCGCGCTGCTGCACGTGGTGGCCCTGAAGTACGGGCCGCTCACCGTCGTCCAGCCGCTCGGCGCGCTCACGCTGGTCGCGGCCGTGCCGCTGGGCGCGCGGGTCGCGGGGCGCCGGGTCAGCGCCGTCGAGTGGCGGGGCACCGCGTTGACCCTCCTGGGCCTGGCGGCGATCCTCGCCACGGCGTCCGGGTCGGCGCCCGACGAGGTGCTGAGCCCGTCCGAGGCGGTGGCGGTGGCCGCGGTGACCGCGGTGCTGATCGGCGTGCTGGGCCGGCCGGGCAAGCGGCGCGGGCTGCGGCACGCCACCGCGTCCGGCGTCGCCTCCGGGGTCGCCTCGGCGCTCACCCAGACCGTGACGGTGGCCGCGACGGACCGCTCGGGGAGCCTGCTGAGCATGCAGGTGATCGGGGTGGCCCTGGTCGTCGCGGCCTTCGCGGCGGGCGGTCTGCTGCTGTCGCAGTCGGCCTACCGGGACGGCCTGGACGCCCCGCTCGCGCTGGTCACCCTCTCCAACCCGGTGGCCGCCGCGCTGATCGGGCTCGCGCTGCTGGGCGAGCGGCTCCAGGGCGGCGTGACCGGCGCCCTGCTCGCCCTGACGGGCGCGGGCGTCGCGGCCCGTGGGGTCATCCTACTGACCCGGGCCACACCGGCCACGGACCCGGCGGACGCGGCCCTGACACTGAGGGCTCTCACCGCCGACGCCCGGCCGGCGCCGGGAATCTCCGCCGCCGAGGCCCGGCTGAGCCTGGCCGACCGGCCGGCGGCGGGGATCCCCGTCACCGACCCCCAGCCGACCGGATCCGCGGCCGCCGTCGACGACGATCACCCCGTGGCCGCCGTCCTGGCTCTGGAGCCCGGCACGGCGGCCGCGGAGCCGGCGATGGTGCCGCGGCAGGTGAAGCCGGGGCATCTCACGCCGCTGTGAGACGCGTTACTCGACGATCATCGCCGGGTCGCTCACACCCGGCCGCCCGTTCTCGACGTGACCGGCGAACCTCCGCAGGAACGCCGGGCCGGCGTCGGAGGTGACGGTCAGGTCGTACCAGCGCCGGCTCGCCGTGAGGTCGGCGGTGTGCCGCACGGTGGCGCCGGGGCGCACGGTGAAGGTCCGCGCCGCACCGCCGTAACCGCTGGTGACCTTCAACCGGACCGTGCCCGGGCCCTTGTTGGTGAAGGTCAGCTGCACATCGTCACCGGTGTGGCGCGCGGTGACCTCGGGCCCGGCGGTCTCGTTCGGGCCCTTGAAGACGCGCAGGAAGCCGTTGGGGCCGTGCACGGTCAGGTCGTACGAGCCGTTCGAGTACGCCGAGTTCCAGGTGTCCGCGATGCTCTTGCCGGCCTCGGTGGTGTACGTCCACGGGCCGTCGGTGCGGTTGCCGGAGGTCACCAGGAAGGCGGCGCCCGCCTTGGCGCCGGAGGCGAAGGTCAGCGTGAACCTGCCGCCCGCCGCGTCCACCGAACCGTCCACCGACGGGGCGTACTCCAGCGGGCGGGCCGGGCGCAGACCGCGCTCCTGGCGGGGCATGTCGGGGTCGGCCGGGGGCGTCGGCCGGTAGTCGGGGTGCCGGTCGCGGTCCTGCGGCTCGTACGCGTCCGTACCCGGCAGCGCGGCCGGCCGGCTGTCCCTGCGGGAGAAGTCGAACGCCGAGGTCAGGTCGCCGCACACGGTCCGGCGCCACGGGGAGATGTTGGACTCCCGCACCCCGAAGCGGCGCTCCATGAACTGCAGGATCGAGGTGTGGTCGAGGGTCTCGGAGCAGACGTAACCGCCCTTGCTCCACGGCGAGACGACCAGCATCGGCACCCGCGGGCCGAGGCCGTAGGGTCCGGCCGGGCGCCTGCTGTCGCCCGGGTAGAGGTCGAGCGAGACATCGACGGTGGACCTGCCCCGGGAGGCGTCCTTCGGCGGGAGCGGCGGCACCAGGTGGTCGAAGAAGCCGTCGTTCTCGTCGTACGTGATGAACAGGGCCGTCTTCGACCAGACCTCCGGGTCGGCGGTGAGGGCGTCCAGGACCTGGGCGATGTACCAGGCGCCGTAGTTCGAGGGCCAGTTGGAGTGCTCGGTGAACGCCTCGGGGGCGGCGATCCAGGAGATCTGCGGCAGCTTCCCGGCCCGCACGTCGGCCTTCAGCTGATCGAAGTAGCCGTCGCCGTTCTTGACGTCGGTGCCGGTGCGGGCCTTGTCGTACCAGGGCTCGCCGGGCTGGGCCTCGCGGTACTTGTCGAAGTACAGCAGGGAGTTGTCGCCGTAGTTGCCGCGGTAGGGGTCGCTGATCCAGCCCCAGGAGCCGGCCGCGTCCAGGCCGTCGCCGATGTCCTGGTAGATCTTCCAGGAGATGCCCGCCTGCTCCAGCCGCTCGGGGTAGGTCGTCCAGCCGTAGCCGAGTTCGTCGTTGCCGAGGACCGGACCGCCGCCCGTGCCGTCGTTGCCGGTGCAACCCGACCACATGTAGTAGCGGTTGGGGTCGGTGGAGCCGATGAACGAGCAGTGGTAGGCGTCGCAGACGGTGAAGGCGTCGGCGAGGGCGTAGTGGAAGGGAATGTCCTCGCGGGTCAGGTACGCCATGGTCGTGGTGCCCTTGGCGGGGACCCACTTGTCGTACTTGCCGTTGTTGTACGCCTGCTGCCCGTCGGTCCAGCCATGCGGCAGGCCCTCCAGGAACTGCATGCCGAGGTCGTCGGCGGTGGGGTGGAAGGGCAGCAGGTCCTTGGTGCCGTCGGACTGGTGCCACACCGACTTGCCGCTGTCCAGCGTCACCGGGTGCGGGTCGCCGAAGCCGCGGACGCCCCTCAGCTTGCCGAAGTAGTGATCGAAGGAACGGTTCTCCTGCATCAGGACGACGATGTGCTCGACGTCCTCGATCGACCCTGTGCGGTGGTTCGCCGGAATGGCGGCGGCGCGCTGAATGCTGCTCGACAGCGCGGTGAACGCCGAGGTGGCGCCCGCGAGTTGGAGGAATCGGCGCCGGTTGACTTCGGGCATGAGTGAGGGACCTCTCCCCTTGGGGGTGTTCGACCGGTCGGAACGGTGTGACGGATCGTGCGCGGAAGGAGTGTTCCAAGAGCACCAAACGTCAGGGAAGGGTCCGGTGGCGGCTGCGTGAAAGTCGCCGGTACGGGCGGTGCCGGAGGTGCGCCGGGCTCGCCGCCGCGCCGGTCGGTGCCCTGACACCGAGTGCTCGGCACCGGACCGGGCAGCGCCGCGCCGCGCTGCACGAGCCGGCCGGGTGATGCGGGCGCACCGGGGGAGCCGATCACGTTCGCCTCCGCCGTCGCTCAGCTGCGGAATGAGCACATCCGCAGCTGGGTACCCGGAGCCGCACGGTTTTCGTACGAGGGAGCGCCCGATGAGTGAGCAGACCCCGTCCCAGGCAGAGGGTGACCGGCAGCCGGACACCGCCGAGGACGAACGGCACGAGACGCCCAGGACGACACCTTCCCAGGCGGAGGGCGAGGACCCGGGCGACGCTGACGAGTCGGAAACGAGCGAGGAGTAGCACCCCGGCGGCCGACATGGGACGCGGCAAGCAGTACGCCGTCGCCGCATCGGGACAGTGGACCGACGAGGAGGACGGGCGGCGGCTTCGGCTGCCCGCCGGGGAGGTGCACGCCTGGGAGCCGGGCCGCAACGAGACGGTGTGCGGGCTGTCTCTCGCCCGCTCCTGGCTGACGCGTTTCCCGCACGTCGGCTGGCCGGACACCTTCCCCGAGTCCGGAGGCGCGGCGGACCGGGTGCGGCGGGTGTGCCCGCGCTGCGCCTCGGTGGCCGGACGCCGTGGCGCTGACGCACGGCCCCGGTGGCAGCGCACCCGTCCCCGGCCCTGACCGTCGGTGCCCCGCGCCGACCGGTACCGCTTCCGCCTGACGGAAGCCGCCTTGCCCCGCCCCCGTGCGCGTCACGACCCTGGTTCCCACCACGGCACGCGGGGCGACGGTGCCCCGCTCTCAGGGACGGGAATGCCATGCCACACACCACCGCCTTCGCCAGGAACCAGTGGTACGTCACCGCCTACAGCCACGAGGTCGGGCGGGAGCTGCTCGGCCGGACGGTCCTCGGGGAGACGCTCGTCCTCTACCGCAGCGAAGAGGACGGGACGCCGGTCGTGCTGCACGACCGGTGTGTGCACCGCAGGTACCCGCTGTCCGAGGCGCCGACGCGGCTCGACGGGGACCGGATCGTGTGCGGGTACCACGGGTTCACGTACGACACCACCGGGGCCTGCGTGTACGTGCCGGGGCAGAAGCGGGTACCGCGCACCGCCCGCGTCGCCTCCTATCCCGTGGTCGAGCAGGACTCGCTGGTGTGGGTGTGGATCGGTGACCCGGCGCTCGCCGATCCGCAGGCCGTGCCGCGCGCCGCGCATCTCGACTCGCCCGGCTGGATCACCGTCCGCGGCATGGAGCCCATCGACTGCGACTACGGTCTCCTCGTCGACAACCTCCTCGACCTCTCCCACGAGACCTATCTGCACGGCGGTTACATCGGCACCCCCGAGGTCGCCGAGACGCCGATCACCACGGAGGTCGACGAGGGCGCCGGGATCGTCCGGGTGAGCCGGCACATGGACGACGCCGAATGCCCGCCGTTCTACGCCCGGTCGACCGGCATCAACGGCCGGATCATGCGCTGGCAGGACATCGAGTACCACGCGCCCTGCCTGTACCTCCTGCACAGCAGGGTCGCTCCGGTCGGCGTCGTGCCGGGGGCCGACGGCAGCGATCCGGGCGGCTTCCACACCGAGATCACCTACGCCATCACCCCGTCCGCCGAGGGCAAGGTGTACGACTTCTGGGCGGTGTCCCGCGACTGGGCCACGGACGACGCCGAGGTCACCGAGTTCCTGCGGAGCAACAACCACACGGTGGTCATGCAGGACGTCACCGCGCTCAACCTGCTCCAGCGTTCGCTCGGCACCGAGCGGGACGGCTACCAGGAGCTCAGCATCAACATCGACACCGGCGGCCTGGCCGCCCGCCGGATCCTCGCCCGGCTGGTCGAGGAGGGCGACAAGCCGGTGGAGAAGGCGCTGTGACCGCGCCGACCGGCGAGATCTACCGGATCGACTGGCTGCCGGGCACCGACGTGCTGCGCGGCACCTGTCACTGCGGCGCCCGGCACACCGCCGAGGACCCCGTCGAGATGTGGGAGTGGATGCTCGGCCACCCCGAGGGACACGATTCATGACCGAACTCGTGGTGCGGAAGCGGGAGTTGCTTGCGGAAGGGGTTCTCGGGCTCACCTTGGCCCATCCCCTTGGCCGGCCGCTCCCCCAGTGGGCGCCCGGGGCCCACATCGACCTGCTCCTCGGTCCCGGCCTGGAGCGGCAGTACTCCCTGTGCGGCGACCCCGCCGACCGCGCCGCCTGGCGGATCGCGGTGCTGCGGGAGCCGGACGGGCGGGGCGGATCGGCCTTCGTGCACGAGTGGTTGGGGCCGGGCGACACGGTCCGGGTGCGCGGCCCGCGCCAGCACTTCGCCCTCCGCCCGGCCTCCCGCTACCGCTTCGTGGCGGGCGGCATCGGGATCACCCCGATCCTCCCCATGCTCGCCGCGGCCGAC
Source organism: Streptomyces sp. NPDC002779 (assembly GCF_042888685.1). Taxonomy (NCBI): domain Bacteria; kingdom Bacillati; phylum Actinomycetota; class Actinomycetes; order Kitasatosporales; family Streptomycetaceae; genus Streptomyces; species Streptomyces sp. NPDC002779. The sequence goes on from NZ_JBIAQC010000008.1 coordinate 337,744, forward strand.
GCGGCGGGCGCCGAGTGGACACTGCTGTACGGCGGCCGCACCCGGGCCTCCATGGCCTTCACCGACGAACTGCGCCGCTACGGCGACCGCGTGACGCTCGCACCCCAGGACGAGACCGGACTGCTGGACCTGGCGTCCGTCCTGGACGGCCTCCCCGACGGCACCCTCGTCTACTGCTGCGGCCCGGGACCCCTGCTGGACGCGGTGGAGGAGCGGTGCCCGGCGGGGGTCCTCCAGGTCGAGCGGTTCCGCCCGAAGGAGCAACCGGCCGGGCAGGACACCGAGTTCGAGGTCGTCCTCGCCCGCAGCGGCCGTACCGTCACCGTCCCGCCCGGGGTCTCCGTGCTGGACTCGGTGCGCGCCGCCGGGGTCGAGGTGCTGTACTCCTGCGCCGAGGGCACCTGCGGTACCTGCGAGACCGATGTCGTCGACGGCACCCCCGACCACCGGGACTCGGTGCTCAGCGACGCCGAGCGCGCGGCCGGGGAGACCATGCTCATCTGTGTGTCCCGGTGCCGGGGGAAGCGGCTCGTGCTGGACCTGTGATCCGCAGGTCGGCCTCGATCCGGGCGACCGTGTCCAGCAGCGGCGGCAGCAGGTCACGGCGGACCGACTCCAGGGAGTTGCGCCCGGCGTGCACCGCGATGTTCACGGCCGCCGTCACCGCGCCGCCCCGGTCCCGCACCGGGGCGGCGACCGACCGAAGCCCCAGCTCCAGCTCCTGGTCGACGATCGCGTACCCCTGCCGGCGCACCCGGCGCAGCTCCGCCCGCAGCGCGTCCGGTGCGACCAGGGTGCGCGGGGTCAGCGGGCTCAGGTCGGCCCGCGCAAGCCGGGTGCCGATCTCCTCCTCCGTCAGATGGGCCAGGATCACCCGGCCCACCGAGGTGACGTGCGCGGGGAAGCGGGTGCCCACGGTGATGGACGCGGTCATGATGCGGCTGGTCGGGACCCGGGCCACGTAGACGATGTCGTCGCCGTCCAGCACGCACAGGGACGACGACTCCCGCACCCGGCCGACGAGTTGTTCCAGGTGCGGTTCGGCGAGCTCGGGCAGCGTGAAGCTGGAGAGGTAGGAGTAGCCGAGCTCCAGCACCCGGGGGGTGAGCCTGAACTGGCGTCCGTCCTGGTGGACATAGCCGAGGTCGACCAGGGTCAGCAGCAGCCGGCGGGCGGCGGCGCGGGTGAGCCGGCAGTCGCGGGCCACCTCACTGAGGGTGCGGGCGGGGTGCTCGGCGTCGAAGGAGCGGACGACGGCGAGGCCGTGCGCGAAGGAGTTCACGAAGTGGCGACCGCGGTCCGGCTCGGGCATCAGCGCCTCCTGTCATGCCAACAACCTTGTCAGCGAAGCTCGTTGACCTGATTCGTACAGGGCTCTACCTTCCCGCTGAGCGCATGTGAGCACTACTGTGCGGTCAGCGCACAGCCTGTCGGAAACACCGTTGTCTGCACAGGAGGAGTCATGCGTCGTCTGCTCGCCGTTGTCGCGGCCGGCACGTTCCTGTTCGCCCTGACGGCCTGCGGCTCGTCCGACGACGGTGATCCGTCGGACGAGGACGCCTCTGCGGGCGGCGTCACCACCGTCACCGTGGGGCTCATCCCCATCGTCGACGTGGCGCCCCTCTACCTCGGCCAGGAGAAGGGCTTCTACGAAAAGCACGGCCTGAAGCTGAAGCTGACGACCGCTCAGGGCGGCGCGGCGATCGTGCCGGCCGTGGTCAGCGGGCAGTACCAGTTCGGATTCAGCAACATGACCTCGCTGATGATCGCCCAGTCCAGCAACGTGCCGGTGCGGGCGATCGCCAACGGCATCGCCTCGACCGGCCAGGACGGCAAGGACTTCGGCGGGCTCACCGTGAAGAAGGACAGCGCGGTGAAGTCGCCCAAGGACCTGGAGGGCAAGAAGGTCGCCGTCAACACGCTGAAGAACATCAACGAGACCGCGGTGCGCGAGTCGGTGCGCAAGGCGGGCGGAGACCCGGACAAGGTGCGGTTCGTGGAGCTGGCCTTCGACCAGATGCCCGCGGCGCTCGACGCCGGGCAGATCGACGCGGCCATGGTGGTCGAGCCGGCGCTCGCCACGGTCAAGAGCCAGGGCGGCCGGGAGATCGCCTCGTCCCTGGTCGACGTGGCCCCGGACCTCACGGTGGCGATGTACTTCACCTCCACCCAGTACGCGCAGGAGAACCCGCAGCTGGTGAAGAAGTTCCAGGACGCCACCGCCGAGTCCCTCGCCTACGCCGACGCCCACCCCGACGAGGTCCGCGAGATCGTCACGACGTACACCAAGATCCCGCCCGCGGTGCTGGAGCAGGTGACGCTGCCGAAGTGGCCCGCCGAGCCGAACCGCGCCTCCCTCGAGAAGCTGATGCAACTCGGCGAGGACGACGGCCTGTTCAAGACCAGCCCGGACCTGGACAAGCTGCTCTCGTGAAGGGCCTGAACGCCGTACTGGGTGCGGCCGGGCTCGCGGTCTTCCTCGCCCTCGGCGAGGCGGTGCCGCGGCTCGGCCTGGTCAAGGAGGCGTACTTCCCGCCCACCAGCCGGATCGCCGACGCCTTCGGCGCCGAACTCGCCGACTCCGCCTTCTGGTCGGCGCTCGGCGACACCCTCACCGGCTGGGCGCTGGGCCTGGCCATCGCCTCCTGCGCGGGGATCGCGGCGGGCGTGCTGATCTCGGTGGTGCCGTACCTGCGCGAGTCCACCGCCTCCACCATCGAGTTCCTCCGCCCGATCCCCTCGGTCGCGCTCATCCCGCTCGCCGTGCTCCTGTACGGCACCGAACTGCGCTCGGTCCTCCTCCTCGTCGTCTACGCCTCCTTCTGGCAGGTACTGATCCAGGTCCTCTACGGCGTCCAGGACCTCGACCCGGTCGCCGACGAGACGGCGCGGTCGTACGGTCTCGGCACCTGGGCGCGGATCCGGCATGTGCTGTGGCCGACCGCGCTGCCGTACGTCATGACCGGGGTACGGCTCGCCGCCGCGGTGGCGCTGATCCTCGCCGTGACCGCCGAACTCGTCATCGGCGCCCCGGGGTTGGGTGCGCGGATCGCCATCGCGCAGAACTCCCAGGCAGTACCCGAGATGTACGCGCTGATCGTGGTCACCGGCCTGCTGGGGTTGCTGATCAACGTGGGCGCGCGGACGGTGGAACGGCGGGCGCTGGCCTGGCACCAGTCGGTGCGCGGGGAGGTGACGGTGTGAGGCTGCTGCTCCTGCGCACCGTCTTCGTCCTGGCGCTGCCCGCCGTGCTGGTGGGCGTGTGGTGGGTGGCCTCCGACGACAGCACGGACGTGTACTGGCCGCCGCTGCGGACGATCCTCGAGACCTTCCCGGAGGTCTGGACCGCCGACCGGCTGCGGGGCGACGTCCTGCCCAGCGTCCTCAGGCTGGCGGGTGGCTACGCGCTCGCGGCCGTGGCGGGCGTGGCGCTCGGCACGGTCATCGGCTCCTACCGGCGGGTGCGGGCGGTGTGCGAGCCGGTGCTGGAGTTCCTGCGGGCGGTGCCGCCGCCGGTGCTGGTGCCGGTCATCATGCTGTTCGCGGGCATCGGCGACACCATGAAGATCACCGTGATCGCCAGTGGCTGCGTCTGGCCGATCCTGCTCAACACCGTCGAGGGTGTGCGCGCGGTCGACCCGGTGATGGCGGAGACGGCCCGCAGTTACGGCATCACGGGCGCGGCGCGGCTGCGGCACGTGGTGCTGCGCTCGGCGAGTCCGCAGATCTTCGCCGGCCTGCGCCAGGCGCTGTCGCTCGGGATCATCCTGATGGTCATCAGCGAGATGTTCGCCGCCAGCAACGGACTCGGCTTCACCATCGTGCAGTTCCAGCGCAGCTTCGCCATCCCCGACATGTGGACCGGCATCCTGGTCCTCGGTCTGCTCGGCTTTCTGCTCTCCGTCGTCTTCCAGCTCGTCGAACGGCGCGTCCTCGGCTGGTACCACGGCCTGCGCGCCTCCACCCGGCGGTCCCCGTGAGCCTCCTGAAAGGGCACCCCATGCTCGACGTGCGCGGCCTGCGGAAGGTGTACGAGGGATCCGGACGCCGGGTGGAGGCGGTGCGCGATCTCACCTTCACCGTCGATGCGGGCGAACTGGTCTGTCTCGTGGGCCCGTCGGGATGCGGGAAGACCACCCTGCTGAAGTGCATGGGCGGCCTGCTCGCGCCGACCGGCGGCGAAGTGCTGCTGGAGGGACGGAAGGTGACCGGGCCGCCGCCCGGGATGGCGTTCGTGTTCCAGGAGTACGGGCGCAGCCTGTTCCCGTGGATGAGGGTCGGCGAGAACGTCGAACTCCCCCTGCGGCAGAAGGACCTGGACAAGGGGCGGCGGCGGGAACTGGTGCGGGACGCGCTGGAGTCCGTCGGTCTGGAGGACGCCACGGGGGCGTATCCCTGGCAGTTGTCCGGCGGGATGCAGCAGCGCGTGGCCATCGCCCGGGCGCTGGCCTACGAGCCGCGGGTGCTGCTGATGGACGAGCCGTTCGCGGCGGTCGACGCACAGACCCGGGCCGATCTGGAGGACCTGGTACGGCGGTTGTGGCGGGAGCGGGGGATCACGATCCTGTTCGTCACCCACGACATCGACGAGGCCGTGTACCTGGGCGAGCGGGTGGTCGTGCTGTCCGCCTCCCCCACCGTCGTCCAGGAGCAGCTGAAGGTCGATCTCCCGGACGAGCGGGACCAGTTGCACACCCGGGTCGCACCGCGCTTCGCGGAACTGCGCACGCATGTGTACGAGCAGATCCAGGCGGCGAAACGGGGGGTGCCGGTCCTGAAGGCGGACACGCCTCCGCCTCACTGAACGCCGGGCTGCGCGGCCCACAGTCCGCGCACATGGCCGAGGTGCCGGGTCATGACCTCCCGCACGGCGTGCTCGTCCCGGGCCAGCAGGGCGTCCAGGAGTTCCAGGTGCTCCTCCGCGGAGGCCAGCAGCCGGCCCGCCTTCACCAGCGCGGTGAGCCCGTACAGGCGGGAGCGGCCGCGCAGGTCGCCGACGACCTCGACGAGGTGGGCGTTGCCCGCGAGGGCGAGCAGGCCGAGGTGGAAGCGGGTGTCGGCCTCGACGTACGCGATCAGGTCACCGGCGGCCGCCGCCCGCACGATCTCCCGGGCCGCCGGGCGCAGCGCCTCCAGCGAGACGGGGTCGGCGGTCCTCGCCAGCCCGGCCACCGTGGGGATCTCGATGAGCGCGCGGATGTGCGTGTACTCGTCGAGCTGTTTGTCGGAGACCGCGGTGACCCGGAACCCCTTGTTGGGGACGGTGTCGACCAGGCCCTCCTTGGCGAGGTCCAGCATGGCCTCGCGCACCGGCGTCGCCGAGACGCCGAAGCGGGCGGCCAGGGTCGGCGCGGAGTACAGCTCGCCCGGGAGCAGCTCACCGGCGATCAGCGCGGCCCGCAGGGCGTCGGCGACCCCCTCGCGGTAGCTGCGCTTCTTGCCGCCCAGCGTGGGCAGGGAGGGGGCGCCGGCGGGCTGGGCGGCCATAGAGCTGTCTCCTAGGAATGCAATGTCACGCGTCACCGGCCATTATCCCTGCCCGGCTCAGAGCACGAATCCGGCCGGGAAGGGGTCACTGGGATCGAGGAGATACTGGGCGGTTCCGGTGATCCAGGCGCGGCCGGTGAAGCTCGGCAGGACGGCGGGGCGCCCCGCGACCTCGGTGGTGCCGAGCAACCGGCCGGTGAACGTCGTGCCGATGAACGACTCGTTGACGAAGTCGGTGTGCAGCGGGAGTTCGCCGCGGGCGTGCAGCTGCGCCATGCGGGCGCTGGTGCCGGTGCCGCAGGGCGAGCGGTCGAACCAGCCCGGGTGGATCACCATCGCGTGCCGCGAGTGACGGGCGGTGGCGTCCGGCGCGTACAGGTGGACGTGGTGGCAGCCGTGGATGGAGGGGTCCTCGGGGTGGACGGGCTCCGACTCGGCGTTGATCGCCTCCATGAGGGACAGGCCCGCCCGGAGGATGTCGTCCTTGCGGGTGCGGTCGAAGGGCAGCCCGAACTCCGCCAGCGGCAGGATGGCGTAGAAGTTGCCGCCGTAGGCCAGGTCGTATGTCACCGTGCGCCCGTCGGCCAGTGCAATCTTGCGGTCGAGGGCGACGGAGTAGGACGGCACGTTCCGCAGCGTGACCGCCTTCGCCGCCCCGCCCTCCACCGCGACCTCGGCGACGACCGGGCCCGCCGGGGTGTCGAGCCGGATGGTGGTGACCGGTTCGACGACCTCGACCATGCCGGTCTCCACCAGCACGGTCGCCACGCCGATCGTGCCGTGCCCGCACATCGGCAGATAACCGGAGACCTCGATGTAGAGGACGCCCCAGTCGCAGTCGGGGCGGGTGGACGGCTGGAGGATCGCACCGCTCATCGCCGAGTGGCCGCGCGGCTCGTTCATCAGCAGCCGCTTGATGTGGTCGCGGTGCTCGCGGAAGTACAGCCGCCGCTCGTTCATGGTGGCGCCGGGGATGGTGCCGATGCCGCCGGTGACGACACGGGTGGGCATGCCCTCGGTGTGCGAGTCGACGGCGTGCAGGACGAGTTCGCTGCGCATGGCCCCTAGACCGATCCGGCCGCGAGGGCCTTCTCGGTGGCCGCGCGGACGACGGCCTCCTGCTCGGGCAGCAGCGGCACGCGCGGCGGGCGCACGGGGCCGCCGTACCTCCCGGCGACGTCCATGGACACCTTGATGGCCTGCACGAACTCCACCCGGGAGTCCCAGCGCAACAGCGGATGCAGTCGCGCGTACAGCTCCTTCGCGGTGTCCAGGTCCCCGGCGACGGCCGCGCGGTACAACCGCACCGTCGCCGCGGGCAGCGCGTTCGGGAAACCCGCCACCCAGCCCTTGGCGCCGGCCAGCGCCAGCTCCAGCAGGACGTCGTCGGCGCCGATCAACAGGTCGAGTTGGGGGGCCAGTTCGGCGATCCGGTAGGCGCGGCGGACATCGCCGGAGAACTCCTTGACCGCGTGGATGTGGCCCTCGGCGTGCAGTTCGGCCAGCAGCTCCGGCACCAGGTCGACCTTGGTGTCGACGGGGTTGTTGTACGCGACGACCGGCAGGCCCGCCTTCGCGACCTCGGCGTAGTGCGCCAGCACCGACCGCTCGTCGGCGCGGTAGGCGTTCGGCGGGAGCAGCATCACGGACGCGCATCCGGCGTCCCGCGCCTGCTCCGCCCAGCGGCGGGCCTCCGCCGAGCCGTACGCGGCGACGCCCGGCATGACCCGCTCGCCGCCGACGGCGGCCACGGCCGTCTCGACGACCCGGGCGCGCTCCTCGGGTGTGAGGACCTGGTACTCGCCGAGCGAGCCGTTCGGCACGACGCCGTCGCAGCCGTTCGCCACGAGCCAGGCACAGTGCTCGGCGTAGCGGTCGTAGTCCACGGAGAGGTCGTCGCGCAGCGGGAGGGCGGTCGCGACGAGGACTCCGTGCCAGGGGCGGGGGTCACTGGTGGTCATGGGCTTTCCCTCGGTCTCGTCTCGGTGGCGTGTGACATGGCACAGGCCGGAAGCAGCTCAAGTGCGCTGGGAAGCATGGGTGCGGGGTGTGATCAGTCGCCGTCACCGTCCGTGTCCCCGGCTCGCGCCAGCACCCCGAGCGGCACGGGCCGGGCGAACGGTCGGCGCGACGGGGTGAGCGCGCACCCGGCGAGTCCGGCGACCGCCGGTCCGCACACCCGCCCCTGGCACCAGCCCATCTCCGCCCGGGTCAGCAGCTTCACGGTCCGCGCGTCCCCGGCTCCGAGTCCGGCGACGGCCTCGCGGATCGCGCCGCCGGTGACCTCCTCGCACCGGCACACCACGGTGTCGTCGGTGACCAGCTCGGCCCAGTGGGCGGGCGGGGCGTACACGGTGTCCAGGGCGGCGAAGAAGGCGCGCAGCCGGGTCCGGGCCCGGGTGGCCGCCGCCCACACGCGCGGGTCGGGTGCGGTGCCGTGCAGCCGGGCGGCGGCGGAGCGGCCCGCGATGTGCCCCTCGGCGAGCGAGAGGGCCGAGCCGCCGATGCCGGTGGTCTCGCCCGCCGCCCAGACGCCGGGGACGTCGGTGCGCTGCTCGTCGTCGACGTGGACGGCGAGTCCGTCGAGCCGGCAGCCCAGGGTCTCGGCGAGGTCGGTGCCCGGGAGCATGCCGTGCCCCACGGCGAGGGTGGCGCAGGCGATACGGCGCCCGGTGCCCGGCCTGACCCGCCCGGCACGGTCGAGCGCGGCCACGGTCACCGCCTCCAGCCGTGCGGTGCCGTGCGCCTCGACCACGGTGTGCCGGGTGAGCGTCGGCACCCGGTGCCGGAGCAGCCGTGCCGCGTACCCGGCGCCCTCGACGACCTTGCCGGGCTCGGCGAGCAGTGCCCGGGACCGGCGTACGAAGGCCGCCGGGTCGGCGGAGTCGACCAGCGCGGCCACCTCGACGCCCGCCGCGGCGAGCCCGGTCGCCACCGGCAGCAGCAGTGGCCCGGTCCCGGCGACCACGGCGGTACGGCCGGACACCGCGAGGCCGCCCTTGAGCATGGCCTGCGCGCCGCCCGCGGTGACGACACCGGGGAGGGTCCAGCCGGGGAAGGGCAGCACCTTCTCGTAGCCACCGGTGGCCAGCAGGACGGCGTCGGCGCGCACCTCCGCCGGGTCCCGCTGCTCGGGGCCGACCAGGGCGTGCACGGTGAATCCGCGGCGCCGGCGCTCGACCAGCCACACGTGATGATTCGTCAACTGCCGTACCAAACCGGCTTTTTCGTGGGCGTTCAGCCCGTCACGCAGCCGTTCCCAGGTGTGCCACTGGTGATGCAGGGCCTGGGGGCGGCGGGCGCGCAGGGCGGCCGGGGGGCGGCGGTAGAACTGGCCGCCCGCCTCCGCCGCCGCGTCGATCAGGGTGACCCGCAGACCGTGGGCGGCGGCCGCGACGGTCGCGGCGAGGCCCGCCGGGCCCGCGCCGATCACCGCGAGGTGGGGTCGTTCAGTCATCGTGGCCGGTCCCCTCCTGGGTGCGGATCGCGTCGCCCGGGTGCAGGGGGACCAGGCAGGCGCGTTGGTTGGGGCGGTCGTTGACGGTCACCAGGCAGTCGAAGCAGATGCCGATGCCGCAGAAGACGCCGCGCGGGCGGCCCTCGCCCCGGGTGGTGCGCCAGGAGGTGACCCCGGCCGTCCAGAGCGCGGCGGCCACGGTCTGGCCGGGCAGGGCCTCGATCTCCCGGCCGTCGAGCGTGACCGTGAAGGCGGGGCCGGGGCGGGCTCCGGCCAGGTCCAGGGGCGTTCTCACGCGGCCTCCGCGGGCTCGGGGAAGCGGTCGGGCCGGAACGGCGCCAGGCTCAGGTCGGGGGTCTTCCCGGCGAGCGCCTGGGCGATGAGGTGCCCGGTGCCGGTGGCGAGGCCGATGCCGGCGCCCTCGTGTCCGCAGGCGTGGTGCAGGCCGGGAACCCGGGGGTCGGGGCCGATGGCGGGCAGGTGGTCGGGGAGGTACGGGCGGAAGCCGAGGTAGGAGCGCAGGACGCGGACGTCCGCCAGGGCGGGGAAGAGCCGGGTCGCGCCGGCCGCCAACTCCCTGACGGCGGGCAGCGAGAAGCTCCGGTCGAAGCCGACGCGCTCCCGGCCGGCGCCGATCAGCACCGGGCCGGCGGCCGTTCCCTCCACGACCGGTGAGGTCTGGAGCGCGGCCGAGTCGCTGGCGACGTCGGCCACGTAGTCGGCGGCGTACACCTTGTGCCGGATCAGGCGCGGCAGGGGTTCGGTGACGAGGACGAAGCCGCGGCGCGGGAGGACCGGCAGGTGGGCGCCGGCGAGGGCGGCCAGTTCACCGCCCCAGGTGCCGGTGGCGTTGACGACCGCCGGGGCGTGGATGTCGCCGCGGTCGGTGCGGACGCCGCGTACCGCGCCGGCGGGGGTGCGGGGGACGGCCGTGACGGTACGGCCGATGAGGAGCCGGGCGCCGGAGGCGCGGAGCAGGTGGGCGGCTGCCAGCGCGGGCATCACCTGGGCGTCCTGCGGGTAGTGCATGCCGCCCGGCAGGCCGGGGGCGAGGTGGGGTTCCAGGTCGTACAGGGCCTCGCCGGTGGCCGGCCGGGCGAGGACCCCGGCGGCGCGCTGGCCGTCGGCGAGGCGCTGGAGCGCGGTGAGGCCTTCGGGGGAAGAGGCCACGACGAGGCCGCCCTTGGCCTCGTACTCCATGGACTCGCCGTGTTCCCGGGCCAGTTCGGCCCACAGGCGGCCCGACAGGAGCGCGAGGTCGAGTTCGGGGCCGGGCTCCTTGTCGGAGACGAGGAGGTTGCCCTCCCCCGCTCCGGTCGTGCCGCCGGCCACCGGGCCGCGGTCGACCACGATGACGTCGAGTCCGGCCCGGACGGCGTACAGCGCGCAGGCGGCGCCCACCATCCCGGCCCCGACGACCACGACGTCGCAGGTCAGTCGCATGCTCACGGCAGTACTATGTCACATGGCTCTGCTACGGGGAATGACAAGGCGCCGTCGGCGACCTGAACGCCGACGGTGCCCGTCAGACCTCGGGGGCGGGCACCACGCTCAGGTGGGCCGCCGTGCGCCGCGGACGTCCGGCTCTGCGGGAGGGGTGGGCGGGGCGGCGCGCCTCGCGCAGCACCAGGGTCATCCGCGTGTAACCCATGTCCTTGAGGACGCCCGGCGTCTCGTCGACGATCCGGCAGTCGGTGGCGCCCCAGCGGGGGTCCGGGTGCAGCAGCGGCCGGACGGCACCGTCGTGCGCGAGGGCCTGCTCGCCGACCGTGCGGATCCAGTGCGGCAGGCCGTGCCGGTAGGCGGCCTCCATGATGGGGTCCTGGGCGATGTCCCGGCGGATGGCCTGCAGGCCGTGGTCGTGGCCGTGCCGCTCCACGGCGGCGGCGAAGTTCGCGAGCATCGGCAGGCACCAGCGGGACTCGTGCTCGCCGAGGACCGTGCCCGCGTCGGGGTGGAAGAGCACGAACCGGAGGAAGTTGTCACCGGGCATGGCCGTCGGATGCGGGCCCACCCCACGGAAAAGTGACGCGAAAGCGGCGTTGGCCAGGACGACGTCCCAGCGGTGGTCGAGCACGACGGAGGGGAAGGACCCGGCCTCCAGGAGGGTCGCGCAGTCCTGGAGATAGGCCTGGGTCTCCGGATCGCCGGGGACGGGCCGCGGTGCCGATCGCTGCCCTCCTGCCTGATATGCCATCGGGAGGTCACCCCTCTTGCCTGTGCGGCCTTGACGCGGCGCCCCGATCCTGCTGCCCCGACGCAAGCGGTGTCAACTATCGTGGCATTTCATGCCGGTTGACGGCTGAAATTGGCCACAGTTGTGGCGAGACCTGGATGTGAGTTCGAACCACCCGCTACTCTCCGGGAAGTTCACACGCGACCGCTGGTGAGAAGACGGTGAGAGACGTAGGAGTTCTGTCGGTGACGGGTGGCTTCGAGGGTCCGGGCGCCACGGGGACGGCGGCACTGCCGGCCGTCGTCGCTCGCGTGACCGCGCTGGCCGACCGGCTGGGCGTGCCGCACACCGACGTCTTCGACACCGGCCGGCTGTCCGTCGCCTCCGGTGTCCCCGAACCCGTGGTCAAGGCGCTGCTGCGCGGCCGGCCCGCGGGTGAACCCGACGTCCAGGCCCGCTTCCTCCAGCGGCTGGACCTGTTGCGGCGCACCCGGCTGAAGCCCAACGGCCGCAAGTACACCCAGCAGGAGATCGCCGACGGGGCGGGCATGTCGCGGCAGCAGGCGGGCGCCCTGATCAACGGCGACCGGCGCCCCACCATGGAGCACTGCGACGCCATCCAGCGCTTCTTCCGGGTGCACGCGGGCTTCCTCACCGCGGAGGACCCCGAGGCGCTCGCGGGCGCCCTGCAGCGCACCGAACAGGAGCTCCTCCAGCAACTCGCCGAGCGGGAGGCGGCCGTCGCGGCCGTGGACCCGCTGGAGCGGCTGCTCCAGGACCACGGCGTGCGCGGGATCGCCTGGCGGGCCGCGCAACTGCCCACCGACCAGCATCGCGACAAGGTCGCCGAATGGCTGGACATGCTCCTGGAGAGCGTCAAGCGGCCCGAGTCGTGACCCGGGGGAGAACTGTGGGCATCCGTAGGGACATGCACCGCCTGTGCGGCGAACTGGTCGGCGAGCTGGAGCTCCCGGCTCCGGCCCACCCGGCGGACCTGTACGGCGCGCTGTGCGCGGCGATGGCCAGACGCCGTGGCCGCCCGGTCCGCTTCCGCACGGCCGCCTTCCCGGCCGGCACCGCGAGCGGGCTGTGGCTCGACATGGCCGACCAGGACCTCGTGGTGATCGAGGAACGCACCGCTCCGGACCATCAGTTGGTGATCCTCGGTCACGAGTTGTGGCACATGAAGGCCGGGCACAGCGGCCACCACATCGACGGCGCGGCGGTGGCGGCCCGGCTGCTCCAGGACGACGCCCAGCTGGAGGCGACGGTACGGCAGGTGGCGGCGCGCAGCCGCTTCGATCTGACCGACGAGCAGGAGGCGGAGAGCTTCGGGCTGCTGCTCGCCAGCAAGTGCCGTACCTGGCTCGCGGGTTCGACGCTGCGCGGACCGGTGCGCCAGGACCGGCTGGCGGGCCGTATCGAGGCGTCGCTCGGGTACCGGGGCCCGCAGGGCTGAGCGCCTGGCACGGCAGGTCAGGGGCAGGCCAGGGGCGGCTTTCAGCACCGCTGAGTGGGCGAACCGGCGAGTGGTCCCGGCCCGGTTGTCAGTGGTGGACGGCAAGCTGGTGGTGCGCCCTCATCCGCGGGGCGGGACAGACGACGCCGACTTGGGGAGAGCCGACCGATGCCCACCGCCGTACTGACGGACCGCGAACGCATCGCCGTGCAGGCGTATCTGCGGCTGCTGCACACCGTGCGGGCCGCCTTCGACGCCGCCGGAGGACCGCCCGCTGATCCCCGGCCACCCGTGGTGCCGCCCGGTGTGCTCGCGGAGGCGGAGCGCGCCCTGGCGGACGCCGGCCTGACCGGCAACGAGGAGGAGTTCTTCCGGCTCCTGCAGAGCTGGTGCCGGGAGCCGTGAGGCGGCTCAGCCGTGCGGCACCGTGACGGCCGTGGCGACCAGGCCGTGCTCGACGGTCCAGCGGCCCTCGAAGACGCCCACGCGCCGGGCACCGACCAGGGGGCCCGGGACGAGCAGCGTGGCGCTGAAGCCGCCGCCGGGCCGTCCGTCCGCGTCGGCGTGGAGGTCGATGTCGGCCTCGGTGAACTCCAGCCACTTGCCGGTGAGGGGGAACCACGCCTTGTAGACGGACTCCTTGGCGCTGAACAGCAGCCGGTCCCAGCGGATCTCGGGCCGTTCGCGGGACAGCCTGAGCACCCGCTGGGCCTCGCCGGGCAGCGCCACGGCGGCCAATACCCCGTCCGGGAGGGGCGCGTTGGGCTCGGCGTCGATGCCGAGGGAGGCCAGGTCCCCGGCGCGGACCAGGGCGGCGGCGCAGTAGCCGTCGCAGTGGGTCATGCTGCCGGCCAGGCCCTCGGGCCAGCGCGGGGCGCCCCGGTCGCCGGGCACGAGCGGCTGCGGCGCCACTCCGAGCTTCTCCATGGCCCGGCGGGCGCAGACGCGTACGGCGGCGAACTCCCGGCGGCGCTTGTCCACCGCCCGCGCCACGACGGCCGCCTCCTCGGGGTACAGGGCGGCCTCGGCGTCCTCCTCGCCGTACGCCTCCACGGTCACCACCGCGTCCGGCAGCAGCTCCTCGATCACGGGGCCCCGACCTCCCTGGGCAGTATGCGGCGCAGCCGCCCCGGCGGTTCCGGGCGCTTGCGCCACTCGCGCGGGTAGCCCACCGACACCTCCTCGAAGCGGACGCCGTCGTGCCAGGTGGTCCGCGGGATGTGCAGATGGCCGTAGACCATGGTCTCCACCCGGAACCTGCGGTGCCAGTCCGCGGTCAGCTCGGTGCCGCACCACATGGCGAATTCGGGATGCCAGAGGATCTCCATGGGGTGCCGGTCGAGCGGGTAGTGGTTGATCAGGACCGTGGGCAGATCGCCGGGGAGCGCGGCGAGGCGGCGTGCGGTCTCGGCGACCCGGGCCCGGCACCAGGCCTCGCGGGAGGGGTAGGGGTCGGGGTGCAGCAGATACTCGTCGTTGCAGACGATGCCGGTGCCCTGCGCGTACTGCAGCCCCTGTTCCTTGGTGGCGCAGCCGGCCGGCAGGAAGGAGTAGTCGTACAGCAGGAACAGCGGGGCGACGGCCACGGGGCCGCCGGTGCCCTCCCAGACGAGGTACGGGTCCTCGGGAGTGATCACGCCGAGCTCGCGGCACAGGGCGACCAGGTACTCGTAGCGGGCGACGCCGCGCAGGGTGACGGGGTCCCGGGGGTGGGTCCACAACTCGTGGTTGCCGGGGGCCCAGATGACCTTGCTGAAGCGTCCGGAGAGCGTGTGCAGCGCCCATCGGATGTCGGCCACGGTCTCCGCGACGTCACCGGCGACCACCAGCCAGTCGTCGTCGCTCTCCGGGCGCATCTTCTCGACCAGGGCGCGGTTCTCTTCGTAGCCGATGTGCAGGTCACTGATGGCCAGCAGCTGTCCGGCACCACCGGCCGTCGACGCCACCTCTCGTCCCCCTCCGCGCGTGGAAAGCACCACGAGAACACATTCGCGGGTCCGGTACAAGGCGGGTTCCCGCCTGCGGCGGGCGGGCAGGGGCGCGACCACGGTGTCCCATGATCCGCCCGGCCATGATCGGGAATTCCGTAACACGCATGTTGCACGCGGGGCCTCCGCGGGGCCGTATGATCGCCTCAACACCACCGCCATGCACATCCCTTCGCAGGGGGCGGTTTGGTGTACCTCCAAACTCCTTGGCCGGGCACGGCCTGCTTCGCCGTGCCCGCACACCCTGAAAGGCGGCCTGCATGGTCTCTCGCGTACGCGTCTGGCTCAACCGCACGTACGCGGAGAACGTGTTCTTCATGGATCAGCTGCGCCGAAATCCCGGCGACCGGGCCGTCGAGATCCATGCCACGCACGGCGACGCCGACTCCCCCGTGCTGGCCGCCGCCGACACCGCCGAGCTGGAGCCGGAGGGCCTGTCCCCGGCCGGGTACGTCGAGTACGCCCTCGATCAGTGCCAGCGCCGCGGCATCGACGTGTTCGTGCCGCGGCTGCACCAGTCGGCGGTGGTCGCGCACCGCGCGGAGTTCGCGGCGGTCGGTACGGCCCTGCTGGCGCCGCCGCCGGAGGCGGTGGCCGTCTTCCACGACAAGGTGATCGCGTACGAGGCGGTCCAGGCGATCGGGGTGCCGGTGCCGCCGTGGTGGCGGGTGCGCGGCGCCGAGGAGCTGGTCGCCGCGGTCGAGGAGCTGGAGGCCGCCGGGCACAAGGCGTGCTTCAAGCCGGCGTCCGGGGCGGGCGGGGTGGGCTTCCGCGTGATCACCCGCGCTCCCTTCTCGATGGCGCAGCTCAACGGCTTCCCGAGCCCGTACGTACCGCTGGATCTGGTGGTGGACGCCCTCGCGCAGGCCGAGGAGGAGGTCGACTGGCTGGTCATGCCGCGCCTGGAGCAGCCGGAGGTGTCGGTGGACTGTCTCACCGGCCCCGACAACCGGATCCGGATGGCGGTGGGCCGCACGAAGAACGGCCGCCGTCGCGGGTTCACGCTCCACGAGCAGTGGCTGGAGCCGGCCCGGGCGATCGCCGAGGGGTTCGGGCTGCACTACCTGTCCAACATCCAGTTCCGGATGTTCGGCGACCGGCCCGTGCTGATGGATGTCAACACGCGCCCCGCGGGCGGTCTGCACCAGCTGTCGCTGTGCGGGATCAACGCGCCGTGGGCCGCTGTTCAGCTGGCGCTCGGGGAGGACCCGGGGGAGGTGGCGCCGCCGTTCCTCGGGCAGGACTACACGGTCGTCTCCGGGCTCCGGCCCCTGCGGGGCGTCTCGCTGCCCCAGCCGCGTGTGGAGGAGCCCCAGCAACGCGTGGAGGGGCCCCAGCAGGCCCTGCCCGCCCTCCCCTCCCCCGTCGGCTCCCCCGTCAACTCCGCTGCGGGGAGGGCGAGTCAGGCCCTGCCGCTGTAGAAGGCCGCCGCTCGGGAGCGGGGGCCCTAGACCTCGTACCCCCATGCCTTCGCGATCTCCCGCAGACGCGGCGGCAGTTCGGCCGTCGGGTCGGCCGTGCGGGCGGGCTGGATGCGGCCGGACTTGATGGTGCTGCTCCAGTCGCCGAGCTGCGGCCGGAACCTGCCGTGGTCCTTGCTGCCGTAGTCGAGCATGCCGCTCTCCCACTCGACGCCCAGGTACGCGCACAGGGCCCGGGTCGCCTTCTCCGGCTCCGCGGTGAGCTCCTCGTACGTCACCACATGGGCGTCCAGCGTCCGGCGCGCCTCCTCCAGTTTCTCGGAGTAGTTCAGCACCTCCGCCAGGATCTCCGCGTGGTCGGGATCCTTGCGGCGCTCGGTCAGGGACGCGATGATCGCGCCCGGGTGCCGCAGCAGCAGGATGTAGCGGGCGTTCGGCCAACATCGGTGCAGCCGGGGCCAGATGAGGGTGTTCGGCGGCGTCTTGTCGACGATGACGTCCTTGCCGCTGCGGGTGAGTTCGAGGTGCATCACCCGGTCCCAGAGCAGGTGTTCCAGCTCGGTCTTGTCCAGTTCCAGCGCCTTCATGGCGTCCGCGGTGAAGCTGCGGGTCAACTGGACGTGGACGGTGCGCAGATGCATCTCGTGCGGGGCGCGGATCCGGCTGTGGCTGTTCAGCAGTACCCGCAGCAGGGTCGAGCCCGAGCGCACCGAGGACAGCACGAACACCGGGGAGTCCACCAGGCGCGGGGCGCGCGGGGCCTCGTAGGTCGGCTGCTCGGGCTGCGTCTCGGCCCGGGGGGCGGGAATGGCGTCGAGGGTGCGGCGTGGCGGGCTCACCGCCTGGATCATCAGCCTGCCCCGACGCCTGAGCCCCTTGCCGATCACGGCTTTGCGCGAGTCTCGCACCGTCACACCTTTCTCTTGCGTCTGCCCCCGCATCCCAGAGGCAGAAGGCGAACTCCAGGTGTCCGGAAGGCAAAGCGCCAGGGCCGCGGAGGCCCCGATTCCGGAGGTGACCTGGTGGTTTACCGCTTCCTTAAATCTTCATGGGAGTTCGGTGCCCGACGCGGCACGAGCGCTCACCGGAGGTAGGCCAGGCCGGGGTGGACCGAGGTGTAGCCCTCGACCAGATCGCGGGCGATGTTCACCGAGTCGACCAGCGGGTGCAGGGCGAAGGCCTTGACGGCCGTCGCCCGGGAACCGGACTCGGCGGCGGCCAGCACTTCCCGCTCCACCGCCTTGACCGAGCAGACCAGCCCGGTGGCGTGGCCGGGCAGCGGGTCGACGGCGACGGGATGGGCGCCGTTGGCGTCGACCAGACAGGGGACCTCGATGACGGCGTCGCGGTCGAGGACGGACAGCGTGTGCTGGTTGCGGACGTTCAGGATGAGGGTGGTGCGCTCGTCCCGGGCGATGGCCCGCATCAGGGCGAGGGCGACCTTCTCGTAGCCGCCGGACAGGTCGTCGGCGGCACGCTCGCCGGCGCCCGCGCTCTCCCGGTTCTCCGCCATGTACGTGGCCTCGCGCTCGGCGCGGGTGCGGTCCCAGGCGGCCAGTGCCGCGGCGTCCGGGTCGGTCATCTCGTCGTAGAAACGGGCCTGTTGGTCGCGGAGGAAGGCGCCGCGGGTCTGCTCGGCCCGCTGGTAGGAGCGTACGGCCTCGCGGTTGAAGTAGTAGTAGTGCAGGTATTCGTTGGGGATCGCGCCGAGGGACCGCAGCCAGTCGGGGCCGAAGAGCTTGCCCTCCTCGAAGGAGCCGAGCAGGGCGGGGTCGGCGAGCAGGCGCGGGAGTTCGTCCCGGCCGGCGACGCGCAGACCGCGGACCCAGCCGAGGTGGTTGAGGCCGACGTAGTCGATCCACGCCTCGGCCGGGTTGCGCACGCCGAGCACGCGGGCGATACGGCGGCCGAGGCCGACCGGGGAGTCGCAGATGCCGATGACGCGGTCGCCGAGGTGGCGGGACATGGCCTCGGTGACCAGGCCCGCTGGGTTGGTGAAGTTGATGACCCAGGCGCCGGGCGCGAGCCGGGCCACCCGCCGGGCGATGTCGACGGCCACCGGCACGGTCCGCAGGCCGTATGCGATACCACCGGCGCCCACGGTCTCCTGTCCGAGCACACCCTCGGCGAGGGCCACCCGCTCGTCGTTCGCCCGGCCCTCCAGTCCGCCGACGCGGATCGCGGAGAAGACGAAGTCGGCGCCGCGCAGCGCCTCGTCGAGGTCGGTGGTGGCGGTGACCTCGGGCGCATCGGACACCTGGGCGGCCTGTTCCGCCAGTACCCGGGTGATGGCGGAGAGCCGTCGCGGATCCAGGTCGTGCAGCACGACCCGCGTCACCCGCCCGGCGCCCCGGTCCCCGAGCAGCGCCCCGTACACGAGCGGCACCCGGAATCCGCCGCCGCCCAGAATCGTCAGCTTCACGTCTGCACCTGCTGTCGTCGCTCTGCCAGCTCCGCACAGACATTACGCGTCCTTCCCCGGCGTCCCCCGCGCGTCGCGCCGACGCTGTCCGACGGAACGGACCGGACCACTGGGCCGCCATCGAGTCGACGCCCGGTCTTCGGGGCGGCTTCATCCGGGAGCCCCGGAGCCCCGGAATTCTGCTCCGCGTGACAGACGGCAGACCCGCTGGGCGCTCCGGCGCCGGGCTGGACGACGACGGCTCCGTCGCGGACGGGTTCGTCCTTCCCGACCGCACGCCCAGGCCGGTGCTGCACGGGCACCGGGAGATCGCGGCACCGGTGCTGTTGCGGGCCTTCCGGCACGAGGGTCTGGTGGTGCGGAACCACCGGTGCGTCCGTGGCCTGGGCCGGCTGGCCGGGCAGTGGGAGCTGGCCCTCGCCGACGGCCGCACCCTGACCGCTCCGGCCGTACTGCCCGATCTCCGGCCCGGCGAGACGGCGGCGGTGCCGCTGCCGTTCGAGCTGCCCGGGGACGGGGGCGAGGCCTGGGTGACCCTGCGGGTGACCACGAAGGACGACGAGCCGTGGGGCCCGCGCGGCACCGAGGTGTGCGCGCCCCGGCTGCGACTGGGGGCGGCGCCCGTCGGGCCCGCCACCCGGTACCTCGGGTTACCGTGGGCCGCGTGACCACGGAAGAGTCGCTGCGGCCCCAGTCCCTCATGCTGACGTTCCTGGGCGAGCAGGTGCTCGGCCGGGACGTGTGCGTGTACTCGGGCAGCGTCATCGAGGTCTTCGCCCGCGCCGGGATCGGCGAGCAGGCGACGCGGTCCACGCTCACCCGCATGGTCAACCGCGGTCTGCTGCGCCGGCAGCGCGAGGGCCGGCGGATGTACTTCGGGCTCACCGACCGCTCGACGGCCGTCCTGCGCGACGGCGAGCGCAGGATCTGGCACGCCGGCGCGGTGAACCGGCTGTGGGACGGCACCTGGACGCTGCTCGGCTTCTCGCTCCCCGAGTCCTGGCAGCGCCAGCGTCACGACCTGCGATCGCAGCTCACCTGGAGCGGCTTCGGACCGCTGTTCAACGGCCTGTGGATCGCCCCGGGCGAGGTCGATGTGTCGGCCCTGGTCGCCGAACTCGGCCTGTCGGCCCATGTGAAGGTCTTCCGCGCGCACGCGGACGCCGGCATGGACATCGGCGCCATGATCGAGGAGACCTGGGAACTGTCCGAACTGGCCGCCCGCTACGAGGCGTTCGTGACCCGTTGGCTGCCGTGGGAGACGGACGCCCCGGGTGCCGACGACGCTCTCACGCTGCGGCTGCGGGCGCAGACGGAGTGGCTGCGGCTGATCCGCCGGGACCCCCGGCTGCCGGTCCGCCATCTGCCCGAGGACTGGCCGGCGGACCGGGCCGAGAAGACGTTCCGCTCGGTGCACGAGCGGCTGACGCCGCTCGCGGACGCCGCGGCGGCACGGCTTCTCGACCTGGTGCCGGTGCGCCGGGATCAGGCGTAGAACCGCGACAGGCTCCGCAGCACGGCAGCGGGCTTCGTGCCGCCCTCGATCTCGATCGTGCCGTCCACGGCGATCTGCACCCCGCCGGGCACCTCCTGGACCTCGGCGAGCACGGCGGCCAGGCGGATGCGTGCGCCCGCCTTCACGGGTGCGGGGAAACGCACCTTGTCCAGGCCGTAGTTGACCTTCGTGGTGACGCCCCGGACGTCGAGGAGTTCGGTGAACAGGGGGATGAAGAGGGAGAGGGTGAGGTAGCCGTGGGCGATGGGGGCGCCGAAGGGGCCCGCCTTGGCCCGCTCGGGGTCCACGTGGATCCACTGGTGGTCGCCGGTGGCGTCGGCGAAGGTGTCGATGCGGCCTTGGGTGACCTCGATCCACTCGCTGGTGCCGAGGTGGGCGCCGGCCAGCTTCCTGAGTTCGTCGAGGCCGTTCACGGTGATGCTCATGGGGTTCCTTCACTGTTGCCGTACCGACTGCGCAGACGGGACTTGAGGAGTTTTCCGGAGGCGGTGCGCGGGAGCTCGTCGGCGAGGACCACCGACTTCGGGATCTTGTACTTGGCGAGGTGTCCGGTCAGGGACGCGAGGAGGTCACCGGGGTCGGGGGCGGCGCCCTCGCGGGGGACGACGACCGCGCGCGGGACCTCGCCCCACTTGTCGTCGGGCACGCCGATGACCGCGCACTCGGCGATGTCCGGGTGGGCGAGGAGCAGGTCCTCGATCTCGGCGGGGTAGATGTTCTCGCCCCCGGAGATGATCATGTCCTTAATGCGGTCGACGATGACGACATAGCCGTCCTCGTCGGTGCGGGCCGCGTCCCCGCTGCGGAACCAGCCGTCCGCGAAGGAGGCGGCCGTCTCCTCGGGCAGCCCCCAGTAGCCGGACATGACGTGCGGCCCGCGCACGACCACCTCCCCCGTCTCGCCGACGTCGGCCGGCGTCAGGTCCGGGCGCACCACCCGCACATCGCTGAAGAAGTGCGGCACCCCCGCCGAACCCGCCTTGCTCACCGCGTGTTCTGCGTCGAGGAAGAGGGCGCCGGGCGAGGTCTCGGTCATGCCGTACCCCTGGAGGAAGGTCAGCCCGCGCTCCTGGTAGGCGGCGATCAGCGGGGTCGGCACCGGGGAGCCGCCGCAGGTCAGGATCCGCAGGGAGGACAGGTCGGCGTCCGCCCAGCGCGGGTGCCGGGCCAGCTGGTCGAACATGGTGGGCACCCCGAACATGAAGCTGATCCGGTGCCGTTCGACCAGGTCGAAGGTGGCGTCCGGGTCGAAGGCCCCGGTCAGGACGCAGGTGCCGCCCTTGAGCAGCACCGGAAGCGTGAGCATGTTCAGCCCCGCGGTGTGGAACAACGGGGCGCTGACCAGGGCCCGTTCGTCGGTGAGCAGGTCGGTGTCGACGAGGACGTTGACCGCGTTCCAGGTGAGGTTGCCGTGGCTGAGCATGGCGCCCTTGGGGCGGCCGGTCGTCCCCGAGGTGTACATGATCATGCAGATGTCGTCGGCGCCGACCGGTTCGTCGATGGGGGTGGTGTCGGCCGAGGCCAGCAACTCCTCGTATGCGGCGCCCACTTCGACGTAGACCCGGATGTCCGTGCGCCGCACGCTCGGTGACGGGCTCCCGTGGATCAGCGCCTTGGCTCCGGAGTCGGCGAGCTGGTAGGCGATCTCGGGTTCGGCGAGCCGGGTGTTGAGCGGGACGAAGACCGCGCCGAGTGTGCCCGCGGCGAACAGGGTCTCCAGGAAGCAGGGGTGGTTGGGGCCGAGGTAGGCGATCCGGTCGCCGCGGCGCAGGCCCCGGGCGCGCAGGGCCTGGGCGAGGCGGGTGGTGCGGTCGTACAGCGTGGCGTAGGTGACGGCGGTGTCGCCGTGGACCAGGGCAGTGCGGTGCGGGGTCTTGCGGGCCCGGCGTGCGGGCCACGATCCCGTTCCCTCGTTGCGCATCCGGCACCCCTTACGGTGTGCTCAGCCCGAGCAGGCGGGCGGCGTTCTCCTTGAGGATCTTCGGCCTGACCTCGTCCTTGATCTCCAGCTTCGCGAAGTCCGCGAGCCAGCGGTCGGGGGTGAGGACGGGAAAGTCCGAGCCGAAGAGGACCTTGTCCTGCAGCAGGGTGTTGGCGTACCGCACGAGCTGCGGCGGGAAGTACTTCGGTGACCAGCCGGACAGGTCGATGTGCACGCCGGGCTTGTGGCCGGCGACGGCGAGGGCCTCGTCCTGCCAGGGGAAGGACGGGTGCGCCAGGATGATCTTCAGGTGGGGGAAGTCGGCCGCCACGTCGTCGACGTGCAGGGGGTTGGAGTACTTCAGGCGGATCCCGCCGCCGCCCGGCACGCCCGCGCCGATGCCGGTCTGGCCCGTGTGGAACAGGGCGATCGTGCCCGTCTCCTCGATCACCTCGTACAGGGCGTACGCCACCGAGCGGTCGTTCGGGAAGAACCCCTGGATGCTGGGGTGGAACTTGAACCCCTTCACGCCGTACTCCTCGACCAGGCGGCGGGCCTGCCGCACGCCCGCCCGGCCGCGGAAGGGGTCGATGGAGGCGAAGGGGATGAGGACGTCGGAGTTGGCGGCGGCGGCCTCCGCGACCTCCTCGTTGGGGATGGGCGGGGTGCCGGTGGCGGACTCGGCGTCCACCGTGAAGATCACGGCGGCCATGTTCCGCTCGCGGTAATGGGCGGCCGTCTCCTCCAGGGTCGGCTTGCGGTTGCCCGCCACCTTGAAGTAGGCGGAGGAGGCGTCGTGCAGATGGTCCGCGAGCGAGGAGTGGCCCGTGGACGACACCTCGGCGTGGGTGTGGACGTCGATCGCGGTCAGCGCCTGGAGGTCCATCACGCCTCCGGGAGCCGGGGCGCGGGGATGCCGACCGTCTGGAGTTCGGCGCCGACCGAGGCGGGGAAGGCGTCGGCCAGGGAGTCGGGGGTCCAGCCGCCGTCGGCGTAGGCGGTGCTGATCTCCCGCGGATGCGACCACAGGGCCACCTTGTCGCCGCCGATGCCGATGCACTGGCCGGTCACCGAGCGGGCCGCCGCGGAGGCGAGGAAGGGGACGAGGGCCGCGCAGTCCTCGGGGGTGCCGAAGCCCTCGCCCTTGCGGAGGACGCCGGGGAGGGGTTCGCCGTTGCGCAGGGCCTCGATGTAGGGCGCGAAGGCGGGGACGGTCTCGGTCATGGCGGTCGCGGCGACCGGCACGATCGCGTTGACGGTGATGTGCGCGCGGCCCAGCTCCATCGCCCAGGTGCGGGCCATGGCGGCGATGCCCGCCTTGGCCGCCGCGTAGTTGGTCTGCCCGAAGTTGCCGCGCTGCCCGGCCGGGGAGCCGACCAGGATCAGGGTGCCGCCCTCACCCTGCTCGCGCATCCGGACGGCGGCGGCGCGGGCGCAGGTGAAGGTGCCCCTGAGGTGGGTGGTGAGCACGGCGTCGAAGTCGTCGTCGGTCATCTTCCACAGCACCTTGTCGCGCAGGATGCCGGCGTTGGTGACCAGCACGTCGAGGCGGCCGAACTCGCCGACGGCACGGTCGACGAGGCGGTCGGCGGCCTCGGCCGTACCGACCGCCACCGCTTCGGCGACGGCCGTGCCGCCGGCCTCGCGGATCGACTTCGCGGCCTGTTCGGCGACGGTCCCGTCGAGGTCGTTGACGACCACCGAGGCGCCGTGGGCGGCCAGGGCGTGCGCATAGGCGAGGCCGAGGCCCCGGCCGCTGCCGGTGACGACGGCGGCCTTGCCGGTGAGATCGATGCTGGGCACAGCTGAGTCCTTCCATGGGGTGCGAAAGCGGGGACTGCGTGAGCGAGAGCGGGGACTGCGTGAGCGAGATCGAAGTTAAGAGCAATAATTGGTGACGTCAATAGTTGTCACCGACTGCCGGGCTGGGAAAGACTGACCCCATGAAGACCGACCCGATCGACGCGAACGAGCCATGGATGCGCGACCTGCACGCGGACACCGGCTACCTGCTCTACCGGCTGGGCCTGCGCTCCGGGCAGTTGTTCAACTCCTGCCTCCAGGAGTCCGGCCTGCGCCTGCGCCACTACGCGGTGCTGCGCTTCCTCGCCACCTGCGAGGGCGCCCTCCAGCGCGAACTCAGCGCCCGTCTCGGCTACGACCCGAGCGCGATCGTGGGCCTGGTCGACGACCTGGAGAAGGCGGGCTTCGCCGAGCGCCGCCCCTCCCCCGACGACCGCCGCAGCAGGATCGTCGTCCTGACCGGAGCCGGCCGCGCCTTCCTGCGGGACACCGACGAGGCGGGCCTGCGGGTGACCGAGGAACTCCTCGAACCGCTCGCGGCGGCCGAGCGCGAGACGCTGCACGCCCTGCTCCTGCGGATCGCCCAGGACGGACTGGCGTGACGACAAGAATGTTGTGCAAATGATTGACGGCTGCACGAGCACTGCCTAACTTCACGGGGGCATCGGCACCGTCCCCCAGGGAGCCCACCGTGCAGCCATCCCCGCCCGTCCCCGACTCCCGGCAGTTGCGCAGAGTCGCCCTGTCCGGCCTGCTCGGCACCGCCGTCGAGTTCTACGACTTCCTCGTCTACGGCACCGTCGCCGCGCTCGTCTTCGGCGAACTGTTCTTCCCCGACGCCGACCCCGCCGTCGGCACGATCGCCGCCTTCGGCACCTTCGCCGCCGGCTATCTGGCCCGCCCCGTCGGCGGCATCCTCTTCGGCCACTTCGGCGACCGCGTGGGCCGCAAGTCGATGATGCTGCTGACCATGCTGCTGATGGGCAGCGGGAGTTTTCTGATCGGTCTGCTGCCCACCTATGACGCGATCGGCGTCTGGGCGCCCGTGCTGCTGGTCCTGCTCCGCGTGGTGCAGGGCATCGCGATCGGCGGGGAGTGGGGCGGCGCCACCCTGATGGTCGTCGAGCACGCCGAGCGCACCCAGGGCGGGCGGCGCGGGCTGTGGTCCAGCTTCACCCAACTCGGCGCGCCACTGGGCTCGTTGCTCTCCGCCGGAGTGGTCACCGCGGTCTCCGCGCTGCCCGACGACGACTTCCGCTCCTGGGGCTGGCGGGTGCCGTTCCTACTGAGCGTGGTCCTGCTCGGCGTCGGCATGTTCGTCCGCCTCAAGGTCGCCGAGAGCCCTCTGTTCACCAAGCCCGCGCCGCGCGAGAAGCCACCGGTGCTGGAGGTCCTGCGGCGCCCCAAGCCGGTGCTGCTGGCCGCCTGCGTCGGCATCGGCGCCTTCACCGCGCAGTCACTGCTGACCAGCTTCATGATCACGTACGCGGTCGACGAGGGGTACAGCCGCTCGCAGGTGCTCACCGCGGTGACCGTCGCCTCCGGGGTCGCCCTGCTGGTCCTGCCCGCCGCCTCCGCCCTGTCCGACCGGGTCGGCCGCCGCCCGGTCGTGCTGTCCGGCGCCGTCGCCTCCGCCGCGCTCGCCTTCCCCGTCCTGGCCCTGGTCGAGTCAGGCTCCCCCGGCCTGCTGATCCTCGCCCTCGCGCTCGGCCACGGCGTGGCCCAGTCCACGATGTACGGCCCGCTGGGCGCCCTGCTCACCGAGATGTTCGGCACCCGGGTCCGCTACACCGGCGCCTCCCTCGGCTACCAGGGGGCCACCCTGCTCGGCGCCGGCTTCTCCCCGCTGATCGCCAGCAGTCTGCTCGCCTCGAACGGCGGTGACAGCACGCCCGTCTCCCTGCTGCTGTGCGGTGGCGCGGCGATCACCGCGCTGACCGTGTGGCGGATCCGCGAGACCCGGACCGACGCCCTGGAACCCGCCCCGGCCCGTTCCGCCACCCCCACCCCGGAAGGGACACCCCGTTGAGAACCCTGGTCGCCGTCGCACTGGCCGTCACCCTCACCACGGCCGCCGCCCCGCCCGCCGCGGACACCCACCTGGAGGGCCATCTCCCCTCGGGCGCGGCCTACTTGATGGACGTACCGGCGAACTGGAACGGCACGGTCCTGCTGTACAGCCACGGCTACCGGCCCGCCGGCTCGCCCAACCCGCCCCAAAACGCGCCCGACCCGGCCACCCGGGCCGAACTCCTGGACCAGGGGTACGCCTTGATCGGCTCCTCCTACGCCACCACCGGCTGGGCCGTGACCGACGCCGTCCCCGACCAGCTCGCCACGCTCGACGTCTTCACCGAGAAGTTCGGGCCGGCCGACGAGACCCTCGCCTGGGGCACGTCCTACGGCGGACTGGTCACGACCACGCTCGCCGAACGGCACGCCGACCGCTTCGACGGCTCGCTGTCGATGTGCGGCCTGGTGCAGGGCGGGGTGGCGAACTGGAACAGCACGCTGGACCCGGTGTTCGCGCTGGACACCCTGCTCGGCTCGGACGTCCGGCTCACCGGCTTCGCGGACCACACCGAGGCGCAGCACGCCGCCGCGTCGCTCGCCGCGGACCTGACGGCCGCCCGGCAGACCCCCGAGGGCCGCGCCCGGATCGCCCTCGCCGCCGCTCTGCACGGCATCCCCGGCGACGCCCTGCCCGGGCTCGTCCAGCTCCCCGCCTTCAGCTGGCGTCAGGAGGCGGAGACCCGGGCGGGCGGCAACCCGTCCTGGAACACGGGCGTCGACTACCCGGCCATGCTCCACCGCTCCCCGCTGTACAAGGAGGTCGCCGGCCTCTACAAGGAGGCGGACGTCTCCCTGCGCGAGGACCTCCACGCCCTGCGCCGGGCGCCCCGGGTCACCGCCGACGCCCCGGCCGTACGGTGGATGCGGGACACCAGCGTCCTCACCGGCCGTCTCACCGACCCCCAGCTGACCATCCACACCACCGGCGACACCCTGATCCCCGTCCAGGCGGAGAGCGCCTACCGCAGGGCCGCCACCGCGGCGGGCTCGGGAGCACTGCTGGCGCAGGCCTACGTCGACGCCGCCGGCCACTGCACGTTCACCCCGGGCGAGACGGTGGGCGCCCTGCACACGCTGCGGGCCCGGCTGGACACGGGCCGCTGGGACGCCTCGCCCCGTGCGCTCAACTCCCGTGCGCGGCAGACCGATTCCAGCACCGAGCCCCGCTACACCGGGTACAGTCCGGCCCCCTACCCCCACCCCTACGATCTGGCCCACCCGGGAGACGCCCGGCCATGACCCCTCGTTCCGCGCCCGACCGGCTGCTGTCCGTGCTCGCCGCCTTCGACCACGAGCATCCGGCGCTGAGCCTGACGGACATCAGCCGGCGGGCCGGGCTGAGCCTGACCACCGCACACCGTCTGGTGGGCGCCCTCACCGAGTGGGGCGCGCTGGAACGCGACCCGGGCGGCGTCTACCACGTGGGGCTGCGGCTGTGGGAGATCGCGGCACTGGCGCCGCGCGGCCTCGCCCTCCGGCAGGCCGCGCTGCCCTTCCTGGAGGACCTGTACGAAGCGACCCACGAGAACGTGCAGTTGGCGGTGCGGGACGGCCCGGAGGTCGTCTACATCGAGTGGCTCTCGGGCCGCTCGGCGGTCGGCGTCCACATCCGCGTCGGCGCCCGCTGGCCCCTGCACGCCACCGGGGTGGGCCTCGCCCTGCTGGCCCATGACGACCCGGCCCGCCAGGAGGAGTACTGCTCCGGGCCGCTGGCGTCCTTCACCCCGTACACGATCACCGACCCCGCCCGGCTGCGCCGCGAGCTGGCCGAAGTGCGCCGTACGGGAGTGGCGGTGAGCAGCCGTCAGGTCACCGACGACGCCCTGTCGGTGGCCGCGCCCGTACGGGGAACCGGCGGCGCGGTGGTCGCGGCGGTGTCGGTGGTGGTTCCCGAGGCCGACGCCCAGGTACCGGTGCTGGCCCCGGCCGTGCGGATCGCGGCGCGCGGGATCTCGCGCGCGCTGGGGTGGCTCCCCGAGGGGCGCTGAGCGCTCAGCCCAGCACCGTGCGGGCCAGGTACGTCACGTCCTTCCCCGCGTGCCGGGCGGTGGCCCGGCAGGCGAGGGTCGTGTCGGAGGTGACCTGGGCCGGGGTGATCCGCCAG
The DNA here is from genome assembly GCF_042888685.1 of Streptomyces sp. NPDC002779. Classification (NCBI taxonomy): domain Bacteria; kingdom Bacillati; phylum Actinomycetota; class Actinomycetes; order Kitasatosporales; family Streptomycetaceae; genus Streptomyces; species Streptomyces sp. NPDC002779. The sequence continues at coordinate 365,571 of NZ_JBIAQC010000008.1, forward strand.
CGGACCGTCAGATCGTCGCCCGCCCGCAGCAGCGGGGCGGTGACCGGGTCGAGGGCGCGGATGTCCCAGCCGCCGGGGGCGCCCAGGGTGAGGCGGGGGGCGGTCCACGGGCGGGCGGAGCCGTTGGCGAGGGTCGCGGTGACGAGGAGGTCCGGCGCCCGGCCGGTGACCTCCAGTGTCAGGCCGAAGGGTTTGCGGGGGTAGGTGGGCGACCAGGAGTCACGCATCAGCCGTACCAGCGCGTCCGCCTGGGCCGGGCGCGCCGACGCCAGGTCGTCCTGCTCGCCGGGGTCCCGGGACAGGTCGTACAGCTCCACGTCCCACTCGTCGTCGGGGACGCCGCGGTCCTGGCCCGGGGCGAAGCGCACCGCCTTCAGGTCGCCGCGGCGCAGCGCCTCCGCGAGCCGGCGGCCCCGGCCCCGGTCGACGGCGTCGGAGCGCGGGGTGACTCCGCTGTGATTGCGGTAGAAGTACAGGTGGTCGTGGCGGGCCGGGTGGCCGGAGCCGCGCAGCAGCGGGGCCAGCGAGAGGCCGTCGAGGTCCGTGGGGGCGGGGGCGCCGGCGAGGTCGGCGAGGGTGGGGAGCAGGTCGGTCAGCGGGGTGGGGCGGTCGGTGGTGCCGGCCGGGATGTGCCGCGGGGACCAGGCGATGAGCGGGACGCGGACGCCGCCCTCGTACAGGTTCCGTTTGTAGCCGCGCAACGGGCCGTTGGCGTCGAAGAGGTCGGGGTCGGTCCGGCCCTCCTCGTGCGGGCCGTTGTCGCTGGTGACCAGGACGAGGGTGCGGTCCGCCACGCCGAGCCGGGTGAGGCGGTCGACGACGTCGCCGACCAGCGCGTCGAAGGCGGTGACCTGGGCGGCGTGCCGCCGGTCGGGGCCCGGCCAGGGGCGGTCGCCGTACCCGCCGTCGTCGGGGGTGTGGCTGGGCGCGTGCGGCAGGGCCGGGGTCAGGTACAGCAGGAACGGCTCGGCGCGGTGCGCGTCCAGGAAGGCCAGCGCACGCTCCTTCAGCAGGTCGGGCGCGTACACCTCGCGGGCGCCGCCGCGGTTGGCGGGGATCTCCTGCCGGGTGCCGTTGTGCCACAGGTACTCGGGGAAGTAGTCGTGGGCGTGGCGGTGCCCGATGTAGCCGTGGAACTCCTCGAAACCTCGGGAGTTGGGGTGGCTGGGCTGGTCCGGCAGCTCGGGTCCGAAGCCCCACTTGCCGAAGATGCCGGTGCGGTAGCCGAGCGCGCGGAGCGCCTCGGCGAAGGTGAAGTCCCGTTCGGTCAGCGCCCCTTGGCCGCCCGGGCCCCAGGGGTTCTCGCGGACGGTGGCGTGCCCGGCGTGCAGTCCGGTGAGCACCGAGCAGCGCGAGGGCGCGCAGACGGGGGCGGTGGCGTAGGCGTCGGTGAAGCGCAGGCCCTCGGCGGCCAGGGCGTCCAGGCGGGGGGTGCGGATGAGCTTCTGGCCGTAGGCGCCGAGTTCACCGTGGCCGAGGTCGTCGGCGAGGATCACCACGAAGCTGAGCCGGTCCGTGCCGGAGCGCACGGCCGGCACGGCCGAGGCCTGCTTGCCGTCGGCCACCGGCACCGGCGGCTCGGGCCCCTCGTCGCACGCGGTGACCGCCCCGGCCGCGACCGGCACGGCGGCGGCCGCGGTGAGGACTCGGCGGCGGCTCGGCATACGTGACTCCTGGAGGCGGCGGGCAGGGCATCCGCAGACGATGGTGGTCGCAGCCGTCGGTCCATGACCATGCACACGCTGTGAACGCTCTGTTTCGACCTTTGAGAGGGAAAGGTCCTGACTCCTGGTTCCTTCTCCGCGGCATCGAAGCGATCACAAACGGAGGGCGGATATCCCTCTCACCGGTGAGGACGTCGCCCCGTCCGGCCTCCGATACTGGAACGGCCTCTTGCCCCGAGGAGCCGCCCATGTCCCCGCCGACCTGGCTCGCCCCCGCCGCCGCCCGGCTGCGCACGGCGAACCCGTACGTCGTCGACGCCGCGCTCGCCGCGCTGGTGCTGTTCGCCGCCTCCCTCCAGTGGCTCTTCCGGGACGACGGGGACCACAGGCTGACCTGGCAGGGCTGGCTGCTGGCCGCGGCCACCGCGCTGCCCCTGGTCTGGCGTCGCCGGGCGCCGTTCGCCACCGCGTGCGCGGTGTCGGTGGCCACCCCCGCGATGGCCTGGTACCACGCGCCCCCGCCGGACGTGATGTACGCCGGTCTGATCGTCCTGTACACGATGGCCGCCCAGGGCCGGGCCTGGCAGCGCCGGTTCATGCTCACGGGCTGGATCCTCGGGGTCGTGCTCACCATGCAGCACAAGGAGGAGCCGCTGCCCTTCGAGTACGCCTTCCAGCTGCTGAGCGTCGTCGGCGCGTACGGCCTCGGCATGCTCGCCCGGGTGCAGCGCGCCTACACCGCCGCCCTGGTGGACCGGACCCGGCGCCTGGAACGGGAGCGGGCCGCGGACACGGCTCGGGCGACGGCCCAGGAGCGGGCCCGGATCGCCCGGGACATGCACGACATCCTGGCCCACGCGGTGAGCCTGATGGTGGTGCAGGCCGAGGCGGGACCGGTGGTGATGCGCACCGATCCGGTCCGCGCGGAGGCGGCGTTCGACGCCATCGCGACGACCGGCCGGGACGCGATGTCGCAGCTGCGGCGGATCCTCGGCGTCCTGAAGGAGGAGGAGCGCGAGGGCGGGGCGCGGCGGCTGCCGCAGCCGGGCGTGGCGGCGCTGCCCGGCCTGGTCCGGCAGGTCACCGAGTCCACCGGGCTGCGGGTGGATCTGCGCAGCGCGGGGCAGCCGCGCCCGCTGCCGCCGGACACCGAGGTGGCCGCCTTCCGGATCGTGCAGGAGGCCCTCACCAATACCGTGAAGCACGCCTGCGCCTCCTCCGCTACCGTCGCTCTCGACTGGGCGGAGGACGCATTGACAGTGTCGGTGACGGACGACGGCCGTGGCCCCTCGGGACCGGGCGGCGGACACGGGCTGATCGGCATCCGTGAGCGCGCCGCGGCCTGCGGGGGCAGCGCCCGCGCCGGGCGCGGCCACGACGGCGGTTTCCAGGTCGTCGTACGGCTCCCGGCCGATGACCGGCAGGCGGCGCTGGGGTGAGCATCCGGGTGGTCGTCGCCGACGACCAGGAGCTGGTCCGCAGCGGTTTCAGCATGATCCTGGAGGCGCAGCCGGACATCGAGGTGGTCGCCGAGGCCGGGGACGGCGCCGAGGCGGTCGCCGCGGTGCGGCAGCACGCGCCCGACGTACTGCTCCTCGACATCCGGATGCCCGTCATGGACGGCCTGGAGGCGGCCCGGCGGGTGTGCGCGCAGTCCGCCTGCAAGGTGGTCATACTGACCACCTTCGACCTGGACGAGTACGTGTACGAGGCGCTGTACGCGGGCGCCAGCGGCTTTCTGCTGAAGGACGTCCGCCGCGACGACCTCGTTCACGCCGTCCGGGTGGTCGCGGCCGGCGACTCGCTGCTCGCCCCGACCGTGACCCGCCGGCTCGTCGCCGACCTGGTGCGCCGCCGGAGACAGGAGGCGGCCGCCGAGGTCACGCCCGAGCGCCTGGACGTCCTCACCGCCCGCGAGGCGGAGACGCTGCGGATGCTGGCCCGTGGACTGTCCAACGCGGAGATCGCCTCGGCCCTGTTCGTGAGCGAGCACACGGTGAAGACCCATGTCAGCAATGTGCTGAGCAAGCTGGGGCTGCGGGACCGGGTGCAGGCGGTGATCTGCGCCTACGAGACCGGTCTGGTGGCCCCCGGGGAGGATCGGTCCTGATCCTCCCCCAGCTCGGTGAAGAGGGTGAGCTGCAGCGCCCCCGGCGCCTGGAGCCGGGAGTTGAGCGAGTTCCAGGGCGTGCGCGTCGGCTCGGCGACGACCTCCGCCCCGGCCTCGGCCAGCTCCCGCGTCACCGCCGCGGAGTCGTCCACCTGGAACGCCACCCGGATGTGCCCGGCGACCCGCCGTCCGACCTCGACGTCGTCGATGAACTCCGCGTGGTTCGGATCGGTCAGCTCCAGCGTCGCCCGCCCCGCCTCCAGGATGCTCACCCGGCCGCCCGGCGAGGAGAACGCCGCTCTCTCGGGCAGGCCCAGGACATCCCGGTAGAAGTGCAGTGCGGCGTCGTAGTCCGCCGCGGTGACCACCAGGCGCAGCTCGCGGACTCCCGGTTCCTCGGACATCGGCACTCCTTCGTGATCAGCGGCTCCTGACCGGACAACTCCCGGGCCGGGCCGGATGATTCCCGCCGCCCCCTCCCTCGTACGAGTGAGTCCGGCCCGTTTCTCCCCCGTGCGACGGAGCCCGGCAAACCGCTCCCTCCGGCGATCCGGTGCGCCCCGGCCCGGGACCAACCTGAGAGCACATGTCCACCGTCCAACGGCCCCGGAGGCCCCCGTGCTCTCCACGCTCACCCGGGCGGCCACCCGCCGCCCGCTCACCGTCATCCTGCTCTGGCTGCTCTTCCTGCTGCTCGGCTTCGGCCTCGGCACGGGCGTCTTCGGGCGGCTCTCCGACGATGTGCCGGACGTCCCCGGCACCGAGTCGGAACTGGCCGAGCAGTACCTGTCCCGCCTGGACCCGACCGGGGAGACCGTCACCGCCGTCGTCGCGGGCGAATCGGTCGCCGACGCCGCCGTGCGCGCCCAGGTCGAACGGGCCGTCGCCGAGGTCCGGGAGATCGCCGGAGTGGCCGCCGTACCCGATCCGTACGGCACGCCGGGGCTCACCGCCCGGGACGGCCGGGCCCTGATCATCCCGGTCACCTTCGAGGGCGGCCTCGACGACGACGCCGAGGCGGACGCGACGGACGCCGCCGCCGAGCGCATCCGGCAGATCGAGGCGCCCGACGTCCATGTCAGCGGCGGTGAACTGCTCGGCAGGCAGCTCGGCGAACGGGCCCAGGAGGACGTCAAGAACGCCGAGTTGATCTCCCTGCCCGTCGTACTCGCCCTGCTGCTCGTCGTGTTCGGCGGGCTGCGGGCGGCCGCCCTGCCGCTGGTGATCGCGGTCAGCGGGATCGCGGGCGCGTTCCTCGCGCTGTTCGCGTTCAGCGAGGTCACCGACATCTCGGTCTACGCCATCCAGGTCACCACCATGCTCGGCCTCGGACTCGCCGTGGACTACGCCCTGTTGATGCTGGTGCGGTTCCGGGAGGAGCGCCGGCACACCGAGGACGTCGTGGCGGCCGTGCACCGCACGGTCGCCGCGGCCGGGCGGACCGTGCTGTTCTCCGGGCTCACGGTCGCCGTCAGCCTGACCGGGCTGCTGGTCTTCCCGAGCGTGTTCCTGCGCAGCATGGGTCTGGCGGTGGCCGCCGTGGTGGTCGTCGACATGCTCGCCGCGGTCACCCTGCTGCCCGCACTGCTGACGAGGTTCGGCGGGAAGATCCCGCCCGCGCGGGTCCGGCCGGATGCCGAGGAGGGCCGCCTCTTCGCCCGCCTGGCCCGGTTCGCCGCGCGCCGCCGGATCGCCGTGGTGGCCACCGTCGTGCCGGTCCTGCTGGTCCTGGCGCTGCCGGTCGCCGGGCTGACGATCAACCTCGGCGACGCCCGGCAGCTGCCCGCGAGCACCGAGGCGCGGCAGCTGTACGACACCGTCGAGGCCCACTTCCCGCCCGGTACCGGCGTCTCCCCGGTCACCGTCGTCGTCCGGCCCGGCACCGATCCGGCGACCGCCGAGCGGATCGGCGCGCTGTCCGGCGCCGAGTCCCGTCAGCTGCCGGGCGGCACCACGGTGGTGGAGGTCCGGCCGCCGGGCAGCGTCGACGGCGAGGCGGCGACCGGTCTCGTGGAGCGGATCCGGGAGCTGCGCGGCGACGAGCCGGTCGAGGTGACCGGGTCCGCGGCCCGGCTGGTGGACTTCCGGGAGATGCTCGCCGCACGGGCCCCCTGGGCCGCCGTGACCGTCCTCGGCGGCATCTTCGTGCTGCTGTTCGCCTTCACCGGGTCGGTGCTGATCCCGCTGCGCACCATCGCGACCACCCTGCTCAGTCTCGGCGCCGCGCTCGGTGCGGTGGTGTGGGTGTTCCAGGACGGGCATCTGGCCGGGCTGCTGGGCGCCGAGGGTCTGGGCGCGCTGAGCCTCACCGCGCCGCCGCTGATCATCGCCATCGCCTTCGGGCTCGCCATGGACTACGAGCTGTTCATCCTCGCCCGGATGCGTGAGGCCAGGGAGCGGGGCGAGGACGAGCGGGAGGCCGTGGTGACCGGGCTGCGCCGGTCCGGGCGCGTGGTGACCTGTGCCGCGCTGCTGCTGGCGATCGTCTTCGGTGCCTTCATGACGGGCGGCTTCTCGCCCATCCTCCAGATCGGCCTCGGGCTCACCCTGGCGGTGCTGATCGACGCCACCGTCGTACGGATGCTGCTGGTCCCGGCGACGATGGCGCTGCTCGGCCGCCGTGCCTGGTGGGCGCCCGGTCCGCTGCGGCGGCTCCATGACCGGTTCGGGCTGCGGGAGGCGGCGGCACCGGCGGCCGAGCCGCCCGTACCGACGAAGGTCTGAGGCGCACGGAATCTCATCCGGCGCACCGCCGGTTCACAGGTCCGCCCCAGGTCCGAGCGGCACGATGCAGGCGCAAACGTGGATGTACCAGGATGGCCTGCCGTGGGCGTCTCGCACGGTCCCCGCCGCCGCCCTCACGGCGGGCGCGGGCCCGGCGGCGGCTCCGGCGGCGGCACCACACCTCCGCCGACCGGCAACCGGGACGCCTACAGCGCCATCCGGGCCGAGTCCCGCGACAGCCAGTCCGGCACGATCACCGAGGCGACCTCGGACACCGGGGGCGGCCAGAACATCGGCGCGATCGGCAACGGCGACTGGGCGCTGTTCCGGGGCGTCGACTTCGGGTCCACGGCGGCCACTCAGTTCGTCGCCCGGGTCGCGAGCCGGGCCGGGTCCGGGGTGAGCGGACTGGTCGAGGTGCGCCTGGACAGCCGAGGTGACGGGCACCCACGATGTGTACCTGACCTTCTCCAGCGGACAGCCCGCCGACTTCGTGAACGTCAACTGGTTCAACTTCCGCCGCTGAGGGGAGCGGTGAGGCGCCGGCGGTCCGGATTCCGAGCGAGGAACTCCGGGCCGCCGGCGCGCGTCGGTGCAATCCCGGCCCCTCCTCCGCTAGCGCAGCTCCGCCCGGAAGCCCGCCGGGGTCAGGTCCGTGTGCTGGTGGAAGAACTTGGAGAAGTTCGCCGCGTCGGGGAAACCCACCGCCACCCCGACCCGCCCGATCGGCAGGTCCGTGTGGGCCAGCAGCCGTTTGGCCTCCAGGACGACCCGCTTGTCGATGAAGCCCTTCGGGGTCTCCCCCGTCGCGGCCCGTACCGCGCGCACCAGGGTGCGGCGTGAGTAGCCGAGCTGATCGGCGTACGCGCTCACGCTGTGGTTCGTGGCGAAGCCGCGTTCCACCGCGTCCCGGAAGAGGGTGAAGGCCGAGCCGGCGTCGCGGCGGGCCGCCTCCTCGGAGCTGGCCGCCAGGTGCGCCAGGCGCAGCAGGAACGCCGACAGCAAGTGGCGCAGGACCGCCGTGTGCAGGCTGAGGGGAAGGGTCGCCGTGTCCTTGTACTCGCGGCGCAGCTGGTCGAGCGCCGCCTGGAGGGCGCTGCGCTGCGGCTCGTCGGGGTGGAGCAGGGGCGGCAGGTCGTAGCGGTAGAGGCCCGTCGCCTCCACCGTCGCCCGGGGCAGGAAGCCGGGTTGCATGGTCAGGACGGTTCCCCGGTACTCGCTCGTCGGCGAGAAGCGGTGGATCTGCCCCGGGCGGATCCAGAGCAGATCGCCGGGGCCCGCCTCGTACTCGGTGAAGTCGACCATGTGCCGGACGGGCCCCGCACCGAACAGCATCACGACATGGAAGTCGATGCGGTGCACCCGCTCCAGCGGCACATCGGCGTGCCAGCTGCGGCCGGGGCGCATCGGGCCGACCTGCATGCCGACGCCCAGCACACTCCGGTCGACCGGGAAGGGGAAGGTTCTGATCCCGTCCTCGCCGCCGTCTTGCACCGTTCTGTCTCCCATGTCCTGCTCGTTCCGCCTCGATCACGCGCCCGGTGTCCCACTTTCACCACAGGCTGACACACGGCGACCTTCCCTAGAAAAAGTCAGACTTTTACTTTTGAACGCGTCAGAGCAGGAAACCCACTCTCACCAAGGATTTCTTGAAGATGAGCACGCAGACCCCGGACCGCTTCGAATGGACCGAACTCGACCGGCGTGCCGTCGACACCGCACGCCTGCTGGCGGCGGATGCCGTACAGAAGGTCGGCAACGGCCACCCGGGCACCGCGATGAGCCTCGCGCCCGCCGCGTACACGATCTTTCAGAAGGTGATGCGCCACGACCCCGCCGATCCGGAGTGGACCGGCCGGGACCGCTTCGTGCTCTCCCCCGGCCACACCTCGCTGACCCTCTACACCCAGCTCTTCCTCGCCGGGTACGAGCTGGAGCTGGACGACCTCAAGGCCTTCCGGACCCAGGGTTCGAAGACCCCCGGTCACCCCGAGTACGGCCACACCGCGGGCGTGGAGACCACCACGGGACCGCTCGGCCAGGGCGTCGCGAACGCCGTCGGCATGGCGATGGCCGCCCGCTACGAGCGTGGTCTGTTCGACCCCAAGGCCCCCGAGGGCGAGTCCCCGTTCGACCACACCGTCTGGGCGATCGTCTCCGACGGCGACCTCCAGGAGGGCGTCTCCGCCGAGGCCTCCTCGCTGGCCGGCCACCAGAAGCTGGGCAACCTGGTCCTCGTCTACGACGACAACCACATCTCCATCGAGGGCGACACCGCCACCGCGTTCTCCGAGGACGTCCTCAAGCGGTACGAGGCCTACGGCTGGCACACCCAGCGCATCGCGCCCACCGAGGACGGCGACGTCGACGTGCACGCCCTGCACGCGGCGCTGGAGGCCGCCCGGGCCGAGACCGGGCGCCCCTCGATCATCGCCATGCGCACGATCATCGCCTGGCCCGCCCCGAACGCCCGGAACACCGAGGCCTCCCACGGCTCCGCGCTCGGCGAGGACGAGATCGCCGCCACCAAGCGGCTGCTCGGTCTCGACCCCGCGCGCACCTTCGAGGTCGCCGATGAGGTGCTGGCGCACAGCCGCCGCGCCCTCGACCGGGGCGCCGAGGCACACGCCGCCTGGGACAAGCGGATCGACAAGTGGCGCGGCGCCCACCCCGAGCGCGCCCGGCTCTTCGACCGCGTCGTCGCCGGTCAGCTCCCCGAAGGCTGGGAGGACGCCGTCCCGGTGTTCGAACCCGGCGCGTCCCTGGCCACCCGTGCCGCCTCCGGCAAGGTGCTCCAGGCGCTCGGCGCGGTGCTCCCCGAACTGTGGGGCGGCTCCGCCGACCTGGCCGGCTCCAACAACACCACCATCGACAAGGCCAGCTCCTTCCTGCCGCGGGGCAACCCGCTGCCGGAGGCCGACCCCTACGGCCGTACCGTCCACTTCGGGATCCGCGAGTTCTCCATGGCCGCGGTCATGAACGGCATCGCCCTGCACGGCAACACCCGTATCTACGGCGGCACCTTCCTGGTGTTCTCCGACTACATGCGCAACGCCGTCCGGATGTCCGCGCTGATGCAGCTGCCGGTCACCTATGTGTGGACGCACGACTCCATCGGCCTCGGCGAGGACGGCCCCACCCACCAGCCGGTCGAGCACCTGGCCTCGCTGCGCGCCGTCCCGGGCCTGAACATCGTGCGGCCCGCCGACGCCAACGAGACCGCCGTCGCCTGGGCGGAGATCCTGCGCCGGCACGCCACCGACCCGGCCCCGCACGGCCTCGCGCTGACCCGCCAGGGCGTGCCGACGTACGAGCGCAACGAGGACGCCGCCAAGGGCGGTTACGTCCTGCGCGAGGCCTCGACCGGCACGCCGGACGTCGTGCTCATCGCGACCGGCTCCGAGGTGCAGCTCGCCGTCGCCGCGCGCGAGCGGCTCGAAGCCGAGGGGATCGGCACCCGGGTGGTGTCGATGCCGTCCGTGGAGTGGTTCGAGCAGCAGCCCCGCGCCTACCGCGAGGCCGTCCTTCCGCCGTCCGTGCGAGCGCGTGTCGCCGTGGAAGCGGGGATCGGCCTGACGTGGTACCGGTTCGTGGGTGACGCAGGACGCATCGTCTCCCTCGAACACTTCGGCGCCTCCGCCGACGCCCAGGCACTGTTCGCCGAGTACGGCTTCACCGCCGAGAACGTCGCCGCCGCGGCAAGGGAATCCCTGGCCGCCGCGCGTGGTTGATCCGACCGCCAGAAAGAAGATGATCACAGTGACCGCAGCACTCAAGCGCCTCTCCGACGAGGGCGTCTCCATCTGGTTGGACGACCTGTCCCGCAAGCGGATCGCCTCCGGCAACCTCGCCGAACTCGTCGCCACCAAGCACGTGGTGGGTGTCACCACCAACCCGTCCATCTTCCAGGCCGCGATCGGCAGCGGCGAGGGGTACGAGGAGCAGCTGGCCGACCTCGCCGTCCGCGGGGTCACGGTCGACGAGGCCGTACGGATGATGACGACCGCCGATGTGCGCGCCGCCGCCGACGTCCTGCGCCCGGTGTACGACGGGACCGGCGGCCGGGACGGCTGGGTCTCCATCGAGGTCGACCCGCGGTTCGCCCACGACACCGCGGCCACCGTCGCCGAGGCCAGACAGCTCGCCTGGCTGGTCGACCGCCCCAACGTCATGATCAAGATCCCCGCGACCCGGGCGGGCCTGCCGGCCATCACCGCGGCCCTCGCCCAGGGCATCAGCGTCAACGTCACGCTGATCTTCTCGCTGGAGCGCTACCGCGAGGTCATGGACGCCTATCTGCTGGGCCTGGAGAAGGCCGCCGAGCGGGGCCTGGACCTGTCGGCCATCCACTCCGTCGCCTCGTTCTTCGTCTCCCGGGTCGACAGCGAGATCGACAAGCGGCTGACCGTGCTCGGCACCGACGAGGCGCTCGCCCTGAAGGGCAGGGCGGCCCTCGCCAACGCCCGCCTCGCCTACCAGGCGTACGAGGAGGTCTTCTCCTCCGACCGCTGGGCGAAGTCGGCGAGCGCGCACGCCAACCGGCAGCGCCCGCTGTGGGCGTCGACCGGCGTGAAGGACCCGGCGTACAAGGACACCCTCTACGTCGACGACCTGGTCGCGCCCGGCACGGTCAACACCATGCCGGAGGGCACCCTGAACGCCACCGCCGACCACGGCGACATCACCGGCGACACCGTCACCGGCGGCTACGCCCAGGCCCGTGCCGACCTTCAGGCCGTGGAACGCCTCGGCATCTCCTACGACGAGGTCGTCACCAAGCTGGAGGACGAGGGCGTCGCCAAGTTCGAGGCCGCCTGGCAGGAACTGCTGGACGCGGTCGCCAAGTCCCTGGACAGCAAGGGAGTGGACGCGGAATGACCACCGACTGGACCAACCCGCTGCGCGACGCCGGCGACCGGCGCCTGCCGCGGATCGCCGGCCCCTCCGGCCTCGTCATCTTCGGCGTGACCGGCGACCTGTCCCGCAAGAAGCTGATGCCGGCCGTCTACGACCTCGCCAACCGCGGTCTGCTGCCGCCGGGCTTCTCCCTCGTCGGGTTCGCCCGCCGGGACTGGGAGGACCAGGACTTCGCGCAGGTCGTGCACGACGCCGTCCGCGAACACTCCCGCACCCCCTTCCGCGAGGAGGTCTGGCAGCAGCTCGCCGAGGGCATGCGGTTCATCCCGGGCGACTTCGACGACGACCAGGCGTTCAAGCAACTGCGCTCCGCCGTCGAGGAGTTGGACGCCTCCCGGGGCACCAGCGGCAACTACGCCTTCTACCTGTCGGTGCCGCCGAAGTTCTTCCCGAAGGTCGTCCAGCAGCTGAAGAAGCACGGGCTCGCCGACGGGCCGGAGGGATCGTGGCGCCGGGCGGTCATCGAGAAGCCGTTCGGCCACGACCTGGGCAGCGCCCGCGAGCTGAACGCGATCGTGCACGACGTGTTCGACCCGGAGCAGGTCTTCCGGATCGACCACTACCTGGGCAAGGAGACCGTCCAGAACATCCTGGCGCTGCGCTTCGCCAACACGATGTTCGAGCCGATCTGGAACCGGTCCTTCGTGGACCATGTGCAGATCACGATGGCCGAGGACATCGGCATCGGCGGCCGGGCGGGCTACTACGACGGCATCGGCGCCGCCCGTGACGTCATCCAGAACCACCTGCTCCAGCTGATGGCGCTCACCGCGATGGAGGAGCCCGCCTCCTTCGACGCCGGTTCGCTGCTGACGGAGAAGCTGAAGGTCCTCAAGGCCGTGAAGATCCCGGAGGACCTGGGCCGGCACACCGTGCGCGCGCAGTACGCGCCCGCCTGGCAGGGCGGCGAGAAGGTCCGCGGCTACCTCCAGGAGGACGGCATCGACCCGGCCTCCACCACCGACACGTACGCCGCGATCAAGCTGCAGGTCGACAACCGCCGCTGGGCGGGCGTCCCCTTCTACCTGCGCACCGGAAAGCGGCTCGGCCGCCGGGTCACCGAGATCGCGGTGGTCTTCCAGCAGGCGCCGCACTCCCCCTTCGACCGCACCGCGACGGAGGAGCTGGGCAAGAACGCGATCGTGATCCGCGTCCAGCCGGACGAGGGGATCACGGTCCGCTTCGGCTCCAAGGTGCCCGGCACCTCCATGGAGATCCGGGACGTGACGATGGACTTCGCCTACGGCGAGTCGTTCACCGAGTCCAGCCCGGAGGCGTACGAGCGCCTCATCCTGGACGTCCTGCTCGGCGACGCCAATTTGTTCCCCCGTCACCAGGAAGTGGAAGAGTCCTGGAAGATCCTCGACCCCATCGAGGAGTACTGGGCGCGGAACGGCAAGCCGGCGCAGTACGCCTCGGGCAGCTGGGGACCCGACGAAGCCGACGAGATGCTCGCACGAGACGGACGGAGCTGGCGCAGGCCATGAAGATCGACCTGACCGACACCACGGCAAGCAAGATCAACAAGGCCCTTGTGCAGGGCCGCCGCGCCATCGGCACCCCCGCCGTGGGCATGGTCCTGACGATGGTGATCGTCACGGACGAGGAGAACGCCTACGACGCGATCAAGGCGGCCGAGGAAGCCTCGCACGAGCACCCTTCGCGCACCCTGGTCGTCATCAAACGGCACGCCCGCACCCCCCGCGAGCGCACCGCCTCCCGGCTCGACGCCGAGGTCCGGGTGGGCGCCGACGCGGGCACCGGCGAGACGGTGATCCTGCGCACCTACGGCGAGGTGTCCGAGCACGCCGACTCCGTCGTCCTGCCGCTGCTGCTGCCGGACGCCCCGGTGGTCGTGTGGTGGCCGGTGGGAGGGCCCGACAACCCCGCCAAGGACCCGCTGGGCGCGCTGGCACAGCGCCGGATCACCGACCTGTACGCGGTGGAGAACCCCTTCGCGGTCATGGAGACCAGGGTCCGCTCCTACGCGCCCGGCGACACCGACCTGGCCTGGACCCGGCTCACCCCGTGGCGCTCGATGCTGGCCGCGGCCCTGGACCAGGCCCGGGTGCCGATCCTCTCGGGAGCCGTGGAGGCCGAGGCCGACAACCCGGCCGCGGAACTCCTCGCGCGCTGGCTCGAGGCGCGGCTGCGGGTGACGATCGACCGGGTCGTCACCGCGGGACCCGTGGTCACCGCCGTACGCCTCGGCACCGCGAACGGCGACATCGTCATCGACCGCCCCGAGGGCCCGCTGGCCACGCTCTCGCTGCCCGGCCAGCCCCCGCGCACCCTCGCGCTGAAGGTCCGCACCACCTCCGAACTCATCGCCGAGGAGCTGCGGCGCCTCGACGCGGACGAGATGTACGCCGTCGCCCTGCGGGGCGAGGCGGGCAAGGAGCCCCTTTCCCATGTCTGACTTCCCGAGGCTCACCCGGCGGCCTGAGTGGACCGCCCTGGAGGACCACCGCGCCGAGTGGCACGCCCATCTGCGGGACCTGTTCACCGCGGACCCCGAGCGCGCGGACCGCTATGTGGTGCGCGTGGGCGATCTGCGCATCGACTACTCCAAGCACCTCGTCACCGACGAGACGCTCGCCCTGCTCCAGGAACTGGCCACCGCCACCGATGTGTTCGGGCTGCGCGACGCGATGTTCCGCGGTGACCGCATCAACCTCACCGAGGACCGGGCGGTGCTGCACACCGCGCTGCGCGCCCCCCGGGGCGCGGTCATCGAGGTCGACGGCGAGAACGTCGTGCCGGGCGTGCACACCGTCCTGGACCGGATGAGCGACTTCGCCGACCGGGTCCGCTCCGGCGCCTGGACCGGACACACCGGCAAGCGCATCCGGAACGTCGTCAACATCGGCATCGGCGGCTCCGACCTCGGCCCGGCGATGGCGTACGAGGTGCTGCGGCCGTACACGGACAGGGAGCTGGCCTTCCGGTTCGTGTCCAACGTCGACGGCGCCGACCTGCACGAGGCCGTGCGCGACCTGGATCCGGCGGAGACGCTGTTCATCGTCGCCTCGAAGACCTTCACCACCATCGAGACGATCACCAACGCCACCTCGGCGCGCTCCTGGCTGCTGGCCGGGCTCGACGGCGAGGAGAAGGCGGTCGCCCGCCACTTCGTCGCCCTGTCGACGAACGCGGAGAAGGTCACCGGGTTCGGTATCGACCCGGACAACATGTTCGAGTTCTGGGACTGGGTCGGCGGACGCTACTCGTTCGACTCCGCGATCGGCCTGTCCCTGATGATCGCCATCGGCCCCGACCGCTTCCGGGAACTGCTGGACGGTTTCCGCATCGTCGACGACCACTTCCGCACCGCCCCCGCCGAGGCCAACGCCCCGCTGCTCCTCGGCCTGCTGGGCATCTGGTACGGCAACTTCTTCGGCGCCCAGTCGCACGCGGTACTGCCCTACAGCCACTACCTGTCCAGGTTCACCGCCTACCTCCAGCAGCTCGACATGGAGTCCAACGGCAAGTCGGTGGACCGCGACGGGCGCCCCGTGGACTGGCAGACCGGGCCCGTGGTGTGGGGCACGCCCGGCACCAACGGGCAGCACGCCTACTACCAGTTGATCCACCAGGGCACCAAGCTCATCCCGGCCGACTTCATCGGATTCGCCCGTCCGGTCGGCGAGCTGAGCGACGAACTCAAGGCGCAGCACGACCTGTTGATGGCCAACCTGTTCGCGCAGGGACAGGCGCTCGCCTTCGGCAAGACCGCCGAGGAGGTCCGCGCGGAGGGCGTGGCCGAGGAGCAGGTGCCGCACCGCACCTTCCGCGGCAACCACCCGACGACCACGATCCTCGCCCGGGAACTGACCCCGTCGGTGCTCGGCCAGCTGATCGCCCTCTACGAGCACAAGGTGTTCGTCCAGGGCGCGGTGTGGAACATCGACTCCTTCGACCAGTGGGGCGTCGAACTCGGCAAGGTCCTCGCCAAGCGCGTCGAGCCCGCCCTCACCGACGGCGCCGACGTCCCCGGCCTCGACTCCTCCACCGCTGCCCTCGTGGCCGCCTACCGTGAACTGAAGGAAGTGCACTGACATGACATCGATGCAGCTCGGACTCATCGGCCTCGGCAAGATGGGCGGCAACATGCGCGAGCGGATCCGCCGTGCCGGCCACACCGTCATCGGGTACGACCGCAACCCGGACCTCTCCGACGTCGCCTCCCTCGGCGAACTGGTCGACCGGCTCGAAGGACCGCGCGTGGTCTGGGTGATGGTCCCGGCCGGGCCCGTCACCCAGTCCGTCGTGGACGAGCTGGGACAGCTCCTGTCCCCGGGCGACATCGTGGTGGACGGCGGCAACTCCCGCTGGTCGGACGACGAGAAGCACGCCCGCGAACTCGGCGAGAAGGGCATCGGCTTCGTCGACGCCGGTGTCTCCGGCGGCGTCTGGGGCCTGGAGAACGGCTACGCCCTGATGGTCGGCGGCGATCCCGAGCACGTGGCGAAGGTCCAGCCGGTCTTCGACGCGCTCAAGCCGGACGGGCCGTACGGCTATGTCCACGCGGGCAAGGTCGGCGCCGGGCACTTCGCGAAGATGGTCCACAACGGCATCGAGTACGCCATGATGCAGGCCTACGCCGAGGGCTGGGAGCTGCTGGAGAAGGTCGACTCCGTCACCGACGTGCGGGAGGTCTTCCGCTCCTGGCAGGAGGGCACCGTCATCCGCTCCTGGCTGCTGGACCTCGCGGTCAACGCCCTCGACGAGGACGAGCACCTGGACAAGCTGCGCGGCTACGCGGAGGACTCCGGCGAGGGCCGCTGGACCGTGGAAGCCGCCATCGACAACGCCGTGCCGCTGCCCGCGATCACCGCCTCCCTCTTCGCCCGGTTCGCCTCCCGCCAGGAGGACTCCCCGCAGATGAAGATGATCGCGGCGCTGCGCAACCAGTTCGGCGGCCACGCCGTCGAGTCCGCGAAGTAGGCGCGGCGGTGGGGGATCTCCTCCTGGTCCTCCCCCACTGCCTGAAGGGCGTGGGAGGTGCCCCCCCACGCCGGGCCCGGCGCACCGCCGAACTCGCGGACTTCATGGGGGCGTTGCTCTGCGACGACCTGCACGAGTGGGACCACGGCGGCTACGAGGGCATGACGACGGTCGACATCCACCGCACCCGGCCGGACTGGCACCTGTGGACGGACGGCGTCCCGCCCGGCCCGGCCGGGCACCCCGGCGAGTCTCCGGCCGAGGTGGGGCGGCGGCCCGACCGGGTGCCGGCCCGCGTGGACGAGGCACTGCCTGACGGGGACGCCGTCCTCGTCGCGCACGCCCACTTCCTGCGCGTGCTGACGGCACAGGTGCCGGGTTCTCCCGCCCGCCGAGGGGCGGCTGTTCCAGCCGGTCATCGCGGAATGGAACGCACGGCCCCAGGAGTTTGACACCGCCCAGGAGGCCCGCCAGAGTCGCGGCTGATGGAGATCAACGATCTGACACCGGCCGAACAGCGCGTCTGGCGGGCCTTCGCCACGGGCACGGAAGTGGACTTCCGGACCGACGGCGACGACCGGGGCCCCGAACGCACGGTGCGGGCCCGGGTGTTGCGGGCCCTGCTGCTCAACGGCCCCCGCGAGATCGGCGAGATCGCCGCGGTCAAGGTCGCGGGCGCGTACGTCACGGGCGTACTGGACCTGCGGTACGCGACCGTGGACTGCGTCGTCCGGCTGAGCCACTGTCACTTCGACACCGCTCCCGATCTGTCCGGCGCCCAGCTGGGCTATCTCAACCTCAGCGACTCCGTGCTGCCGGGCCTGTCCGGGGCCCGTATCCGGGTGGACGGCAGCCTGCGGCTCACCGGCTGCCGGTTCAGCGGCCCGGTCCACCTCGGCGGCGCCCAGATCGCCGGAGCGCTGTTCCTGGAGCGCGCGGAACTCACGGCCGCCGACCATGAGCGGCCCGTCCTGCGGCTCAACCAGGTCACCGTCGAGGACGAGCTGTGCGCGCCCGGACTGCGTACCGAGGGCGGGATCCGGCTCAGCGGGGCCCGGGTCGCCGGTTCGGTCAACCTGGAGGACGCCCGGCTGAGCCACCCCGGCGGCACCGCGCTCGACGCCGAGTCGCTGGACGTCGGCGCCCATGTGCTCGGGCGGCGGCTGCGCGCCGAGGGCCGGATCGACCTGCGCGGCGCCCGCATACCGGGGCGCCTCGATCTGCTGCGGACGACCCTGTCCCACCCGGGCAACACCGCACTGCGCGCCAGCAGCGTCGTCATCGGCGAACTCTGGTTGCGCGAGGGCCCGCAGATCGTGGGCCGCCTCAACCTGCGCCGCGCCCAGATCGAACAGCTCGACCTGGAGCCGGAGATGCTGCCGGACGAGGTACGGATCCTGGATCTCACCTACACCTTCCTCACCCCGCACGAGCCCGTGCGGCGGCGGCTGCCGATGCTGGCCCGCGACGGCAACACCTACGACCCCCACGGCTACGAGCAGTTGACCGCCGCCTACCGGCGCAGCGGCGACGACCACGCCGCCCGCCTGGTCCAGCTCGCCAAGCAGCGCCGCCATCGCACGACCCTGCCCTGGTACGGACGGCTGTGGGGTCACGTGCAGGACCTGGCCGTCGGCTACGGCTTCCGGCCGCTGCGCGCCTTCGGCTGGCTGCTGTCCCTGCTCGCCGTCGGCTCGGTCGCCTTCGCGCTGGACCGGCCGCCCGCGCTCAAGCCGGCCGAGGCGCCGGACTTCAACCCGGTGTTCTTCGCCCTGGACCTGCTGGTGCCGGTCATCTCCTTCGGCCAGGAGGCGGCCTACGCGCCGCAGGGCTGGTCCCAGTGGCTGTCGTACGTCCTGGTCCTGGCGGGCTGGATCCTCGCCACGACGATCCTGGCCGGCGTCACCCGCACCGTCAGCCGCCAGTGACCGCCCGTGCGGCGTGCTGCGCGGCCAGCCGCACCGGCGCGTTCTGGGCGCCGTAGCCCCGGTAGCCGGGATCGCGCTGGACGAGTTCGAAGAAGACGCGGCCGACGGTCTGCGTGTAGCAGTGCCGGAAGGCGCCGCCGGCATCGCGGTCGTAGAGGATGCCGAGGTCGCGGTAGGTCTCCAACTCGCCCTCGGTGAAGTCGAAGCGGGCCGCCAGGTCGTCGTAGTAGTTCGCGGGGACCGGCAGCGGCCGGCCGCCCGCCGCGCGGAAGCGGCGCGCCGCCGCGACCACGTCGTCCGTGGCGAGCGCGATGTGCTGGGCGTGCACCGTGTCGTCGCCCGGTGCGGCGCCCACGGTCAGCGCGATCCGCACGCTGCCGTCGGGGGTGGTGACAGCGCGGCTGCGCAGCAGTCCGTAGGGGTCGGCGACGTCCACGCTGGGCTGGGCGTGCAGGCCGAGGACGGCCCGGTGGAAGAGGGTCGCCTCGTCGAAGTGGTGCCAGGGCTGGGTGAGCGCGAGGTGGTCGACGCCGGTCACGGCGGTGGCCGTGGGGGTGTGCGGCACGTCCTCGAAGTCGCCCCGCCAGTCGGAAGCCGGGCCGCAGAAGAACAGTTCGGTGCCGTCGGGGGCCGCCACCGCGTCCAGGGCCGCGTCCTCGGGGGCGCGGCGGCGCGGCAGGACCGGGGCGAGCAGGGCCTCGGCGCGGCGGGCGGCGCCCGCGGGATCGGGGGACCGCAGGCCGACGGCGGCGAGCTGGACGCTCTCCCGGCGGGCGGCGCCGCCGGTGTTGACCAGGATCCGCGCCTCGCCCTGCTGCCACAGGTCGACCGGCTTGCTGCGGTGACGCGCGGTGCGGGCGAAGCCCAGGGCGGAGAGAACAGCGGAGACGGGTTCGGCGTCGGGAGTGAGGAGTTCGGCGAAGGCGATCCCGGTGGGGACGACGGGCGCGGGCGGGGCGGCCAGGCCCAACGACTCCTGGAGGAGGAGCAGCGAGCGCCGGCCGTCCACGGCGGTGGGGCCCGCCTCTGCCTGCCGGACGACGTCGTTGAAGACCTCCAGCGAGAGGGGTCCGTCGTATCCGGTGCGCAGCACGTGCCGGACGAGCCCGGTGACGTCGAAGCCGCCCTGGCCGGGGAAGCAGCGGTGGTGGCGGCTCCACTGCAGGACGTCCATGCCGAGCAGCGGGGCGTCGGCCAGTTGCAGGAAGAAGATCTTCTCGCCGGGGATGTCCTCGATGCCCTTCGGATCGGAGCCCCGGGACAGGATGTGGAAGCTGTCCAGGCAGGTACCCAGCGCCGGGTGCCCGGCCTGCTCGACGATGCGCCAGGCGTGGTCGTACGTGCTGACGTGACGCCCCCAGGCCAGCGCCTCGTAGGCGATCCGGACGCCGGACTCCTCGGCCAGGTCGGCCAGCCGGCTCAGCTGCGCCGCGGCGAGCGCGTCGTCGTCCACCGCGTCCGGGGAGACGCTGGAGCAGACGAGCACGGTGTCGGCGCCGATCCGGCGCATCAGCTCGAACTTGTGCCGGGCGCGGCGCAGATTGCGGGCGAAGACGTCCTCGGGCACGGCCTCGATGTCCCGCATCGGCTGGTACAGGTCGATGGTCAGACCCAGGTCGGCGCAGCGGGCGCGGATCTCCTCGGGGGTCAGCGGGCTGGCCAGCAGATCGTTCTCGAAGATCTCGACGCCGTCGAAGCCGGCCCGGGCCGCGGCGGTGAGCTTCTCGGTGAGGGATCCGCTCAGGGAGACGGTGGCGATGGACGTACGCACGTCGGTACCTCTCTTCAAGCGGGACTTGCCGCGGGAGTTGGGGAACGGCCTACTTGGGTGCGGCCATGACGTCGGTCAGCTCGGCGAACTCCGCGAGCATGCGGGCGCTGTCGGGTTCCCGCCCGGTGAACAGGCGGAACGCGTCCACGGCCTGGAAGACGGCCATGCCGCCGCCGTCGAGGGTGGCGCAGCCCCGCGCCCGGGCGGCGCGCAGCAGCTCGGTCTCCAGCGGCCGGTAGACCACTTCGGCGACCCACAGCCCGGGGTGCAGCAGCTCGGCGGGGAAGGGCAGCCCGGGGTGGGCGGCCATGCCGGTGGGCGTGGCGTGCACGATGCCGTCGGCCGCGCTCAGGAGCCCGGCGAGCCGGTCGGGCGCCGCGGGGACGGCGCGTCCCTCGCCGAAGTGCCGGTTCAGGGAGGCGGCGAGGCCGGCCGCCCGCTCGGGCAGCGCGTCGACGACGGTGACGCGCTCGGCGCCGAGCGTGAGGGTGGCGTGCGCCACGGCCGCCCCCGCACCGCCCGCGCCGAGCTGGACCACCCGCTCCAGCGGGGCGTCGGGCAGGCCGCGCGCGAAGGACGCGGCGAAGCCGGTGACGTCGGTGTTGTGGCCGACGGCCCGGCCGCCGTCGAAGACGACGGTGTTGACCGCGCCGAGCGCCTGGGCCTGCGGGGACAGCGCGTCGAGATGCTCGATGACGAGCTGCTTGCACGGGTGGGTGATGTTGAGCCCGTCGAAGCCGAGCTCGCGGGCGGCCCGCACCAGGTCGCCGACCCGCTCCGGCGGGGCGCCGAGGACGTCGAGGTCGATCAGCCGGTACAGATACCGCAGGCCCTGCCGGTCGGCCTCGCGCTCATGGAGGGCGGGGCTGAGGGAGGGTCCGATACCGGAACCGATCAGTCCGACGAGATACGAGTCCTTGGGCACCGCGGACCTCCAGGCAATTAATGTACGAACTAGTACGTTAGTCATAGCACTCCTCCCACGGTCGGAGGAAGTGGTCCGGGCCCAGCTCTTACAATCGCGACACCTGTCCCTCGCCCGAAGGAACCCGATGACCAGCGTCGACGAAGAGGCACGGCGCGGCGGACGCATCCGTGACGCCGCCCGCACCCAGGCCGAGATCCTCGACGTGGCGACCCAGGAGTTCGCGCGCGCCGGTTACGACGGCGCCCGGGTGGACGAGATCGCCGCCCGCACCCGGACCACGAAGCGGATGATCTACTACTACTTCGGCGGCAAGGAACAGCTGTTCACGGCCGTGCTGGAGCGGGCGTACGGCGTGATCCGGGAGGCCGAGCAGCAGCTCGACGTCGAGCATCTGGACCCCGTGGCGGCCATCCGGCGGCTGGCGGAGGTGACCTTCGACCACCACGAGGCGCACCCGGACTTCATCCGCCTGGTCAGCATCGAGAACATCCACGGCGCCGAGCACATCGCCGGCTCCGAGAAGCTGGGCCGGATCGGCTCGCCGGCGCTGGACGTGATCCGCCGCATCCTGGCGGCGGGCCAGGAGTCCGGCCTGTTCACGGCCGACGTCGACGCGGTGGACCTGCACGCGATGATCAGCTCCTTCTGCTTCTTCCGGGTCGCCAACCGGCACACCTTCGGCGCCCTGTTCGGCCGGGACCTCGTCGACCCCGCCCAGCGCGAGCACTACCGGACCATGCTCGGCGACATGGTGATCGCCTACCTCACGGCGGAGCGCGCAGCGGACTGACCCGGGGAACCGGACGCGGCGCGAGTTCGTACGGCAGGACCCCTTGACACGCGGGAAACGCGGGCGCAACATCCCTTCCCACCGGGACTAACTATCCAGTGGGTTAATTAGCCGAAGATCCGGCCCCCTCTCCCCGCCGCTCACTCCCCTTACGTTGGAGTTCCCTCAAAGGAGCCGCCGTGTCCGTCCCCACCCCCGCCGCCCCGCCCGGGCAGCCGAAGAAAGCCGCGACCGCCGCATGGATCGGCAGCGCGCTGGAGTACTACGACTTCTTCATCTACGGCAGCGCGGCCGCACTGATCTTCCCCGAGGTCTTCTTCGACGAGTCCGACCCGGCCACCGCGACCCTGCTGTCGCTGGCCACCTTCGGTGTGGCGTACGCCGCCCGCCCGGTCGGCGCGCTCTTCCTCGGCCACTACGGCGACCGCCTCGGCCGTAAGAAGATCATGGTCTTCACGCTGATCCTGATGGGTGTGTCGACGTTCCTGATCGGCTGTCTGCCCACCCGGGACCAGGTCGGCACGCTCGCCCCGGTGCTGCTGGTGCTCTGCCGGGTCCTCCAGGGCATCTCCGCGGCCGGCGAGCAGGCCAGCGCGAACTCGATGACCCTGGAACACGCGCCACCGAACCGGCGCGGCTTCTTCACCAGCTTCACCCTCAGCGGCACCCAGGGCGGCCAGCTGCTCGCCACCCTCGTCTTCATACCGATCGCCGCGCTCCCCGAGGACCAACTGCTGTCGTGGGGCTGGCGGGTGCCGTTCTGGATGAGCATCGCGGTCGCCGTGGTCGGCTATGTCATCCGCCGCAAGCTGGACGAGACCCCGGCCTTCGCGCAGCAGGCGGCGACGGAAGGCGTGGTCAAGCTGCCGCTGGTGGTGCTGGTGCGCGAGCACTGGGCGGATGTGCTGCGGGTGGTGGCCTGCGCGCTGGTCGCTTCGGTGAGCACGATCTTCACGGTGTGGGCGCTGGCGTACGCGACGAGCGACTCCGTCGGGATGAGCCGCTCCTCGATGCTGTGGGTGGGCGCGCTGGCGAACCTGGTCGCGCTGGCCGCGATCCCGCTGTGGGCCACGCTCTCGGACCGCATCGGCCGCCGCCCGGTGTTCCTGATCGGCGCGGCCGGCAGCGCGGTGATGATGTTCCTCTACCTGTGGTCGATCTCGACGGGCAACTACCCGCTGACCCTGCTCCTCGGCATCGTCACCTTCGGTGTCGTCTACAGCGCCGCGAACGGTGTCTGGCCGTCCTTCTACGGCGAGATGTTCACGACCCGGGTCCGGCTGTCCGGCATGGCGATCGGCACCCAGATCGGCTTCGCGGTCGCCGGGTTCGCGGTGACCTTCGCCGCGCAGATCGCGGGCCCGGACGGCGACGACTGGTCGGCGGTCGGCCTCTTCACGGCGGCCCTGTGCCTCCCGCCGGTCATCGCCGCGCTCTCCGCGCGCGAGACCCACAAGGTCCCCACGGAGCGGCTCGGCGAGCGGGCGCCCGAGAAGGCGGCCGAGCGGGAGACCGTGACCGCCTGAGCCCACCCAGGTGCCCCGGACCCCGGTCGCCCGCGCGGCCCCGGGGTTCGGGACTCAGGCGTTCGACCAGCCCCGCTCGCAGAGGACGAGCCGGTAACCGTCGGGGTCCTCGACCGTGACACCCCACTGGTTCCAGTACGGGTTCGGCGACGCGACCCGCTTGCCGCCGCACTCCTCCAGGCGCGCGACGAGATCCTCCGGCACCGGTCCGTCGACGTAGATCACCAGCAGGTCCTCCTCGGTGGGCCGGGGCTCGACGGGGCGGGCGGGCTCATGGACGAGTTCGAGATGCCAGTCGGCGTCGGGCCGGCCCAGCATCAGCAGATCGTGCTCGCCTGGTCCGGACCCGCCCTCCGTCCGCCAGACGACGCCGAGCCCCAGCCCCGCGCCCCAGAACCGCTCGGCGGCGGCCAGGTCCCGGGAGGGGCGGGCGATACGGATGTGACTGCGGCCGTCGACGGGCATGGGTCCTCTTCTCCTGGCTGCCTGATCCCTCCGGCAGCCTAGGCAGCCCGGTCCCGCCGGACCATCGGCCGTCCGCCCTGCGCCCAGGGGCCTAGGTCCCTGCCGGGAAGCGCCCCGGCCGCCCTTGAACCTGACACCGGTGTCAGGCCCGATCCTCCCGCCATGACCACCACTCAGGAACTGCGCCCGCCCGCCGCCCTTCCCCTCCCCGCCCTGCTCGCCCTGGCCACCGCCGTCTTCGTCACCAGCCTCACCGAGACGCTTCCGGCGGGTCTGCTCCCCGCGATGAGCTCGGATCTCAAGGTGAGCGAGTCCGCGGCGGGACAGGCCGTGACCGTCTACGCCATCGGCACCGCCCTGACCGCGATCCCGCTGTCCGCGGCCACCGCGCACTGGCGGCGCAAGCGGCTGCTCCTAGCGGCGATGGCGGGGTTCGCGCTGGCCAACACCGTCACGGCCGTGTCGGGGAACTACCCGCTGACCATGGCGGCCCGTTTCGTCGCGGGCGTGGCGGCGGGCCTGGCCTGGGCGTTGCTGGCCGGTTACGCCCGGCGGCTGGTGCCGTCCGCCGTGCAGGGCAGGGCGGTCGCCGTCGTCATGGCGGGCGTCCCACTGGCGCTGGCGGCCGGGGTGCCCGCTGGCACGTATCTCGGCGACGTCTTGGGGTGGCGTACGGCGTTCGCGCTGATGACCGCGGTGACCGTCGCGCTGCTCGGCTGGATCGCCCTGCTGGTCCCGGACCGGCCCGGGCTGAAGAGCGGCACCCGGGCCCCCGTGCGCACGGCGCTCGCCCTCCCCGGAGTCGCCCCCGTCCTCTTCGTCACCTTGGTGTTCGTGCTCGCGCACACCGTCCTGTACGCCTACATCGCCACCTTCCTGGACCGGTACGGCATGGGCGGCTCGACCGACCTGGTGCTGCTGGTGTTCGGCGGCACCTCGCTGCTGAGCATCTGGATCGTCGGCGCCCGCATCGACCGGCGGCTGCGCGCACTGACCCTGGGGAGCGTGGTGCTGGTCGGGGTGGCCGCCGCGGTGCTGGCGGGGTTCGCGGAGCAGCCGCCGCTGGTCTACGCCGCCGCGGCGCTGTGGGGCCTGGGCTGGGGCGGAGCGCCCACGCTGCTGCAGACCGCCGTGGCCGACGCCGGCGGCGAGCAGGCGGACGCCGCGCAGGCGATGCTGGTCACCCTGTGGAACGCGGCGATGGCCGGGGGCGGGGTGGTCGGCGGGGTGCTGCTCGGCCTGTTCGGAGCGGCCGCGTTCCCGTGGAGTGTGCTGGCGCTGCTGGTGCCCGTGCTCGCGGTGGTGTGGCGTGCCCGCGAGCACGGGTTCACCGGGTAGGGCGGCTCAGCCGCGCTTTGGGACTCCGTACACCCGCTCCACCCTCAGCCGCAGCACGAGCCGGCGGTCCCGGACCATCGCGGCGCGGAAGTCGTCCCAGTCGGGGTGTTCGCCCTGGACGTCCCGGTACAGCCGGACGAGTTCCTCGACCGTGCCGTCGTGCGGGTCGCCGGCGACGGGCGTGAGGTCGGCGGTGCCCTCGGCGACGGTGTACGCCCAGCGGTCGGCGCTGGTCACGTGGTACGACGCCCGTGGATCCCGGCGCAGGTTACGGGTCTTGGCGCGATCGTCCGTGATCGAGACCCGGATGATCCGCTCGTCCGGGTCGTAGGCGTGGGTGACGTTCGACAGCTGGGGGCGGCCGTCGCGCTTGAGGGTCACCAGCACGCCGCCGTGTCCCTCGGAGAGCAAGGGCAGCAAGGCCTCTTCGGTCCGGTCCTGAGTCATGTCCCGGTAACCGGGCGGGCCGTGCCGGACATTCCCGCGCGCCGCGCCGGGCCGCCCGCCGCTCACGCGCGGACGTTTCACCTCGGCCGATGACGAGCACAGCGATCCACAGGACCGCACACCTGTTCCTGCGCGACGATAAGATCGCGGGCCGCCGCGGCTGGGTATGCCGGAGCACTCGGCGCCCGCATTCGTGAGGAGAGCGATGGCACTGCTGCGACAAGAGGTCGAACCGGCCGAGGCCGGTCTGGATCCGAAGGCACTGGACCGCCTCGACCAGCACTTCGCCCATTACGTCGACGAAGGACGGCTGCCCGGCTTCCTGGTCGCCGTCTCCCGGGGTGGACGCGTCGCCCACCTGACCACGCACGGCCTGCGGGACGTGGCCGCCGGACGGCCGGTGGAGCCGGACACCCTGTGGCGGATCTACTCCATGACCAAGCCGGTCACCGCGGTGGCGGCGTTGCTGCTGGTGGAGGAGGGGAAGCTGGGGCTCGACGACCCGGTGGGCCGCCACCTGCCCGCCTTCGCCGAGCCGCGGGTGTACGTCGAGGGCTCCGGCCCGGATGTCCGCACCCGCCCGGCCGCCGGTCCGCTGCTGATCCGCCATCTGATGACCCACACCGCGGGCCTGACCTTCGCCTTCTACCACTGCCACCCGGTGGACGCCCTGTACCGCGAGGCCCACCTGGAGTCGGCGGTGCTGCCGGGCTCGGACCTGGCCGGGACGGTCGACGTGTACGCGAGCCTGCCGCTCCAGTTCGACCCGGGCACGCAGTGGAACTACTCGGTCGCCAGCAACGTCCTCGGCCGGGTCATCGAGGTCGTCTCCGGCCGGCCGCTGGACGAGTTCCTCGCCGAGCGCGTCTTCGGCCCGCTCGGCATGACCGACGCCGGATTCCAGGTGACCGACGCGCAAGGGGACCGGCTCGCCGAGTTGTACGGCGAGACCGGCGACGGCCGGATCACTCCGATCCCCGGGCTTCCGCTGCGGCACGGCCGCCCCCGGTTCCTGTCCGGCAGCGGTGGCCTGGCCGCCTCCGCCCATGAC
This sequence comes from Streptomyces sp. NPDC002779, assembly GCF_042888685.1. Taxonomy (NCBI): domain Bacteria; kingdom Bacillati; phylum Actinomycetota; class Actinomycetes; order Kitasatosporales; family Streptomycetaceae; genus Streptomyces; species Streptomyces sp. NPDC002779. Next base: position 392,177 of record NZ_JBIAQC010000008.1, read on the forward strand.
ATCCACCGGTTCATGGAGCTGCTGCGCCGCCGCGGCGAACTCGACGGCGTCCGCCTGCTCGCCCCTCGGACGGTCGACCTGATGACCTCCAACCACCTCCCCGACGGCGCCGACCTGCGCTCCTTCGGCAGCCGGCCCGCCCACGACGAGCCCGGCAACGACGGCGTCGGCTTCGGCCTCGGCGTCTCCGTCGTCATCGACCCGTCCCGCACCCGGGACCCGGCCGGGCTCGGCACCTACGGCTGGAGCGGTGTGGCGACCACGACGTTCTGGATCGACCCGACCCGCGACCTCACCGTGCAGTTCATGACCCAGGTACGGCCGAAGACGTCCCACACCATGTTCCAGGACCTCAAACGGCTGGTGCACGAGGCCGTCACCGACTGACCGCCAGGGTGAACCCCAGCCCCTCCAGGGCCAGTTCACGCAGCCACCGGTCCGACCGGGCCGGTGTCTCGGCGGCCCGGCTCAGACCCGGCGGCAGGGAGCCGTCCAGGATGTGGCGGACGCCGAGCGCGAGGGGCCGCGAGACACAGCGGGCCATCGCGCTCTCCTCCTCGTCACCGACCAGGTCGAGCAGAAAACTGCCGCTCCAGGTCCGCGCGTTCGCACCGCGCACGTCGAGGGAGACGGCGAGGACGACCCGGTCCCGGTCGGCGTCCGTGGTGGGGTGGCGGTCGGCCAGCTCCCGGGCGAGGGCGGCGATGCGCTCGTCGTCGCCGCGCCTCAGCTCCGCGAAGACGGGCTCCCAGGCGCGCAGCCAGCCCTCCAGCCGCAGGGTGCCGCGGACGAAGGTGCGCGGCTTCCACTGCTCCGGCAGCGCGTACTGGGCCATGAAGGGGACGCTGTCGCGGTTGGGGTAGACCTCGAACACCTCCCCCTCGACCAGGTGCCGCCGGGTCGCCTCCCAGGGCCGCTCCACGGTGGTCTCGACGCCGTCCTCGACGTAACGGGCGGGCGAGCGCAGGGCGTTGAGGACGCCCGAGGGCGCCCAGCTGAAGCGGTACCTGAAGTCGTTCGGCTCCGCGGGAACTCCGCCGCAGTACGAGGTCAGGCTGTACGTGGCGGCCGTACCGTCGCCGATCGCCTCCCGGGCGCGGGCGACCAGGCAGTGGGCGAACAGATGGTCGATGCCCGGGTCGAGGCCCGCCTCGGTGAGGACGACCAGACCGGCCGCCGTGGCCGCCGGTACCTGCGCCAGCACGGCGTCCGACACATAGCTGGAGCACGCGAAGTGGGCCCGCCGGGCCACGCAGGCGGCCAGCAGTCCGGCGTGCTCGGGCGCGGGCAGCATCGACACGACGACGTCGCCGGGCGCGAGTCCGGCCGTCAGCGCGGCGAGCGTGTACGCGCGCGGCTCGGCGCGTCCGGTCAGGCCGCGCCGGGACAGGGCGTCGGCGGCGCGATCCTCGGTGCGGTGCCACAGCCGTACCCGCTCGGCCGTCTCGCACAGCCGGGCGAGACCGCTGCCGGTGGACAGTCCTGCGCCGACCCAGTGGACCGTGCCGCTCGCGGGAACCAGGTCAGACATGGCGGGCCTCCCCTTCCCCGACTCCGGCTTCCCGGCAGGCCTGGTGGAACCGGCCCAGACCGCGCACCCACGCCGCGCCCGTCCCGAACTGCAGCAGCTGGGGCAGCAGCGCCGCCGAGAAGTCGGTGCTGGACTCCCTCGGCAGCAGGGACGGCAGGTTGTCGATGGCGATCAGGTCCAGGGGCCGCCGCTCGCGCAGCCGGCGGGCGGGGGCCGTCCAGTCGGTGGTGCGGTCGTAGACCGGCAGGACGTTCAGGGGGGAGCCGACGTCGCAGGTGACATCGCAGAGGGTGCGCAGCCGGCGGGCGGGGTCGTCAAGGTCCGCGTCCCGCAGGAAGGGCGGGACGGGGCTGGCGGCGAGGACGGCGTTGACCATGACGTCGTGGGCGAGCAGGGCGGGCCGGTCCAGTGCGCGGGTCTCGGCCAGGTCCCAGCGGGTCGGCTCGGCCCCGGCCGCCCGGAAGGCCTCGCAGGCACCCCGGCCGCTGCGGCCCAGGGCGCCGATGACCAGCGCGGTGAACTCCTCGCCTTCCCGCAGCAGGGCGTCCAGCTCCTCCTTGGCGGTCGGCACCAGTGGCACCGCGAGCCGCCCCCGGTGCTGGAGCACGGCCAGGGCGGCGCCGAGGTATCCGGCCCAGAACCCGAAGGCGGCGAGCCGCCGCCCGTCGTCGTCCACCAGGTATTCGACGTCGTACAGCGCCCCTCCCCCGGCGGTGAACCGGCGAAGCAGCGCGGCGGCGCCGGGCTGCCGCTTGTAGGCGTGCCCGAAGAAGACATGCCGATGGATCAACAGCTCTGGTCCGTCCGGGAGTTCCTTCAGTCCCAGGACGACGGCGTCCTCCGGCGCCGATTCCCAGGAGCCCGCCGGTGCGATCCGGCAGCCGGCCCGCTCGTACTCCTCGACCGGGAAGATCCGCTGCACGGACTCCTCGACGGTCACCGTCATGCCGCTCTCGACGAGTCGTCGCGCGTCGGCCGGCACGATCGGCGTGCGCCGCTCGGTGGAGCGGATCTCGTGTCGCAGCCACAGATGGAGTTCGGTCATACGCGGTGGGCCTCCGGGCGCAGGGCGTCGGCCGCGAACCGGTCGGCGCTCAAGGGGCTGACGTCCACGAAGGGTACGCGGCCGAGGGGCAGGTCGCGCATGACCTCACCCACGGCGGGTCACCCGGTCGCCGGAGAGGAAGAGGAGGTCGTCGGTCACATCCTTTTCCTCTCCGGCGGCCCTCGTGCGTATCAGGACCAGTGCGCCACCGCGTCCAGATGGGGCAGGTGGTGGTCCAGGCGCTCCCGCTTGGTGCGCAGGTAGGTGATGTTGCTCTCGCACGGTGCGATGAGCAGCGGCACCTGCTCGGCGACGGTGATGCCGTGCTCCAGCAATGCCTCCCGCTTGCGGGGGTTGTTGGACATCAGGCGCACGCTGCGCACCCCGAGGTCGTCCAGGATCCGGGCGGCGACGCCGTAGTCGCGGGAGTCGACCGGCAGTCCGAGGGCGAGGTTCGCCTCCACGGTGTCCAGGCCCTCCGCCTGGAGGGCCATCGCCCGCAGCTTGGCGAGCAGTCCGATGCCCCGGCCCTCGTGCCCTCTCAGGTAGACGACCACGCCCCGGCCTTCGGCGGCGACCGCGCGCAGCGCCGAGGCCAGCTGGTCGCCGCATTCGCAGTGCTGGGAGCCGAACGCGTCCCCGGTCAGGCACTCCGAATGCAGCCGGGTGAGCACGTCCTCGGTGCCGATGTCGCCATGGACCAGGGCCACTTGCTCGTCACCGCGATCGTGGTCCAGGTAGCCGACCGCGGTGAATTGGCCGTACACCGTGGGCAACGGCGCATTCACCACGCGTTCCACACCGGTGCGCTGCTGCGACTTCTTTCCGAGTACGCCAACTTTTTCTGTCATGATCTGGTTCCTCAGCAGAGACGAAGGGCCGTGAAAAGATGAGTGGTTCGGAAATACGGTCGGCACACGGTCTGGTGCCGGCGGACACCACGGAGGACGTACGGGCGCGCGGGGCGGGCGTCGCACGGCAGGTGGCCGTCCTTCCCGTCGGGAGCTTCGAACAGCACGGCCCCTTCCTGCCGCTCGCCACGGACACGCTCGTCGCCTGCGCCGTCGCACGGGAGATCGCCGCCGCGTACCCGGTGCACCTCCTCCCTCCGGTGACGATCTCCTGCTCGCACGAGCACGCGGCGTGGCCGGGGACCGTCAGCATCTCCTCGGTGACCCTTCACGCGGTCGTCCGGGACATAGCGGAATCGCTGCGCCGCTCGGGCGTGGAGGCCCTGGTGGTGGTCAACGGACACGGCGGGAACTACGTACTGGGCAACGTCGTTCAGGAATCCTCCGCGCGCGGTGAGCGCATCGCGCTGTTCCCGGCCGCGGAGGACTGGGAATCGGCGCGGGAACGGGCCGGGGTCGCCACCTCGCTGCTGACCGACATGCACGCGGGGGAAATAGAGACCTCCATCCTTCTGCATACGCATCCGGAAATGCTGCGGCCCGGATACGAGACCTCCGATTTCGTCGCGGACGACCGGCGCCATCTGCTCTCCCTCGGTATGTCCGCCTATACCGATTCGGGTGTCATCGGCCGCCCTTCGCTGGGTTCGGCGGAAAAGGGCAAGGAACTGCTGGCGAGCCTTTCCGATTCCTTCGCCGCGTATTTCTCCGTGCTGGGCGCGGAGCAGGGGGACCGGCGCCGCGCGACCAGAACCAGCGCACCGGGCAGGCTCGCGGCCAGACACAGCACGCCGTAGACCACGGCGACCGCGAGTCCGCTGCCCGCGCCGAGCCCGGCGGCGCCGAACGCCCAGGCGGTGACGCCTTCCCGGGGTCCCCAGCCGCCGACGTTCAGCGGCAGGCTCATCGCCAGCAGGGCCAGCACGCCCAGCGGCAGGAGGACGGCGACGGAGGCGGTGGCGCCCGCGACGCGGGCCGCGAGGACGAACGTGGCGAGGTGTCCGGCCAGGACGACGGCCGACGACACCGCGATCCCGGGCCAGTTGCGGAGCGACAGCAGTCCTTCGAGGCCCTCGCGCAGGACGCGTCGGCGCCGGGAGGGCGGCCGGCTCAGCCGCAGGGCGAGGAGCACCGCCAGCGCGCCGAGGGCGGCGAGCGCGAGCAGCGGCGCGAGCTGGCGGGCCCGGTCGTGCACGGGGGACGGCAGGGTCAGCAGGACGACGGCTCCGACCAGGAGCAACGCGAGCTGTCCGGCGGCCCGTTCGAGCACGACCGAGCGGACGCCTCGGCCGAGGTCCCCGGCGCTGCGCCCGTGCCGGACCGCGCGGTGCACATCGCCCAGGACACCGCCGGGGAGGGCGGCGTTCAGGAACAGCGCGCGGTAGTAGTCGGCGACGGCAGCGCCGAGCGGCAGCCGGATCCGCAGTCCGCGGGCCACCAACTGCCAGCGCCAGGCGCTGAACACGGTGGTCACGGCCCCGACGCCGACGGCCGCGAGCACAGCCGGCGCATCGATGCGGCGCAGCCCGTCCAGGAAGGCTCCGGTGCCCAGGCGCCACAGGAGGACGGCGAGGATGGTGAGGCCCGCGGCCGTGCCGAGGTGGGCTCGCAGGGTGCCGCTCCTCGGCCGCGAGCGGGGGGCCTCGGCGGGCGGGGCGATGGCGGCCACCGGGACCGACAGGGACGTGGGCCTCGGCGCCGCGCGCACCTGCACGGCGAGCGCCCCCACCGCCTCCGCGCTCATGCCGTCGCCCCGTCCGCCGTGCGGGGCAGTGCCGGCAGGTCGCTGTGGTGGACCCCGTCCGCGGTGCGGGGCAGTGCCAGCAGGTCGCTGTGGTGGACCACGACCCGCAACTCGCCCGCCGCACACGCCGCCAGCCGCTCGCGGAGGTAGCGTTCGGCCGGTCCGCGCAGGTCCGGTCGCTGTTCCACGGCCGCGCCGACCCAGCCGCGCAGCCACTGCGCGGTGAGCGCGGACTCGCCGGGACCGAGCCGCCAGGGGCTCGCATGGACGCGGACCGTGGCGCCGCGTGCGGAGAACGCCTCGCAGGCCACCGTGATCGCGTCCGGGCCGAGCAGGTCGTTGCGCTTCTGGTGGGCGTTGAACGCCTCGGCGATCTCGCCGTCGAGCGGGTCGGCGGGGCTGAGTTCCACGCGTCCCGCGACCGACAGGGTCAGCAGCGCCGGGCAGCCGGCGCCGGTGCAGGCGGCGACGAGGGTCTCGACCTCCTCCCGGGTGAGGACGTCGAGCAGCGCGGACGCCGTGACCAGCGAGGCACCGGCGAGGCTGTCCGGGGTGAGCCGGGCGACGTCGCCGCGGCGGGTCTCGACGGTGACCCGGCTGCCGTCGACGGCGGCGCGCGGGGAGGCGGCGGCGGCGAAGTGCAGCAGGTAGGGGTCGCGGTCGTGCAGGATCCAGTGCTGGGCGCCGGCGAGGCGGGGCGCGAGCCAGCGGCCCATCGAGCCGGTGCCGCAGCCCAGGTCGTGGATGACCAGTCCGTCGGCCCCGCCCGGCGGTTCGGCGAGCCGGATCCGCAGCGGATCGAGCAGCTCGGCCGCCCGCGCGGCCCCGTCGGGCCCTTCGCGCAGTTCCAGCCACTCGGGGGCGTAGCGCGAGGGTTCCTCCGGGCCGGAGTCCCGCAGCTTGAGCGTGGGACGTTCGCCGGGGCCCGCCCCGGGGATCACCAGGTCCTCGCCCGCCGCGTCCCTCGTCCCGGGCCGCACCGCGAGCCACTCCGTCTCGTCCGGTGACGGCGGCGCCTCCGCAGGCCCCACGGGGTCCGCGGTGCGGCCGCCGTCCGCAGAGGTCATGTGCGGGTCGGCCGGGTCTTCCCGGTCCGCGGCCGTGCCGGTGCCGAGCCCCAGCCGTTGTGTCGGTGCCGTTTCCCTCATGCCGCCCTCCTGGGTTCGTTCGGCAGCCGGCCCAGTACCGCGGCCAGGCTGCGGGCCGTGGTCGCCCAGCCGTCGAGGGCGGCCCGGCGGCCCCGGGCGGCCGCCTTCAGGCGTCGTCGTACGTCCGCCTCGCCGAACCAGCCGCGCAGTTCGGCGGCGAGGGCGGCGGGGTCCTCGGGCGGGACGAGGATGCCGGGCACCCCGCCGTCGGGGGCGCGGCCGACCGCCTCGGGCAGCCCGCCGACGTCCGTCGCCAGTACCGGGATGCCGCGCGCGAGCGCCTCGGTCACCGCCATGCCGTACGTCTCGGCGTAGGAGGTGAGGACCATCAGGTCGGCGGCGGCGTAGCTGGCGTCGAGTTCGGCGCCGGCCTGCGGTCCCGCCAGCACCAGCCGGTCCTGAAGGCCGTGCTCACGGATCAGGGCCCGCAGTCCCGCCACGTACTCGGGGTCCTGGCCGAGGCCGCCCACGCAGACGCAGCTCCACGGCAGGTCGGTCACCGCCGCCAGCGCCTCGACCAGCCGGTGCTGTCCCTTGCGGGGCGTCACGGCGGCCACGCACAGCAGCCGGGAGACGCCGTCGGTGCCGGAGGCCAGGGGGGCGATGTCGGCGCCGGGGGCGGCGACATGGACCCGGTCGGGGGCGAGTCCATGGTGGGAGACCAGGCGCCGGACCGCCCAGTCGGAGGTGGCGATCACGGCCGGGACCGCCCGCAGCACCGTACGCTCGCGGGCGTCCAGCTCGGCGGCGACCTCGGCCGGCAGACCCGTCTCGTCGCCCAGCGGAAGGTGCACCAGCACCGCGATCCGCAGCCGCTCCGCCTCCGGTACGACGACCTCGGGCACCCCGCACGCGACGAGCCCGTCGAGCAGCACCACCGTGCCGTCCGGCAACTCCCCGAGTGTCCGCGCGAGTTCCGCCCGCGCCGCCGCGCCGGGCCGGGGCCACTCGCCCGGCACGGCGTGCTGGTGGACCTGCCAGCCGAAGCCGGGCAGGTCCAGACTCACCCGGCGGTCGTAGGCGTTGCCGCCGCTCGGCGCGGCCGGGTCGTCGACGCCGCCCGGCAGGACGAAGTGCACGGAGCGCAGGGACATGGGGACGATCTCGGCGTTCTTCAGGGCGGGATGCTGCACGGGCACGTAGGCGAGCCGGGCCCGGTCCACCGTCAGGTCGGTCACAGGGCACGCTCGTAACTCGCCCACGCGACATGCGACTCGTGCAGCGTGACGGTGATGCCGGTCAGGCCCTTGGCGCCCTCGCCGAGCGCCCCCTTGTGCACCCGCTCGGCGAGCCGGTCGGCGATGACCTTGGCCAGGAACTCCGTGGAGGTGTTGATCCCGGCGAAGTCGGGTTCGTTGTCGAGGTTGCGGTAGTTCAACTCGGCGACGACGGCGCCCAGTTCCTGGGTGGCAAGCCCGATGTCGACGACGATGTTGTCCTCGTCCAGCTGGGCGCGCCGGAAGGTGGCGTCCACCAGGAATGTCGCTCCGTGGAGGCGCTGCGCGGGTCCGAAGACCTCGCCGCGGAAGCTGTGGGCGATCATGATGTGATCGCGGACGGTGATGCTGAACAACGGACGACCCTCCAGGTGCGGCGCGTCTGACCCCCGGCTGATCGTTGCCGGGGATGTGGAGTAGTACGGCTCTTCGCTTCCCGTTGTTCAGCCGACTCTCACTCTTTTCTCAGGTCAGGCGCTCGTCCCGTACCGCACGCGGTGACACAGCGCCGGAATCTCCCCGGACGCGAGCCTCGGCAGCACCTGAGGCAACTCCTCGAACGCGCTCTCGCCCGTGACGAGGGCGTCGAGCGCCGGGTCGGCGAGGAGTTCGAGGGCGAGGGCGAGCCGGTCGGCGTAGGTACGGCCGGGGCGGGCCGGAGAGACGGTGCCGACCTGGCTGCTGCGGATGACGAGCCGGCGGGAGTGGAAGGCCTCGCCGAGCGGCAGGGTGACGGGCCGGTCGCCGTACCAGCTCAGTTCGATGACCGTACCTTCGGCGGACAGCAGTTCGAGCGAGCGGGTGAGGCCCTGCTCGGTGGCGCTGGCGTGCACGACGAGGTCGCACTCCCCGCGCGCGTCCCGCGGCAGCGCGAACTCCACGCCGAGCGCCTCGGCGGTCTTCGCCCGCGCCGGATCGGCGTCCACCAACTGCACCCGTACGCCCGGGAAACGGGCCAGCAGCGCGGCCACCGAGCAGCCGACCATGCCGCCGCCGACCACCGCGATCCGGTCGCCGATCAGGGGCGCCGCGTCCCAGAGCGCGTTGACGGCGGTCTCCACGGTGCCGGCGAGGACGGCCCGTTCGGCGGGGACGCCGGCGGGCACCCGCGTGACGGCGCCGACCGGGACGACGTACCGCGTCTGGTGCGGGTAGAGGCAGAAGACGGTGCTGCCGACGAGGTCCGCGGGGCCCTGCTCGACCTCCCCGACGCTGAGGTAGCCGTACTTCACCGGCGCCGGGAAGTCGCCCTCCTGGAACGGCGCCCGCATCGTCGCGTGCTGGCTCTCGGGGACGCCGCCGCGGAAGACCAGGGTCTCGGTGCCGCGGCTCACCCCGGAGTACAGGGCGCGGACCAGCACCTCCCCCTCGGCCGGGACCGGAAGGGTGACCTCCCGGATCTCGCCTTCACCCGGACTGCTGAGCCAGAACGCGCGTGCGGGTGGCGTCATCCGCATCCTCCTGAACGATCGGGAAGTGGTTCACGTACCGAGGTGTGCACAGGCCGCGCACAGTACGCGGCGTCGATCGACTCTGTCACACGGCCGGAGGATGTTCGGTGGCCCTGAACAACACGTATGACGCGAGGCTGGTCCAGCAGGAGACGGCGCTCGGAGCGGGCGTGCAGATCCTGGTGCTGGCGCTGCTCGGCACGGCGATCGGCATGGGGCCGGCGGGCTGGCTGACCGGACTCGCGTTCGCCGTCGCCACCTGGGCGGTGCTCTCCCGGGCCCTGCACCGCTCCCGGCTGCGTTCCTTCGGCCCCGCCAACCGGGTCACCCTCGGCCGTTCCATCCTGGTCGGCGGGGTCACCGCCCTGGTCGCGGACTCCTTCCAGAGCCCGCCGCCGCTGACCCTGCTGGTCGGTCTGACGGCCGTGGCCCTGATCCTCGACGGCGTCGACGGCAAGGTCGCCCGCCGCACCGGCACCTCCACCGCGCTGGGCGCCCGCTTCGACATGGAGGTCGACGCGTTCCTGATCCTGGTGCTCAGCGTCCATGTCTCGATGACGCATGGCCCGTGGGTCCTGCTGATCGGCGGCATGCGCTACGGCTTCGTGGCCGCCGCCCGCCTGTGTCCGTGGCTGAACGCCCCGCTGCCGCCGAGCACCGCCCGCAAGACGGTGGCCGCGCTCCAGGGCGTGTTCCTGCTGCTGGCGGCCTCGGGCCTGCTGCCGCACCTCGTCGGACTCGGCGTCGTCGCCACCGCTCTCGCGGCGCTGGTGTGGTCGTTCGGACGGGACGTGCTGTGGCTGCGCCGGACCTCGCGGGTCCAGCCGAGGACCGAGACCCAGGAACTGGTCGCTTCCTAATGCTGTTGTCAAGCTGCCGTAGTCGCTGGGGGTGTCACTTCGTAACACCGTCGGTCACGGATCAGAGCCCACAGGACGTTGACGC